>CAYXGP010000125.1:0-24402 GCA_964464515.1 uncultured Enterobacterales bacterium
GCGTCGAGCAGCGCCTGCTCGCCAGAGGGGATGAGGTCGTCGGTGCCGTGGATGGCCGGGATGAGCAGCGGCTGGACTCCCCAGGCCAGCGCCAGGCTGTCGGCGACCGGCTGCTCGTAGGTGATCGCGAAGATGCCGGCCGCCGGGCGGAACTTGCTCGCCACCAGCGCGGTGCTGCCGCTCCAGGTGAACACCACGAGGGGACGCGGCTCCGCGCGGATGGCGAACGCGGCGGCGCGCAGGAGGGTCTGCTCGGCGCCCTGGGGGGTGGGGAGGTCGTCGAGAGAAGGGGGGACGTGGAAGGCGCTGCCCTCGGCCTGTCGGGCGATGCGGTCCATCACCCGCACCGCCTGCTCGGGCCAGGCGCCCATGGCGGTCTCACCGGACAGCATCACGGCGTCGGTGCCGTCGAGGATGGCGTTCGCCACGTCGGTGATCTCCGCGCGGGTGGGGCGCGGGTTCCGCTCCATGCTGTCGAGCATCTGGGTGGCGGTGATCACGAGGCGCCCCCGGCGATTGGCCGCGGCGATCAGCGCCTTCTGGACCACCGGGACGCGCTCCAGGGGGATCTCCACGCCCAGGTCGCCGCGGGCGACCATGATCCCCTGGGCTGCGTCGAGGATCTCCTCGATATTGCTCACCGCCTGCGGCTTCTCGATCTTGGCGATGATGGGGAGATCGGGCTCGCCGGCGTCCGCCAGCGCCGCCCGCAGATCGGCGACGTCGGCAGCGGAGCGCACGAACGACAGCGCCACGTAGTCGACGCCGGCGCGCACCCCGACCAGCAGATCGGCGCGGTCCTTGTCGGTGAGCGACGGCGCGGAGATGAGGGTCTGGGGGAGGTTGATCCCCTTGCCGGAGCCCAGGGCGCCGCCGACCTCGATGTGGATGTCGACCTCGGCGGGGCGAGCCTGCGCGCCGCGCCGGATCTCTGCGATCGTGCCCGAGAGAGCGCCGTCGGCGAAGAAGACCGGCTCCCCCGCCGCGACGTCATCGGCCATGGTTGGCCAGGTGGTCCCGACGCGATGTCCAGAGCCCTGGAGGTCCGGATCCATCACCACGGTGAGGGTGTCGCCGCTCTCCAACCGCAGGGGGGTCGGACAGCGGGTGGTGCGGATCTTGGGCCCCTGCAGGTCGAGGAGAATCGCGACGTTGAGGCCCTCATCGGCGGCGGCCCGACGGATGCGCGCGACGTCGCTGCGCAGCGACTCATGACTGGAGTGTGATCCGTTCAGACGGCAGACGTTGACGCCACTCTGGAGCAGCGAGCGGAGCATCTGCGGGCCCCGGCTGGCGGGTCCGATGGTGGCGACGATCTTGGTGTGGCGAGGGGACATCGAGGCCGCTCCACGGGAGTTCATGGGCTTCTGGGGGGACGCTGGAATTCTGGTTGTTTCTTGGGAATTCCGATTGACGTGTCAACGGGAGAATGCCAAGCTGATCCACGTCGGGCCCGGAGAGGGGCTCAACAGAAGGGAGGCACCCGGCACCCGTCGGGTGTGACATCGAGAGAAACCAAGGGAGAACAGGATGGCCGTCATCAGCCCGAAGAGCCGCGAGCGGGTGGCGCGTAACTTTATCAAGCACTACGGACGGCGACGATTTCGGCGATTGCTCGAATCGTTGGCCGACGGACAGAGCGGTCAGGCCATCGCCAACGAGTTTGGCGTGAGTCGGGAGCGAGTCCGGCAGTGGAAGAACACCTTCGGAGAGGTGATCACCCACTACCGCGTATTCCCCGAGGTCGATCGCATCCTCCGTGAACGCCGGACTGCTTGAGCGCCAACCCTCCAATACTTCCGTTCGATCCGCGGTAGCCCTGCGCTCTCGCGAGAACTTCTGCCCCATGGGGACGCCATCTGGCGACCTCGTGGGGCATCTTCTTTGGGGGGCCCTTTTTGCGGGCTCATGCGTGGGGCGTCTAGGGGTGGCGCGATAAGGCCCCGGCCACCGCGGCCCGCAGGCCGCAGACGGAGGGGTGATGGCCGAGCAGATTCGACGCGTGGTGTGCGCATACTCCGGAGGACTTGACACCTCCGTGATGATCCCGTGGCTGAAGGAGCGGTACGGCTGCGAGATCGTGACATATACCGGCGACCTGGGGCAGGGCGAGGACCTCGCGGCCGTCAAGCAGAAGGCGCTGGATACCGGCGCCACCGACGCTGTCGTCGATGATCTTCGCGAGCGCTTCGTCGGCGAATTCATCTGGCCAGCGGTGAAGGCCACCGCCCTCTACGAGGGCACCTACCCGCTGCACACCGCCCTGGGGCGTCCCCTGCTGGCGCAGCGGCTGGTGGAGGTCGCGCAGGATGTCGGCGCAGATGCCATCGCGCATGGCTGCACCGGAAAGGGCAACGATCAGCTGCGCTTCGAGGTCACTGCGCGCGCGCTTGCGCCCGCCCTCACGGTGCTCGCGCCGCTGCGCGAGTGGGAGCTGACCACGCGCGAGCTTGAGGTGGACTACGCGGTGGAGCGGGGGATCCCCATCCCCGTCACGCGCGAGAATCCCTACTCGATCGACCAGAACATCTGGGGCTGCGCCATCGAGTGCGGCGAGATGGAGAATCTGTGGTCCGAGCCTCCCGCCGAAGCCTGGATCCTCACGGCCGATCCCACCTCCGCTCCCCCCGGCTCCCATGAGATCATCCTCGGCTTTGAGCGGGGGATCCCGGTGTCGATCGACGGCGAGCGGATGAGCGGCGTCGCGCTGCTGGAGAGCCTCGGTGAGCTGGCTGGCCGCTACGGCATCGGCCGCATCGATATGGTGGAGAACCGCGTGGTCGGCCTCAAGAGCCGCGAGGTCTACGAAGCCCCCGCCGCCACGCTCATCCACATGGCGCACACCGAGCTGGAGCGGATCGTCCTCGATCGCCCCACGTTCGACTACAAGCGGCGCGTCTCCCAGGACTTCGCAAACCTCATCTACAACGGCACGTGGTTCTCGCCGCTGCGGCGCGCGCTCCAGGCGTTCATCGAGCAGACCCAGCAGGTCGTCTCCGGCGAGGTGCGCCTCCGTCTGTCGGGTGGGCTGGTTCGAGTGACCGGTCGGCGGTCTCCCTGCTCGCTGTACGACGAGGGGCTGGCGACGTACTCCCACGGCGACACCTTCGATCGCTCCGCGGCCAAGGGCTTCATCGATCTGTATGCGCTGTCGTACCAGACCGTCGCCCGCGTTCAGGGTCACCAGGGGTGAGCGTCCGATGAGCCTCTGGGACGGAAGATTCGCCGGTGAGCCCAGCGCGCTGATGCGCGAATTCGGCGAGTCGCTGAGCACAGACCTGCAGATGTGGGCCGAGGATCTCGCGGGCAGCACCGCCCACGCGACCATGCTCGAGGCGGTCGGCCTGCTGACCGCCGAGGAGGGGGCGGCGATCCGCGATGGGCTGCGCGCAGTCGGGGCGGATCTGGCGGCGGGCTGGCAGCCCGACATCTCTGACGAAGACATCCACATGGCCGTCGAGCGTCGCCTCCACGAGCACATCGGGTCGGCGGCCGGCAAGCTGCACACGGCGCGCTCGCGCAACGATCAGGTCGCCACCGACGTCCGCCTGTGGCTGCGGACGCGCCTCGATCACCTCGACGCGGCGGTGGCGGCGCTCATCAGCGCGCTGGTCTCGCGCGCGGAGCGCGACGGCCGTGTGCTCGTGCCCGGCTACACCCACCTGCAGCGCGGGCAGCCGATCTGGCTGGCCCACCAGCTCCTGGCGCACGCCTGGTCGCTCGCCCGCGACCGCGAGCGCATCGCCGACGCCCGACGGCGCGTAAATCGCAGCCCGCTGGGCGCGGCGGCGATGGCCGGTACCCCCCACCCAATCGACCGCCAGCACACCGCGACGCTGCTGGACTTCGACGGCGTGATCGAGAACGCGATGGACGCTGTGTCTGCGCGCGATCACGTGATCGAGGCGGTGTCGGTCTGCGCCATCTGCGCGAGCCACCTGTCGCGGCTCGCCGAGGAGCTGATCATCGGCTCGTCACGGGAGTTCTCGCGGCTGCGGCTCTCAGACGACTGGAGCACGGGAAGCTCGATCATGCCGCAGAAGCGCAACCCCGACGCCGCCGAGCTGGTGCGGGGAAAGACCGGGCGCGTCACGGGCGCGCTGGTCACGCTGCTCACGCTCGTGAAGGCCCTGCCGCTGGCCTACAACCGCGATCTTCAGGAAGATC
Organism: uncultured Enterobacterales bacterium; assembly: GCA_964464515.1. GTDB lineage: Bacteria > Myxococcota_A > UBA796 > UBA796 > UBA2385 > CAYXGP01. The sequence continues at coordinate 4,168 of CAYXGP010000125.1, forward strand.
GACCGGCGCTGTTCGACGCGGTGTCCACCACGCTGGCATGCGTCCGGGTGCTCACCGGCTGCGTGGAGTCGATGACCATCCTTCCCGGTCCGAATCTGGAGGGCGACGCCCTCCTCGCCACCGAGATCGCGGACTTCCTGGCGACTGCCGGGGTGCCGTTCCGGCATGCGCACCGGGTCTCCGGGCGCCTGGTCGCCGACTGTGAGGCGCGGGGGATCGGGCTGCACCAGCTCACCGACGCCGAGTTTGCTGCGGCGCACACGGCGCTCACTCCGGAGGTCCGGGAGTGGTTGCGCCCTGAAAGCGCAGCGGAGCGGCGGACATCTCGGGGGGGCACCGCCTGGTCTGAGGTGCTGCGGCAGGTAGCGCTGCTGCGCTCTGATGGCGGCTGACGACGCTCGTCAGGCGTCGAGTTTACGCCCGACGTGTGCGATGACCAGCCTCCGGTTGGCGCCGTCCAGTCGAAAGTGAATGCGCCCCGGCCCGGGTGTGAACCGCGCGTGCTGATCGAAGAGTCGCTCCACGCCGTCCTGGTCTGTCCAGTAGCAGAGTCTCCTACGCTGCTCCCCTTCCCCTGAGATCTTGATACCAAACATCGGCGCTCCCCGACCGTCCCAGCGCTCTGTGGCTTTCTGTAGAGTCAGTAGCCGCTTCATGATCGCCGAGAACCACGGGTGGGCAGCGGGGAGGTCGCGGATCTGCGATTCGACACGTTGCAGGAAACGAATGTTCGGGAACCAACGCCGGCGACGCCTCCAGAGCTCATCTGGGGTGCGCGGCGTCGAGGCGGCGCGGGCGGCGCCGAACCAGTCTACGTGGGTGCGCAGGTGCTCTGGCGCGTTTGCGTGGCGCGCCGATACGACGTCATCGGTGTTCTCAAGGTCTCCCTCCTCGTTCTCGATGAGCATGCAGCGAGAGACATCGACGTGGGAGGTGTTCCATGACGTTCGATTCAAACTCACTGCCAGGGTCTCATGCCAGCTCGCCAGGCCGAGCCCGATCACGGCTCGATCCTGTACCCGGTACTCCAGAACCCCTCTCAGGAGAGTCTCCAACTCGGACAGCTCAAAGCGGGTCGGGCTTCGGTTATCGAATGCGCGCAGTCGGCGAACTCTATCGCGATCGCCACCCAGCCAACGAGAGATGGGGTGGACGCCGATGACCAGATCGGTCAGCCGGACATGCGATGCGATCACGAGCCCGTTGACCTCTCGATTCAGCGCGCGGAGTAGATCGATCAGATCACTGAAGATGATCGCGACGGCTTCGTATGGGAGGACGTCTGCCTTGTCGAAGGACAGCTCGTTGAGGTAGATTGTTGGCATACCGGTGAAGATCCCGATCAGTCGAGCAGCCGGTCCAGGTCGTGGTCCCATTGGTCGAAGAAACCGGCCGGCCAGCGGGAGAGGCGTCCGGAGCGATCGATGATGGGGCTCTCGACCTCGACGCTCTGCGGAGAGGTCCGTTGGAAGAAGTGCAGCGCGACGTCATCGGGATTGATGAGGCCGTCCTTCGCAGACAGGCGAATACCATTCAGCACATGATCACTGTGTGTCTCCACTATCACCTGCAGGCCGCCGGCAGCTGCGCGGGCCAGCATTGTACCCAGCGCAGCCTGGCCTCGTGGATGGACGTGGGCCTCGGGGTTCTCCAGCAGCAGGAGATCGCCGGGAGACATGCTCAAGACCGCCACGATGATCGGCAGCGTGTAGGTCAGGCCAAAGCCAACGTGGGTCGGCCGATAGGAGGAACTACCCGACAACCCCGCGGCAGCACCAAATCCAAATCGGACGGTGACAAAGTCCGTCCCCTTCAGCGCTTTGGGCTCCACCCGTATTCCCGGGGCGATGATGTTCATCCAGTGAACCACCTGGTTGAGCAGCCCCGGTGGCGCACCAGCCTCACGAATCGCGTCATTCTCGATCGGCGCGTCCTGGAATTTCGCGAGGTAGTGGACGGTGTATTCTCCCTGAACTCCGAGAGAACGCTTGCGGACCACCTCCTGATGGGAGCTTGGGTATACGAGGGCGGGCGAGATGCGATCGGCGCGCAGGTAATTGAAGCCTGCGGTGAGCGCTGCAGGCAGCCTGGTCGTCTCCGCGCGGGTCGCGACGGCACACTCCAACACGTCGGCGTCCAGGTTGTTCACCTGCGCTTCAAACGTGAATCTACCCTCCGATGCCTCCAGCTCGATGCGGACGTTGGAGTCGCTCGCCCACTCATATACGATGTCCCGAGCCGTCCCCATCTGAACGAGTGCGCCGTTCAGCAGCCATTCGTTGCCATGGTGATCGGAGGCTGTGTGCTGGAGCATGCCGGCATTGGCGGATTGGCGGAGCAGTCCGACAGCTTGCAGTATCGATGACTTTCCAGCAGAGTTCAGGCCAGACAAGAGGGTCAATTGTCCCAACTCAAGTTCCAGCGTCTCAAAGGCCTTGAAGTGCCGAAGTCTGAGGGTGTGGATCATGGCTCGATTGAGTCCAACAGGTGACGGATGGTTGAGAAGCGCCTCTGGACCTTCTGAGGGTCTCCTGTCCCAACCGAGACCGACGTCGCAAAATCCGGCTGGTTCATGATCTCGATGAAGCCCGCGCGGATCGAGGCGGCGTTGGAGATGAGCTGCGCCTGCCGAGTCGAATTCAGGCTGGCGATGCTCACGGATATGCACTCGAACAGGGCTTTATTGACCGGGTTGCGGCCCGCCTCTGGCAAGAACCGCTTGCGGAACGCGTCGTTGCCGAAGATCTCGCGCGCCACGTCCATGGCTTGCCGGAACACACGTCGTTCGGTGGCGAGTCTCTCGTCAGATAGGGCGTTGACCTTTCGCATGGCTTGGATGAGGAAGCGGTTGAGGTCGGATATCGCGTACTGCGACGGTGGGGTCAGTCGAAACGCGAGGTAACGGAGGACCATCTCGCGATCCGCCATGCGATGTCCGCGGACGCCGCGGTCGATGGCGCATTGGAACAGCTCGTCCGCCGCCCACTCCCTGAGTACGTTCCTGGCCTTTCCGGGAACCAGGGCGTGACGAAGCTCCTGGTGGGTGAGCGGTAGTCCGCCAGTGTTGATCCGGGCGAAGATGTTGAATCGGACTTCTTCGGGAGTGGAGTGCCGTATGACGTGGAATGTGAATTCCGTCTCCATGAGGCGTCGTTTGAGACGCGGCGCCAACGACGCGTAGGATGCACGGTCGAAATGTTCGCCGAGGTACTCCAAACCCCGAAGAGACAATGCTCCCTGCGGAACAAGCGCCGGCTTCACGAACCGAACGATTGACGTAAGGCGCTGGATCCCGTCGATGACCTCCCAGTTTTCATGGACGTCCTCGGAGACGTAGAAGCTGGGAAGTGGAATCCGAAGCAGGAGTGACTCGATGAGTCTGCTTTGTCGGCAGTCATCCCAGACGCCCGCCTGACGCTGGAAATCAGGTTGGAGATTCAGCGCGCTGGTCTCCAAGCGACTGAGAAGGAGGCTGACCGTCATCGTTCGGGTGACGACATCGATCAGATCCGGATCGAAGGGCTCATCGATGAGATCGATGTCGGCGATGTTCTCGGCCTCGACACCAGATGCGGTTCCGTCAGCGCCGAGCTCGTGACGGATCTCAATACTCATGGAGTCTCCTCTGAATTCGGAGCAATCCTAATAACGGGTGATCTGCTCGGACATCCAGGGGATCTCTCCGCGGACGCCCGCCAGGTAGATCTCCTGCACCTTCTTCGTGATCGGACCAGGGGGCCCCACCTCGCGTCGGTCGATCTCGCGGACCGGCGTGATCTCGGCGGCGGTGCCGGTCAGGAACACCTCGTCGGCGACGTACAGCGCGTCACGACCGAACGGCATCTCAGTGACCTCGTGACCCTCGTGCTCCAGGATCTCGATGGCGGTGCGGCGGGTGATGCCCGACAGGATGTTGACCGTCGGGGGCGTCTTGATGACGCCGTCGCGGATCGCGAAGATGTTCTCGCCGGTGCCCTCTGCCACGTACCCCTGCTGGTCGAGCATGATCGCCTCGTCCATGCCGTTCGAGGCCGCCTCGTAGCGGGCCAGGATCGAGTTGACGTAGTGTCCGACGATCTTGGCGCGCTGCAGGTTGGCGTTGACGTGGTGGCGGGTGAACGAGCTGGTGGCGACGCGGATGCCGTTTTCGAGCCCCTCTGCGCCCAGGTAGGGGCCCCATTCCCAGGTGGCGATGGCGACGTGGATGGGGTTGCGGCGGGCGCCGAGCCCCATCTCGCCCATGCCGAGGAAGACGATCGGCCGGATGTACGCCGCCTCGAAGTCGTTGGCTTTGAGCGTCTCGATGCAGGCCGCCTCCAGATCCCCCATCGAGTAGGGGATCTGCATGCGGCACATCTTGACCGAGTCGAGCAGCCGCCGCAGGTGCTGGCGCAGCTTGAAGATGCCGCCGCCGCCACCGGTCTGGCGGTACGATCGGATCCCCTCGAAGACCCCCAGCCCGTAGTGCAGCGTGTGGCTGAGCACGTGAATCTGGGCATTCGCGAACGGGATCTGCTCCCCGTCCATCCAGATGGTGCGACTCTCGATGCTCATGCTGTTCCCCTTGTCCTATCTCAGGTAACGGGGATCACTCGATCGGGGCGCCGTCCGGGCTCAGCCGGACGATGGGCAGATCCAGCTCGGCCAGCGCAGGGCCGATCGTCCCTTCGTCTCCCACCACGAGGATCACCAGCGAGCGGGTGTCGATGTGGGCGCTCCAGGCGGCCTGCACGTCTTCGAGATCGGCGCCGCGAACCCGATCGGGGAATCCGCTGATCCAGTCGTGCGGTAGCTGGTAGCGCCAGATGCCGCGGGTCTGGTCGAGCAGGTGCCCTGGGCGCTCGAAGTCCAGCGGCCAGCTCCCGAGCAGCCCACCCCGCGCGGCCTCCAGCTCGTCGGCGGAGATCGGCGTGTTGCCGCGAGACTGCGCCAGCTCCCGGAGGATCTCGCTCACGGCGTCGGCGGTGTGGTCGGTCACCACGGAGGTGCCCACGCGCCACAGGCCCGGCAGGTGGTTGTGTCGGGTGTAGCTGCGCGCTCCGTAGGTCCAGCCCTTGTCTTCGCGCAGGTTCATGTTGATTCGCGACGAGAAGTTCCCGCCGATGGCGCGGTTCGCCAGCACGAAGGCGGTGTAGTCCGAGGCGTGGCGATCGCCGACGAACGCGCCGACCTTGACCACCGACTGCGGCGCGTCGGTTTTGTCGATCAGGTACAGCGTGGTGGCGTCGTGGGAGGGCAGCCCGTCCGCAGTGGGCAGCTTCGCGCGCGCGGCGTCGGTCTTCTCCCAGCCGGACAGCCGGGCCTCCAGCAGGGGGGTGATCTCGGCGAGGGAGATGTCGCCGCCCACGAGGACCATGCTGTCCTGGGGGACGACGTTCTCGCGGTACCACGCGCGCATGTCCTGCACCTTGATGGACGAGTAGCTCTCGGCGGTGGTCAGGTGGCCGGCGTAGGCGTCGCCGTACATCAGGTGCCCGAACGCGCGGCTGCTGATTTTGGAGGGGTCCTGCCGGGCAGCCTCCAGATTCTGCAGGCGCTTGCGCTGGAGCAGCTTCCAGTCCGCTTTCGGGAACGTCGGCTCCAGCAGCACGGTGGTCATCAGATCGAGCGCGGGCTCCAGGTTGCGCCCCAGCACGCTCAGGGAGATCTCCGCGCCGTCCAGACCCGAAGACGTGGTGAGCGTGGCGCCGAGCTTCTCCAGCGCAGACGACAGCCCGGCGGCGTCGTAGTCGCCAGCGCCCTCGTTGAGCATGTCCATGGTGACGCTCGCCAGGCCGGGCATGCCGGACGGATCGGTGAACGAGCCCCGGTTGATGACCAGGCGAACGTAGACCAGCGGGACCTCGTGGTTCTCCACGACGATCACCGGCAGGCCGGTGGACAGCTTCTCGCGTCGGGGCACGGGGACCTGGAAGGCGCGGGGCGACAGCGGGCCGGGCGCCGCGACGCGATGGGCCGGCTCCGCGGGCGGCGGGGCCGCGGCGGGAGCGGGCGGCTCCTTGGGGCCGCAGGACAGCAGGAGCCCCAGAGACGCCAGCGTGCCCAGTCCAGTCCGGGATCTCCGTGAAGTCAGGCGCAGTGTGGTGAGGGCACGCATCTACTGGTCCTCCGTCGGGCGGACATGGAGCACGACGCGGCCAGGCACCAGCGTGTCGGTGAGCTGCTGGTGGACGCCTTCGCGGGTCAGATCGAGGTAGCGCGCGAGGTCCTTGTCGATGGCTCCGGGGTCTCCGAACGCCTTGTTGTAGTGGTTGAGCATGTCGGCCTTGGCGGAGATTGTCTGCAAGCGCTTGTAGAAGGCGACCTCCCAGCGGGTGCGGGACTGCTCGACCTCTTCGTCGGTGGGGCCGCCCTCGAGGAGCTCGGCCGTGACCTCGTCGATGGCCGCCACCAGCTCGTCGGTCGCGTGACCGGAGGCCGCGGTGGCCGAGATCACGAACGCGCTGGAGAGCATCGAGCTGGACTGGTAGACCGTCACGTCCTTGGCGATCTGATCCTCTTGCACGAGCCGCTGGTACAGGCGACTGTCCTTGCCGCCGCCCAGCAGATCGGCGGCGATGTCCAGCTCCGCGTCTCCTGGGGCGTACAGCGCCGGGCTGTGCCAGGCGAGCCATACCTTCGCGTGGGGGACGTCGTCCTCCTTGCGGAGCACCTTCTCTTCGGAGAGCGACGCAGACGCCTCCGAGATGGACTCAGGGACCGGCCCCGCGGGCACGTCGCCGAAGTAGGTCTCGACGAGGCCGCGGGCCTCGGCCGGGTCGAAGTCTCCGCAGATGACCAGGCTGGCGTTGCCGGGCACGTACCACTTCTCGAAGAACGTCTTGACGTCGGCCAGCGTGGCGGCCTCGATGTCCTCGTGCCGGCCGATGGTGGGCACGTGGTACGGGTGCCCCTCGGGGAACAGGTTCTCGACAAGCCACACCCAGACCTCGCCGTACGGCCGGTTCTCGTAGCGCTGGCGGCGCTCGTTGCGCACCACGTCCTTCTGGTTGGTCAGCTTCTCGTCAGTGAGCGCCGGGAGCAGCCAGCCCATGCGGTCGCTCTCCATGAACAGCGCCAGCGGCAGGTACTCCGCGGGGACGCCCTCGAAGTAGTTGGTGCGGTCGAAGTTGGTCGTGCCGTTGATGCGGCCGCCGATGCGCTGAAGCGGCCCGAAGTAGTCGTCGGGCGCGTGCTCCGAGCCCTGGAACATCAAGTGCTCGAACAGGTGGGCGAAGCCGGTGCGGCCGGCGACCTCGTCCTTGGAGCCGACGTCGTACCACAGGTTGACCCAAACGAAGGGCACGGAGTGGTCCTCGGAGAGGATGACGTCGAGGCCATTCTCCAGCTCGAATTTCTCGAACGGGATCTCGAGGTCCTGCGCCTGGGCGATCGAGAGCCCCATGCCGAGGAGGCCCGTGCCGAAGAAGAGGGGGGCGAGCATGCGGAGACCTCCAGGGTCGGAGAGGAGACAGGGCCTATCCGGCCTCGCTAACGCGGGCTGAGCCGATCTACCCCAGGCCGCAGCCTCGGCGCGAGGAGCTCGTCGCCGTTCACTCCCCGACGAAGCGGTAGAGGCGCGCCGGCCGCCCGGGGGTGGCCGACAGCCTCGTGGTCTTGTTGGTGGGCTCGATGATCCCACCTCGGACCAGGGCCAGGAAGCGCTTGCGAAAGCTCCCGGGATCGTACCGCTTCTGTTCAAGGGCGCAGTAGAGCTTACCCAGCGCCGACATGCGAAACTCGTCCCCCAACAGAGCTGCGGCGTCTCGACGGGCCTGCGAGGGAAGCCCCACGACCCGAGCTCGCAGGAGCTGCACTCCGTCCAATATAATCAGCCTGTGATCGGAGAACGCGAGTTCCAGCTCCTCCTCGGCCACGGCGCTACAGGGAACCCAGCGAGCCGCAGCTGCGTCTCCACCAGAGCGAACATGGCGCTTTTGTTCTGGCGAGATCAGAGCGCAGAAGGCCACCGTGATGACGCGGGTGCGGGGGTCCCGTTCTGGCGTGCCATAGGCGCCGATCTGCACCAGGGAGATATCTGAGGGCTTGAGGCCCAGCCCCGTCTCTTCCAGGAGCTCGCGACGGGCGGCTTCCTCCAACGACTCCCCCAGATCATCGAAGGCGTCCCCCACGCGTACAAAGCCGCCTGGTAGGGACCAGTGGCCGACGAACGGGGGCTCCCCTCTCTGGATGAGGAGCACCTCGAGGTGGGCATCGCGACGTTCGATCGCTGCGGTGTAGATAGCGAGGTCGACGGTGACGCTGGGACGCGGCCAGCGCTGCGATGGCGTCTGGATACGGGAGAGGAACCTCTGAAATCGCTGCTCTTCGTGTGTGGTCATTCGCGGCTCTGCGTCTCTCCGAACGCCCACTCCAGCGTGGCGTCGAGGATCTTCATCACCACCTCGTGCCGGTGTTCTTTCTGGAGAAAGGCCAGGTGCTCGAGAGCGCGGTCGCGATCCCTTCCGAGGAAGAGCCTTGTCATGTTCTCTCGGTGGTCACACAGTCGATGGACTGTAGAGGCCCTGTTCTCGACGATACACGCGTCACGTTTGGCGCGGATCTCCTCGATGTCGCGCTCAAGCTGCTTTCTGTGGTTCAGAATGTCCCCGATCTTGCCCACGATCGCTGGGACGATCTCCAGCCCTGACTGGATCACAGGGAGGGCGAGCGGCCCCGCGATAACTTGGCTTGGTGTCATGGCCTGTGTACTCATGTGATTTCCTACGCGTGGGTGGGGGAGTGAAGCGAGAGGGTCTGAAAGGACCTCTCGACGCTTTCCAGGAGGGGCTTGGTGCCGACTTCCCGCAGCCGCTGGGTCCGCTCGGAGATTGAGCGGAGATGCCAGGCGATGACGAGCCGCCTTGGGTCCCAGGAACCCAGGCAGCGCATTCGGCCGATGAGCGGTCGGCTTCGGGTCAGGAGTTCTTCGAGGTCTGACTGTTCCTCAGTGACCAGCACCGTGAGCTCATCGAGGGTGACGATGAGTTCGGCCAATTCAGCACGGGACCGCTGAAGCTCAGCGGTCCTGACTCGGCACAGGCTGGCGGTCTCTTTGTTGGCGAGCGAAGCGTACCTGCCTGTGAGCCATGTGTGGGGGAGCGCAAGGGACAAGTACGACATGGCCAGACCGATCACCACGTCATCGGACTCGCGGTCGACGCTGAAGTCGTCTTCCACCAGCAGCCTCAGTCGAGAATTCACGAGCAGTTCTTGCGGGGTGGGGGCCTTCAGCACGAGCGCGATCTCTTCAAGTGCTCTGTACGCTGCCCAGTCAAGCCTGAGCAGCAAAGTACTGATGTTGTTCAGGGAAGCATGGGCCTGGCGGTAGAGGGCATGCGCTCTCCTCTGCTCCAGCTCCAGATGGAGGTAGTCACGGGTCGCAGTTGCAGCAGTTTCAGTGACCTCGTCCACCGCGCAGAGCGTACCCGCGGCCATGACGGCGAGCGATCCCAGTCCGATCAGCAACATGGCCTCTCCCAGCGTTATATTTCAGGCGATCATCCTGTAATGATAATAGGACTAATACCTATTAGTTGAGTGTCAAGCCCTGGTTTCAGGTGAATTCCCTTTTATATCGGCACCGCCGGAGTGAGGCGTGGCCGCATCAGCCTCCGGGGCCCCTTCAACCACTCCCGAGAGGGCACTTCCGGCGCAGTCGGGGCTGTGTAGGTTACAGCGCGCACCCGATGGAGGTGAAGCAGCCTTGCAACCCGGATGGTGCATCACCATCCATGCCAGATGAGTGCTCATGCGTCTCTGGTCCGGTCTTGTCTGTAGTCGCGTCGGTGTCGATCGGGACCACGACGGAGCTGATGGCCGACCAAAGCGCAACGGCTCTCCCAGGAACCGGTGGCCCTGGTCGCCCTCCTGATCCCCCCTCAGCTCCGTCGTGGTCCCGATCGACACCGACGCTCGTTGAGTTGACCGCCCCAGACGCCTGATCAGCGAAGACGCCTCACCTCCATCGGGCCCGCCGGGCCAAATTCATCGGGCCCCGGACAATGCGCCAAGATAGGGCCCGGCCATGACCGCCCCCCCTCCCTCTGGCGAGCTCCGCGAGCACCTCAAGACGCTGATCATCGAGGTCTGTGATCTCGACGACGTCACGCCCGCGGACATCTCGGACGATGAGCGTCTGATCGCGGGGCCGCTCGATCTCAACAGCCTGGACGCGGTGGAGATCGCCGCTGCCATCGACGACGAGTACGGCGTGCGGATAAAGGATCTGAGCGCGGCCAAGTCGGTCTTTCGCAGCGTGGGCTCGCTGGCCGATCACATCGCGCAGAGAATGACTCGGCAGGCGGGGTGAGCACTTCCCCCCTGTTCATCCGTGGATGGGGGAGCGTCAGCGCTCTCGGCGCAGACACCCGCGCTGCGTTGAGGGGACTGCGCGAAGGTCGTCGCGGCCTCGGCCCGGCGCGCTACTCGGGCCACCTCGTCTCGAAGGGGACGCACCGCGTGGGTGAGGCGCCGGTGGATGTCCCGCTGGAATCTCGGCCGCGGGCCATCGTCGAGCGGGCGGTCGCCGAGGCGGTGGAGATGGCGGGCCCCGCGACCGGTCGGACGGGCGTGTTCGTGGGCACCACCACCGGGTACTTCGTCGCCAGCGAGATCGCGCTGCATGTCGCGCGGCAGGTAAACCCCACGGCGCAGCCGCAGTTCGTCCAGCGCGGACCGGGGGAGGTCGCCGAGCACGTCGCGCGGTTGGTCGATGCCCGCGGCCCGGTGCTCACGCACTCGATGGCCTGCACCTCGTCGGCCGCGTCGCTGGCGGCTGCCGGGGATCACCTGCGGGCTGGCACCTGCGATCGCGCGGTGGTGGTGGGCTTTGATCTGCTCTCCAACCTGACCCTGCGGGGGTTCACCAGCCTGATGCTGGTCGATCCGGAGCCGTGCCGACCGTTCGACGCCGCGCGCGCCGGCCTGCAGCTCGGCGAGGGCTGCGGTGTGCTGGTGGTCGATCGGGGCCGACCGGGGCCGTTCTCCCTCCTGGGATCGACCAACGTGCTGGACACGCGACACCTCACCGCGTCGTCTTCGGACGGCAGCACCGCCGAGCGTGTGATCCGCGGGGCGATCGAGGCGTCGGGGCTGGAGCCCGGACAGATCTGCTCGATCAAGGCCCACGGCACCGGCACCCGCGACAACGATCTGGCGGAGGGCCGGGGGATCGCGCGGGTCTTCGGGAGCGCTCCGCCGCGATTCGCCTCGCTCAAGGGGCAGATCGGCCACACCCTCGGGGCGGCGGGAGCGCTGGAGGTGGCCCTGTGGCTGGCGGCGCTCGCCGCTGGCTTTCGGCCGGGCTCGGTGGGGTTCACGGAGACCGATCCGGAGATCGGGATCGCTCCCGCGGCGTCCAGCGGCGCCGCGCCGCGCGGCGCCCCCCGGGTCAAAGCCGTGGGGGGGGGGGGGGGCGGGGTGGGGGGTGGGTTTGGGCGGGGCGGGGGGGGGTTCACGGATACCTTGCCGGAGATGGGGATCGCGCCCGGGGCGGCCAGCGGCGCCGCGCCGCGCGGCGCCCACCTGTTCAACGCCTTCGGGTTCGGAGGGAGCTGCGTGAGCCTGGTGGTGGCGGATGCCTGACAGCATCTGCAGCGGCGCTGCTCCCATCGGGGTCTGGGCCTGGTCCGCCATCGGAGAGGCGGCCCTGGAGGGCTACAAGGCCCGGTTCGGCCGCCGCTTCCGCCGCGTGGGACCCTACGTCAAGCTCAGTCAGCTCGGCGCCGTGGCATGCACGGAAGGGTTGGATGACGCGGCGCGCGCGCAGATGGGGCCCGGCCCCCTGGGGATCTTCCTCGGCAGCGGGCTGGGCAACACCCGCGACGTCTCGACGCTGGGCCACGCGATCTTCTCGCTGGAGCGCTCGCGCTGCAGCCCCATGATGTTCGCCGGTTGTGTAGGCAATACGGCGGCGTTCTATGTCGCCACCGCGCTGGGCGCCGACGGGCCGAACGTCACCGTCTCGCAGGAGGAGGTCTCGTTCGAGGCCGCGCTACAGGCTGCGATGCTGCGTGTGCGCGCCGGAGTGATCCCGCGGGCGCTGGTGGGCGGCGTAGATGTCTGCACCGACTCGCCGGAGGAGCGGGAGCGCCTGGGGGCGGTCGGGGTGCCCGGGACGGTGGCTCCGGCCGCGGCGTTCGTCCTGCTCGGGCCGGCAGAGGGCGCGCCGGCGGTGATCACGGACGTCTGGATGGGAGTGTTCGAGGAGCTGTGGGAAGGGACCTCCCAGCAGGCGCGCGTGTACCCTGGCTGGCGGCTCGAGGCCGTCCCCGAACGCTTCGACTCTGCACCTCGCGAGGTGCGGATCAACCCCATCGCGACCGGCCTTCGGCTGGTAGATGTCCTTACAGGATCCCAGCGCGGGGAGTGCGCGCTCGTCCAGCGCACCGCCGGAGGGTTGGGCGCCCGCATCCTCTTGCGGTGCTGATGTTCGCGCTCCGGGGAGTGAGCCGAACGTGGGCGCTGGGTCGGGTCCCGGTGCATGCGCTGCGCGATGTCTCTGTGGAGTTCCCCCCTGGGGAGGCCACCGCCCTGGTCGGGCCGTCCGGATCGGGCAAGTCGACGCTACTCGCCGTGTCTGCGCTGCTCGATCCCCCGACGACCGGCGGCGTCTACCTGGACGAACGCTGCCTCTCTGCGCTGTCCGATGATGAGCGCAGCGACTTCCGCTGCCGCCGGCTGGGCTACATCCACCAGACCTACCCCATGGTCTCTGCGCTGACTCCATGGGAGAATATCCTGCTGCCGGCGGTGCTCGCCGGGACGTCGCGTCGAGAGGCCGCCGACCGAGCTGACGCGCTGCTCGAACGGGTCGGACTGTCTGCGCTCCGGAATCGCGACGTGCGCACCCTGTCGGGTGGGGAGCGTCAGCGGGTGGCGATCGCCCGAGCGCTGGTGAATCAGCCGATCGTCGTGTTCGCGGATGAGCCCACGGCGGCGCTGGACTCCGAGACCGGCCGTGTTGTGTTGGATCTTCTGTTCGGCGCTGCTGCCGACGCGGGGGCCGCGCTGGTGGTGGCGACTCACGATCCGGGGCTGGCGGGTCGCGCCGATCGTGTCGTTCGGTTGGATGGCGGGCGCCAGGTCGGAGAGACGCCGGAAAACTCACTGTGAGCGGTCTGTTATGGCTGGCGCTCAAGGGCCTGCGGCGCAACCCTCGGAGGACCGCGACGACGGCCTGCGCCCTCGCGGCCGCGGCGGCCGGGGGCCTGCTGTTCTACGGCTTCACCCGGAACACCTACTGGGGGCTGTCGGAGAGCTTCGCGCGGGCCGGCAACGGTCACATCCAGATCGCTGCGGCGGACTGGTTCGACAGCCCGGATCCGGAGACCCATCGCGTGCCGGCGCAGACCCTCCGCGATCTGCAGGCCGCCCTGGTCGCGGAGGCCGATCTGGCGGCTCTGTTGGCCGGTCAGACCGTCCGTCGCCACATCACGGGCATGCTCGTGAACGGGGAGCGCTCCGGGGTGTTCCTGGGCGTGGGCACCGATCCGGCGATGGAGGGGGTGCTCTCGCCGCTGGTGAAGCCTGTGTCCGGTCGGGCGCTGGTCGAGGCTCCGGCCGACGCGGTCCTGCTCGGTGAGCCCCTGGGACAGCGCCTGGGTGTGTCCCCCGGCGACCTGGTCACGCTGCTCGTGGCGACCGATCAGGGCATGACCAACGCGATGGACCTGGAGGTCGCGGGGCTGACCCGCACGGGCGCGGCGGAGCTGGATCGCACCCTGGCGACCCTGCCGCTGATCACGACCCTGGATCTGGTGGTGGGCGAGTCGGCCGATCTGCTGGTGGTGGCGCTCGGCGAGACCGAGCAGACCGACGACGCCCTCGCGGTGGTCAAGCGCGTGCTGGAGCGTCCCGAGTACAGCGGGCTGGCCGCCCGGCCGTGGTACCAGCAGGCGCGCTACTACATCGCGGTGCGCGCGCTGTACGACCGCATCTTCGGCATCTTCCAGATGCTCATGGTGCTGGTCACCGTGCTGTCGATGTCGCATGCCATCGCGGCGGTGGTGGCCGAGCGCCGGAGTGAGATCGCCCTGCTCCGGGTGATCGGCCTGCGTCAGCGACGGGTGGTGACGTTGTTCGTCGTCGAGGGGGCCATCCTGGGGCTGCTGGGGGCGCTCGGGGGGGCGGGACTGGCGTCGGTCGTCGCGGTGATCGTTGTGGCTGCGGGTGGTATTCCCATGCCGCCGCCGCCGGGGTTCACCGTGGGCTACGCCGCGCTGTTCCACTTCGACGCCCTGGGGTACGCCGTCGTGCTCCCCCTCACGGTGGCGGCCGCGATGATCGCCTCGGCCGTGCCGGCGTGGCGGGCCAGCCGGGGCGCGCTGTCGCGGGCGCTGATGGGGGCGATCGCGTTGTTGGTGGTCCTTCCTGCCCAGGCGACGGGGCCTGCCGAAGCGACGGGGCCCGTCGAAGCGAGCGGAGCGGGGGAGGGAGCGGCGCTGCTGGCGGCCGCCGACGCCGCCCGGGCCACGCCCCCGGGCCAGATCTGCGCGCTGGATGTGGTGATCACCGACGCCGGGGGGACGGTGGGCTGGAGGGTGGACGTGGCGGGCGACCGCGCGCTGGCCCGCAGCACCACGCTGCCCGCCGCGCGCGCGCAGGCTGTCTTGCGGGATGGTGACGAGACGTGGTTCCAGACGGCCGCGATGCGCGGGCCGATGAAGGTCCGCCCGGGGATGCGGGTGCTCGGACAGGTGGCCGTGGCCGATCTGCTGGCGCCGCGGCTCGCCGAGACGTGGACCCCCACGGCGGTCCAACCGGGCGATCCCACCACGGTAGCGGTCACCGGCGAGGGGGGCGCGGCGGAGCTGGACTTCGGCCCGGCCGGCGCGCTGGTGGCGGGTCGCTTCTTCGCGCCGTCGGGGCGACTGCTGCGGTCCGCCTCCTGGAGAGCGGTCGAGAGCGGCGGGTTTCAGGTGGAGATCGTCGGCGCTGGCGGCAAGCGGAGCGTGGTGGAGATCGGGGCGCCGGTGTGCGCGCCGGGCGCCTGGGAGTTCGAGGCGGCGTCACTGAGCGCGCTCCTCGGTGAGCTGGCGAGCGAGCCGTCGGGCGATCGGTAGGCGTGGCTATCCCTCGCGGGGGATGCCCAGGCGGGACAGCTTGCGGCGCAGCGTGTTGCGATCGATCCGCAGCGCCCGTGCCGTCGGCGCGAGCTGACCGCGATGCGCCGCGAGCGCTGCGCCGATCGCTCCCCGCTCGGCCCGCTCGACGGCCTCCCTGAGCGGCTCCACCCGCCGCGGGGGGCGGGGCGTCCGGGAGCCTCCTCGCACCTCCTCGGAGAGCAACTCCGGTGTCACCCCGTCGTCCGCGAACAGACACCAGCGCCGGACCTCCGCTTGGAGCTGCCGAACATTCCCCGGCCAGGGGCAGGTCTCCAGGAGGCGCCAGACCTCCGGATCGATGACCAGAGCAGGTCGCCCTGCTTGGGAAAGGAACCGCCGGACGAGCGGCGAGAGATCTTCTGGCCGCTCTCGGAGCGGCGGGACGGTCAAGGTGGCGCCGACGATCCGCCAGTACAGATCCGCGCGGAAGTCGCCGCCGCGGAGGTCCCGGTGGGTGGCTGTGACCAGCCGGACATCGACCCGCACCACCCGCTCCCCGCCGACCCGCCGCAGGACGCCCTCCTGGAGCACCCGCAGCAGCATGGCCTGCACCGCTGGTGACATCTCGCCGACCTCGTCCAGGAACAGCGTGCCGCCATGCGCCAGTTCCAGCAGGCCCCGGCGTCGCCCGATCGCCCCGGTGAAGGCGCCCGCCTCGTGCCCGAACAGCTCCGAGGCAAGCAGGTTCTCGGCCAGCGCGCCGCAGCTCTCGGCCACGAACGGCCCGTCGGCGCGCGCGCTCTGTCGATGCAATGCGCGTGCGATCAGCTCCTTGCCGGAGCCGGTCTCGCCGGCGATCAGGACCGGCACCTGTGAGGGGGCCACCCGCGCCAGTCGGGCCAGCAGCGCCCGCATGGGCGGGCTCTCGGCCACCAGCCCGCCTCGCCGCAGCCCTTCGGTGGCGCGCAGCCGACGCACCTCGTCACGCAGCGCGCGGATCTCCGGGAAACCCTCGATGTCCAGGCGGACCTCGCGGACCGGGTGGGGGTGGGGATCGGGCACGAAGTCGGGCGGAATGACCTGCAGGAGGCGAGCGTCGCCCAGCAAGCCCGCCTGCGACAGGATCACCCACAGGGTCTGCACCTGGGGCGTCCCCGCCGAGAGCAGCACGTCCATGGAGGTCTCTCGCGGGGGCAGCGCGCTCCGCATCGCCGCGAAGAGCGCCGCATGATCGGAGGGGTCGGTGATGGAGAGGGCGCTCAACTGCGCCGAGTCCGTGGCGCCGCGGAGGTCGGCTAGGAGTCCCTCGGCGCGCTCCCTTCCCGCGGCTGGGCAGAGCACGAGCACGCAGGCGTAGCGATCGGAGTTTCTCACCAGCCGCATGACCGGGCCGACGTCGCCCGCCGGCCGGCGTCCGTGGTGGGAGCGCGGACCGCTCCCGCGATCCGACCAGGTCAGCAGCGTGCGCATGGCCCCTTCACTTCTGCGGTTCGGTCCCATCGGTCGGCACGAGCACGTGGTGTATTTCGCACCAGGGTGGTGCAGATTACACCATCCGATCTCCCGGCAGGTGGTGCATCCCGCCGCAGATCGGTACCGGCACGAAACCTGCTTCCCATTGGTTCATGCGACACGCTCTTCCATCCAACGCCACCGTTCTTACCGGTGACCCTGCCTCCAAGGGAGATGGGGTCTGGCTCGAAGGCGAGGCCCTGGCCCAGCTCGACCGCCTCGCCCGTCAGCCTGGCTGCGTTCGCGCGGTGGGCATGCCTGACCTCCACCCCGGACCAGGGATCCCCATCGGCGTAGCCGCCTCGTTTCAGGCGCGCATACGCCCCCTCCTGGTGGGCGCCGACGCGGGCTGTGGCGTGACGCTGCTGGTCCCGCGGCGCCTCCGCGTGCGGATCGACGCCGCCGAGCGGCGCCTCGCCAGGGTCTCCGGCCCCGCGCTGCCTGGTCTGCCTCCGGGCCGTCTCCTCGAAGCGGCGTGGGCTGGTGGACAGACCGGTCTGGCGTCGCTCCCGGACCTCCCCGAGGGGCTGCGCGCTGTGCTCGCGGCGGCCCCACCGGAGCCCAGCTGGCTGGCCGCGATCGCTTCGAGTTCAGCGCTCCCTGACGCCTCGCTCGGAGCGTCCCTCGGCACGATCGGCGGCGGCAATCACTTCGCGGAGCTCTCGTCTGTTCACCGCATCATCGATCGAGCGACGGCTGCAGAGATCGGGCTGGACCGCAGGAGCGCCGTGATCCTGGTCCACTCCGGATCGCGGGGAGTGGGTCGGCAGATCTCCGAGCGCTGGGGAGATCGCACGCTCGTGGGCGAGGAGCAGGCACCCTATCTGGCGGATCTCGCCGGGGCGGTGCGCTTCGCGCGAGCCAACCGCATGGTCATCGGCTGGCGGATGCTCGACGCGCTGGGCGTCGCCCGGCGGGTGCAAGGGGCGATCGACCTGGTGCACAACGCGGTGGTGCCCGCGGACGGCGGCTGCTGGCTCCACCGGAAGGGCGCGGCGCCTGCTGGAGACGGGGAGATAACGGTCGTCCTGGGATCTCGGGGTACGCCGAGCTGGGTGATGCGCGGCGCGGGCTCCGAGCGGGGGCTCTGCTCGGTCGCGCACGGCGCCGGGCGCCGAATGGGGCGAAGCGAGGCGGTGGCTAAGCTCCGCGACCGACTCTCGCGCAAGGGGCTGCGCCGCACGGCGCTCGGGGGGCGGGTCCTGTGTGATCGCACCGAGCTGCTCTACGCCGAGCACCCGATGGCCTACAAGGACATCGGCAGCGTGGTGGCGGCGATCGAGGCAGAGGGGCTCGCGACCCCTGTGGCGGCGCTCCACCCCCGCGTGACGGTCAAGCGATGACATCCGTGCTCACCATCACCGCGGGATCGGGCCCGGAGATCGCGCAGCGGTTCGTCGCCCTCCTGGCCGATCACCTGGCCGGAGCGCTCCCGGAGCGGGGGCTCACCCTGCTGGGGCGGAGCGCTCCAGACCCGCGCTGTCGACTCCTCCTCGTCGGAGGTCCCGCCCGCGCGCGGCTGGGTGACGTCCTCGGCGTGCATGCCCTCCTCCATCGCGGCCCCGCGCGGTCCCGCCAGGCCCGGAAGCGCTGGTTCGTGGAGGTGCAGATGTCACCGGCGCACATCGAGCCGCCTCCGCTCGACCTCACCGAGGTGCGCGTCCGGATGGATCGGTCGGGGGGGCCTGGGGGCCAGAACGTCAACACCCGCGCCACCGCAGTGCGGGCGATCCACCTGCCGACCGGACTGCAGGTCCGCGCAGCGGGGGAGCGATCCCAGGCCCGCAACCGCGCCGAAGCCCTGCGCCGCCTGGCCGCGCTGCACGACGCGCGGTCGGTGGCGCTCCGCGGCGCCGCCGATCGCGAGCGCTGGCTGGCTCGCCGCAGCCTCACGCGCGGCGGAGCCGTCTCTACGTGGGTGCTGCGTCGCGGGGAGCTGCATCGGTGACGCGAGGCGTTGGCAGAAAGGAGGGGGTGCGTTACTGAATCGAACTACTCTCGCATTGGAGATAGAACGATGATTTTTTTACTCCTCAACGTCACTCAAGCTTGGGCCTTCTGTCCCGCTGGCCTGCCAGTTCCGGTTCGCCTCTCCTGTATCTATGACCAGCTGCTCGCCACCCAGGCCGAACTGTCCGCTACACAGGCCGAGCTGGCGGCTGCCCAGAGCGAGATCGACAGTTTGGAGAGTTCGGTCGCGGCACTGTCAGACCTTTCAGACCTGTCGGATTATGTGACCGTGAGTTCGGGTGCAGTGACTTTCGACGGTGTAAATGTCTACATTCAGAGCGGCTCAGGGAGTACGGACGGAGGGGTGAATGGACTGGGGAACCTGATCATTGGCTACGATGAGGATGATGGCGGAGACACCAAGACCGGATCGCACAACCTCGTACTGGGAACCTCCCATAGCTACAGCAGCTACGGTGGTCTGGTCTTGGGGAGCAACAACGGGCTGAGCGCGGAACATTCGGTGGCGTTGGCTGGCGAAGGGCACAGCGTCGCGGCTGCGCATGGGGTAGCGATCACCGGTGAACAGAGCGACATCACCGCCTCCAAGGCTGCAATTCTGTCGAGCTACCAGAGCGACGCGACAGCGGAGTATGCGGTGGTCGTCGGCGGCTACCAGGGAGACGCGGAGGCGACCTATGCGGTCTGCATCGGCGGAGACGGAGGCTCAGCCTCTGGCAGCTATAGCACTTCTGTGGGTGGGGACAACGTCGAGGCCGCAGGTTCCTACTCCACCTCGGTAGGTGGCCGGTACAACTACGCCGACGCAACCTACGGAACTGTCGCCGGCGGATACGGCAATGAGGTATCATACGGCGACGCACCCACAGCGGTAGGTGGGTACGGGAATCTGGCAGAAGGCCCCTACTCGGTCGTGCTGGGGGGCAAGTCGAACGACACGCAGTGGGACGCCGACTACGCGACGGTCACCGGGGGCAGCGGAAACAGCACAAGCACCCCCTACGATGTCGTCCCCTGATTCAATCCCTGGCAGGGGGGGCGCGTCCCCCACACAAGGAGATACAAGGGAGAGGGGGCAACCTGAACCCGCGGCATTGTATTTCAAGTCGAGAAGATAAGTGGGGTGCAGAACACATCCTGTGGTCAGCCTCCTGGTCGAGGAGAGGCCTTCACCCTTGTGTGACAGCGGGGGTGAACCAAACCCCTGGGTGCCGAATGGAACACCCGTCCGGAGATGCCCCTGGTGACGGGTCCCGGCAGAGCTCGAGGGCAGTCCACGGGAGGCGGGCCATGGGTCTATTGGTGTTCGGCGGAAGTCCCGAAGGGGTTCAGTTGAGTGCCAATAGTTCCCGCGAAAGCGGGCGGGGGGGCCGCTCAGCGAGCGGCCTCGGGGTGCTGCACGGCCGCTGTGGAGCAGCGCGGGGAGCCCCCAGGGAAGGGGGAAGTGGACCGGGATGCTTGCATCCCCCTGTGCACAGCACAGCCGGGGGAAGGCTATCAAGACTTCCGCCGAGGGCCACTGGCCAGGGCTTCCATGCACACCCGTGAAGCGGGGGTAGATGGACAGAAGGCAGCTCTTCATGATACACACTCGGCGAGATGGGCCGAATACCCCGCCATGTCCCCGTGCTTCCCCGGGTATTCTTGAGCTGCGTACTCTGGGGCTGTGCGTTCATCCCGGAGAGCGGCCTCGAAGAGCGGATGGATCTGGATGGCGACGGCCTTC
>CAYXGP010000126.1:0-24301 GCA_964464515.1 uncultured Enterobacterales bacterium
GCAGTCCCCGTCGGCGGCGTCGGAGTCCGGATAGCCGTCGCCGTCGGCGTCGTCGTCGTTGCCGTCGCAGTCCTGATCGATGCCGTCGTACCAGACCTCGTCGGCGCCCGGGTGGATGGCGGGATCGGCGTCGTCACAGTCGCGATCGGCCTCGAAGTAGCCGTCGCCGTCCAGGTCGCCGATGGCGGTCCAGGTGCCGCTGGCGGCGCCGGTGTCGCCGTCTCCGGAGCAGGCCCCGAGGGCGAGGAGGAGCGCGAGGGTGAGCGGGCTGAGACGCATGGGAGATCCCCCGACGGTGGGCGGCAGGGTACTCCGCGGGTTGCGGCGGTGCCAGCGGCGGGCCGGGAGGAGCGTGGCACCTGGACAAGGGACCGCGATGTGCGTGGTCATCTCCCCGCTGCGAGGGCCGCGCGAGCCGCGCACCGCGCTGCCCCGGCCCGGATCCGTCCCAGCGCCTCGTCCTTGTCGAAGCCGACCAGCGTCTCGTACAGCCCCGGCCCGATCCCGCGCCCCAGCAGCGAGACCCGCACCGGCTGAGCGACCTTGCCCAGCTTCATCTCGCGCGCGGCGGCGAAGCCAAGCACCGCGGTCTCTACAGACTCGGCGGTCCACTCGGTCCCGGCGAGGGTGTCGACGAGCTCACTGAGCCAGCCGGCGCACGACGCCTTCAGGTGCTTCTTGGCGGCCTTGGCGTCGATCTCGTCCAGCGGCTCGAAGAACACCCGCGCGGAGTCCACCAGCTCGACCAGCGTCCTGGCCCGCTTGGCGAACATGCCGACCACGGTCTCCAGGCGATCGTCCACCGCGACCCCGGCGGCGTCGAAGAACGGTCGGGCCCGCGCGGCCAGCTCGGCGGACGACAGCCGCATGATCCAGGTCTGGTTGAGCCAGAGCAGCTTGGTCATGTCCCAGCGGGCGCCGCTGCGGCTGACGGCCCTGAGCGTGAACAGCTCCGTGAGCTCGTCCATGTCGAAGACCTCGCGGTCGCCATGGCCCCAGCCCAGCCGCGCCAGGTAGTTCACCAGCGCCTCGGGGAGGAGACCCATGTCGCGGTAGGCGCCCACCGCGGTGGCGCCGTGACGCTTGGACAGCCGCGCGCCGTCCGGTCCGAGGATCATCGGGGGGTGTCCGAACACCGGCGCGTCCAGCCCGAACGCCTGGTAGAGGAGGATCTGCTTCGGCGTGTTGCCGACGTGGTCGTCTCCGCGGACCACATGGGTGATGCCCATCGAGGCGTCATCGACCACACAGGCGAAGTTGTAGGTGGGCGTGCCGTCGGTGCGCGTCAGCACGAAGTCGTCCAGCTCGGCGTGGGCGACGGTGATCGAGCCCTTCACCGCGTCGACCCAGGTGGTCTCGCCGCCGTCGGGCAGCCGGAAACGCACCACGGTGTCCGGCGCCTCCGGACCCAGCCCGCGCGCGCGGCAGCGACCGTCGTAGCGGCTCTTGTCGCCCGCTGCGCGCTGGGCCTCGCGCACGGCGTCGAGGCGCTCGCGGGAGCAGTCGCACCGATAGGCGTGGCCGCTGGTCAGCAGCCGATCGCGGTGAGACCGGTAGGTGTCTGTGCGCTCGCTCTGGCGGTAGGGACCCACCGGTCCGCCCACCTCGGGCCCCTCGTCCCAGGCCAATCCCAGCCAGCTCATGTCGGTTATGATCTGCGCCTCATGCTCCCGCCGCGAGCGCTCGGGATCGGTGTCCTCGATGCGCAGCAGGAACTGCCCCTCGCCTCTGCGGGCGATCAGCAGCGCGTACAGCGCTGTGCGGGCGCCGCCGATGTGCAGGTGACCGGTGGGCGACGGGGCGAAGCGACTGCGGCAGGCACCCTGAGCAGGGCGGTCGGTGGCGGACATGGCGAGGACTCCTCGGCGTGGATGCGGAGCCCCCTTCTACCGCGCGCCGGCTCCCGGCGGGTACAGCTCGAGCACCTGCCCCTGCGCGCGCAGCAGGGCATCGATCTCGGCGAACGCCGCGGCCTCGGCGCGCTGGTGGTCCAGGCGAGCATCCAGGGCGCCGCGGAGTCCCGAGATGTCGCCTCCGGTCCACGCCTCTGCCAGCGCGGAGTAGCCCGCGTGGCGGGTCTGCCACGCCTCGACCAGTCCCTCGTGCGCCGTCGCGAGCGCGTCGGTGGTGGGGACGATCGCTGCGGCGCTCGTTGCGAGGAGCTCGGCCTGCGGGAGCACCTCGTTTGAGATCATGTTGCTGACGGGCGGCCCTGGAGCGTCATCCTCCCCCTCGCGCGACTTCTTGATCGCCGCCGCGCTGTTTCGAAACAGCACCGCCAGCTCTGTGTTCTCCTGGAGGAGCGGGCCCATCTGCGCGGCGTACGCTTCGGCGTCCTGGCGCTCCGGCCCGCCGCCGCACGCCACCAACAACCCTCCCAACACGAGGAGCGGCCACATACCGAGGGACCCCATACCCAGGAGGCTGCCCATACCCAACAGGCTGCCCATACCCAGGCGGGTGGTGTTCGGAGGGGACATCTGGGCTCCAGCGGGCTAGCCGTACGGCTTCAGAGGGTAGTGTAACCATGCGGGTGTTGGAACAGGCGCGGCTGCGAATCGGCTGGGCCTGGCGACGGGTCGCGGCGCGTCGAGGGGCGGTGCATCCGCCGCGTCTCCTGCCGGCCCGCCTCGTGCTCCGCCTGGATGATCCTGACCTGCCCGGTAGCCTCGGTGAGGGCAAGCCGTTCGAGCCTGCGCGTTGGCGTCGGGAGCTGGTGGCGATCTCCCACTGGCTCGGCCCCGTGCCGGTCACCATCCGAGCGCTGCGCTGCGCGGCCACTCCGGAGGCTGCGGATCTGGTGCGGTTCGTCCACCGTCTCGACTGCCCGGTCACCCTGGTCACCAAGGGTGATGGTCTCGACCGCGCCGCCTGCGAGGTGCTGGTCGATCGCGGTCTGGAGCGCGTGCGGGTGCTCGTGGGGGGGCTCTCCGAGGCGACGGGTGGGGTGGCGGCGGCGCAGAACTTCATCGCTGTGCGGGCCGAGCGCGCCGCGCCGCTGGCGGTGGAGGTCGGGCTGTGCTGGCGGAGCCCCACGCAGCAGGAGGCCCGCGCGGTGATCGGCTGGGCCCGTCAGATCGGCGCGGACCGTGTGCGCATCGTGCCCCCCTGGAGGGCCGCGGAGCAGCGGGTCGATCCCGGTCTGCTCGGTGAGCTCCTCGAAGCCTTCGACGGGTTCGTGTGGCTCCCGCGGGGTGATCGAGCGGCCCTGCGGGGCGACTCGGAGCCCGACGCCGAGCCGGGGCTTCCGGCGGGGCGACTGCGCGGCCTGCTGCCGTGTCCCGTGGGGGGACAGCGCGTGACGCTGACAGCGCGCGGAAACCTCTACGCCTGCCCCTTCAAGACACCGATCGCCCCGGGCGGGAGCACCCCAGACCGCTGGTCGTCGGCGGCCGCGCACCTGCGGGAGATCCGGAGCTGCGGCCGACGGTGCGTGCACCCTGAGCTGTCGCCGGTCCGCCTCGCCCGACGATCGCGGGACGGATAGGCCGCGCCGGGAGGTCGCTTCTCATGTGGATCGCACTCGATCAGATTCCGCCGCGCGGGCGGCAGGTCACGGCACAGCGTACGGACGGGTGGGCGCTGCGAGCGGCGCTGGGGGCGGTGGGCTGCACGCCCGGCGATCTGGGCTTCACGGCAGACCTGCGGCGAACCGCGGAGGGCGCGACGGTCAACGGCCACATCCGCTGCAGCTACCCTGCGGTCTGTGATCGCTGCGCGCGCGACCTCGTCGTGGTGATCGACGGGCCGTTCGTCGGTCGCTACCACGCGCCTGGATCGTCCGCAGGTGGCTCGTCCGCAGGTGGCGGTGCGCTCGGAGTGAGCGCGGACGACGCGGGGCTGGAGCTGTCCGCGAATGAGCTGGATGCCACCCCCCTCGACGGTGAGCAGATCGATCTGGCCGAGGTCCTGGCAGAGCACCTCGCCTTGGCGCTGCCGCTGCGGGTGTTGTGCGAAGCCGCCGGTACCGCGCGGGTCTCGGATGACGAGGGGCCGTGCATGGTGCCCACACACGACGGCGGTCCCGACCTCCGCGCGCAGTCGGTGTTCGCAAAGTTGACGCTACCGGAATAGGGGCTCTGTCGGTGTGCGCGCGCCCTGGTGATCCATTCCCTCACGCTGCGCACCTGGATGCCCAATCCCCTGGATGGGGCGGAGCATCGACCCGCCCCTCGATGTGGGCGGGGCCATGCCACCTCTTCTCCTCTCACCGTGGTCGGTCCCATGGCTGTTCCGAAGAAACGAACCTCGAAGCGTCGCCGCGACATGCGCCGCTCCCATCACGCTCTCAAGGCCACCGCGGCGGTCATGTTGTGTCCGACCTGCGGCGAGCCCAAGCTGATGCACCACCTGTGCGCGTCCTGCGGCACCTACCGCGGCCGACAGGTCGCAGCGCCGCGCGACGAGAGCTGATCCTCCCGTGACGCCGCTCCCCATCGCGGTGGACGCGATGGGCGGCGACCGCGCGCCGGACATCGCGGTCGGGGGAGCGATCCGCGCGGCGGAGCAGGGACTCCCCGTGATCCTGGTGGGTCCCGAGGGGGATCTGGCCCGGCGCATCCCGCGTGGACTGCCCCTGACCATCGCGCACGCTGCCGAGCACGTCTCTGACAGTGAGCGCCCCGCGACGGCGGTCCGACGCAGGCCCGACGCCAGCATCAACGTGGCGATGCGTCTGGTGTCTGACAAACGCGCGCGCGCCGTGGTGAGCTGTGGCCCCACCGGCGCCATCATGACGGCGGCGCTGCTGGGTCTCGGTCGCCTCCCGGGCGTGCTGCGGCCAGCGGTGACGGTGGTGGTGCCGCGGATGGACGGCGGGCGCCTGGTGCTCCTGGACATGGGCGCCAACGTGGACTGCCGTCCTGAGATGCTGGCGCAGTTCGCCCTGATGGGCCACTGCTACGCGCGGCAGGTGCTGGGGACCGCGCGCCCGCGGGTGGGCCTGCTGTCCAACGGCGAGGAGGACACCAAGGGCAACGATCTCGTGCGTCGCGCTCGCCCGCTCGTCGCGGAGCTTCCGGTGCGCTTCGCGGGCTCGGTGGAGCCGCTGGCGGCCTTCCGCGGCGCCTGTGATGTGCTGGTGTGCGATGGCTTCGTCGGCAACGTGATGCTGAAGACCGTCGAGGCCACCGTGGAGATCGTCACCTCCCTGCTGCGGCAGGAGATCCGCCGGCATCCTTCCGCCCGGTTCGGCGCCTGGCTGCTCACGTCGGCGCTGCGGCGGTTTCGTGAGCAGGCTGACTACGCGGCGGTGGGTGGCGCGCTCCTGCTGGGGGTGGGCGGGGTGGTCGTGGTCGGTCACGGAAGATCCGACGATCGGGCGGTGCACGGGGCGATTCGCCAGGCCCACGGCTGCGCGGGGGAGGGCCTCAGCGAGCGCATCGCCGCCGCGGTGGGGGCGGCGCTTCAGGCGCCCGGTGACGGGGACGTTGCCCGCTGACGGCGGCGCGCTATATACCCCCGCCTTCGGCGCCCCCACCGGGGCAGGGCCCACCAGGAGAAGCAGAGCAATGGCGAGTACTCAGACCGTCGTCGACAAGGTCAAGTCCCTGATCGTCCAGAGTCTTGGCGTGAGCGCCGAGGAGATTAATCCGGACGCTTCCTTCATCGATGATCTGGGGGCGGACAGCCTGGACATCGTCGAACTTGTCATGATGATCGAGAAGGAATTCGACATCGAGATCCCCGACGAGGACGCGGAGAAGATCTCCACCGTCCAGGACGCGGTGGACTACATCAAGGAGGCGCTACCCAACGGGTAGGCCCTGCCGCCCGAGACAGGCGCAGCCCTGGCAGGACCAGCTCTCCCCGGGCCAACCCTGACGGGACCAGCCCTGACGGGACCAGCCCTGACGGGACCAGCCCTGGCGAGGCCAGCCCTGACGGGGCCAGCCTTGATGGCGCCAGCTCTGATGGGACCAGCCCTGATGGGGCGAGCATGGGAGGGGCAGTCCGCGGTCCGCCCTGTACCGGGTGGTCTTGATAGGGCCAGTCCGAAGCAGGAGCGGTCTGAGGCAAAGCTGGTCCAAGACAGGGGCGGCCTTGACAGGGCCAGCCTGAGACAGGGTGGCCTTGATAGGGGCAACCCGCGGCGAGGGCCGGTCCGAGACCGGACCCGCCCGAGGCAGGGGTAGCTGAGGACGGGGTAGTTGAGGACACGGGGGAGAGCGTGCGACGCGTCGTCGTGACCGGTCTGGGATGCCTGAGTCCCTGCGGCAGTGATGTACCGACCACCTGGGCGGCGGTCTGTGCAGGGCGCTCGGGCGTCGGCCCCATCACCCGGTTTGACACCACCGGCTGGCGCACGCGCATCGCTGGCGAGGTCAAGGGGTTCGATCCCACGGCGCTGATCGATCGGCGGGCGGGGCGGCGCCTGGAGCTGTTCCAGCAGTACGCCGTCGTCGCCGCGGAGGAGGCCCTGAAGGACGCGGGGTTTACGCGCGGAGAGCCGCTGGGAGACCGCGCGGGCGTCTACATCGGCTCGGGGATCGGCGGGGTGGGAGAGATCGCCGCCGGCTCGCTGTCGGTGAACGCGCGCGGTGAGAAGGGCGTCGGTCCGTTCTTCATCCCCCGCTCGCTCACCAACCTCGCGGGCGGGCACCTGGCGATCCGCTGGGGCATGCGCGGGCCGAGCCTCTGCGTCAGCACCGCCTGCGCCACGGGCAACCACAGCATCGGAGAGGGCGCGCGCGTCATCCGCGCAGGAGACGCCGACGTGGTGATCGCCGGCGGCAGCGAGGGCGCGATCTGCGCGCTGGGCATGGCGGGGTTCTCGGTCATGCGGGCGCTGTCACGCAACAACGACCACCCCGAGGGCGCCTCGCGGCCGTTCGATCGCGATCGCGACGGCTTCGTGATGGGGGAGGGGGCCGGCATGCTGGTGCTGGAGTCCCTGGAGCACGCCCGCGCACGGGGCGCGCGGATCTACGCCGAGCTGGTCGGCTACGGACTGAACAACGACGCGCACCACATCACCGCGCCGCCTCCCGGACACGCCGGCGCCGCCCGGTGCATGGAGCTGGCCCTGCGGTCCGCCCGGATGCGTCCTGAAGAGATCGACTACATCAACGCCCACGGCACCTCCACGCCGCGCAATGACGCCGAGGAGACCGTCGCGATCAAGGCGGTGTTCGGCGATCACGCGCGCGACCTGGCGATCTCATCGACCAAGTCGGTGATGGGCCACCTGCTGGGCGCCGCGGGGGGCGTCGAGGCGGTCGTGGCGGTGAAGACCATCGCCGAGGGCGTGGTGCCGCCCACCGCCAACCTCGACAACCCCGATCCCGAGTGCGATCTGGACTATGTTCCTGGTGCGGCGCGCCAGGAGCCCGTGCGTGCGGTCCTCAGCAACGCCTTCGGCTTCGGCGGCACCAACGCCGTCCTCGTCTTCCGACAGCTCACCTCGCTCAAACCAGCACACGACCCTGGGTGACACACCCCCGGAGGTGCCCATGCGTATCGCGGCCGGATCTGATCACGCGGGGCTGCGCCTGAAGCGCGCCCTGATCTCCCACCTGGAGTCCCTCGGGCACGAGGTGGATGACCTCGGCACCCACGAGAACGTCAGCTGTGACTACCCCGACTTCGCCGAGCGCGTGGGCGGGGCGGTCGCTGGTGGCGCCGCCGAGTGGGGGCTGCTGTGCTGCGGCACCGGCGTGGGCATGGCGATGGCCGCCAACCGGGTGCCCGGCGTGCGCGCCGCAGTGGTCTCGGAGTCGTTCTCAGCGCGCCTCACGCGGGAGCACAACGACGCCAACGTGCTCTGCCTGGGGGAGCGGGTGATCGGCGAGGGGCTGGCGCGGCAGATCGTCTCGGCCTGGCTCGGCGCTGAGTACGAGGGCGGACGGCATCAGCGCCGGCTGGACAAGATCGCCGCGCTGGAGGGGGGAGAGCGCTGAGCGAGCCTCGTTGATCGCGCTCGACTCCTGCACTTCTGGCTCGCGGTCTCGCGGCTCGTGGTCTCACGATCGATCGGCGACACGGCTTCGCGGTCAACGGAGCCGCCCTGGAGGAGGCACGGTCTCGCGGAACCACGGGTCGCTTCGCTCACGACTCCACGAACCACGGTCCACGAGAGCGAGCGATCGCACTCTCACTCGAGCCCCGGCTCTGAGGCTGCAAGCCCTGGCGCGGTCCCCGCTGATCGCCAACGGCCCGCCCAAAGCAGCAGCGGGATAGAGGGACCGGCCAGTCGGAGACCCCCATGCCTGCCTCTCTCTCTGCGCCTGCGTTCCTCTCTGCAGGCGACCCCGAGATCAGCGCTGCGATCTCCGCCGAGATCCACCGTCAGCAGAACGACCTGGAGCTGATCGCGTCCGAGAACACCGCCTCGATGGCGGTGCTCGAGGCCATGGGCTCGCCGCTCACCAACAAGTACGCCGAGGGGCTGCCGAAGCGCCGGTACTACGGCGGGTGTGAGCACGTAGACACCGTGGAGAACCTGGCGCGGAAGCGCGCGCGGCGTCTGTTCATGGTCGAGGGCTGCGACATCGGCGTGAACGTCCAGCCGCATGCCGGCGCGCAGGCCAACAGCGCGGCCTTCCTGGCGCTGCTGCAGCCGGGCGAGACCTTCCTGGGCCTGGCGCTGGACAACGGCGGCCACCTCACGCACGGCTCCCCCGTCAACAGCTCGGGGCTGCTGTACCACCCGGTGCATTACCACCTGCGGCCCGACGGCTGGATCGACATGGAGGAGGTGGCGCGGCTGGCAGAGGAGCACCGACCGAAGCTGATCGTCTGCGGCGCCAGCGCCTACCCCCGGACCCTCGACTTCGCGGGATTCCGCGCCATCGCCGACAGCGTGGGCGCGCGCCTGATGGCGGACATCGCGCACATCGCGGGCCTGGTGGCGGCGGGCCTGCACCCCAGCCCGTTCCCCCACTGTCACGTGGTCACCACCACCACCCACAAGACGCTGCGCGGCCCGCGCGGCGGCATGATCCTCGCCCAGCGCCCGCTGATGCGGTCGATCAACTCCGCGGTGTTCCCCGGCACGCAGGGCGGTCCGCTGATGCACGTCATCGCCGCCAAGGCGGTGGCCTTCCGCGAGGCGCTCGACCCGACCTTCGGGGATTACCAGCAGGCGGTGCTGGACAACGCGCGCGCGATGGCGGCGCGCCTGATCGAGCGCGGCTTGAAGCTGGTGAGCGGCGGGACGGACAACCACCTGATGCTGATCGACCTCAGCGGCGCTCCCATCTCCGGAAAGGACGGCGAGGCGCTCCTGGGGGCCGCCGGCATCACCGTGAACAAGAACACCGTGCCCGGCGAGAAGCGCAGCCCGTTCGTGACCTCCGGGATCCGCATCGGCACGCCCGCGCTGACCACCCGCGGTCTGGGCGTCGCGGAGTCCGAGCAGGTGGCCGACTGGATCGCGGACATCCTCCAGGATCCCGAGAACGACGCGCGGCACGCAGCCATCCGCGTGGAGGTCTCCGCGCTCTGCGCGCGGTTCCCGATCTACCCCAACCTCTCCTGACCCGGCCCGACGGTGCGCTGCCCCGAGTGTGACCATCCCGACACGCAGGTGCTCGACACCCGCGCCTCCGGGGCGGGGATCCGGCGTCGTCGGCGCTGTCGGGCATGCAGCAAGCGGTTCACCACCCACGAGCGCATCGAGCGTCGCGTGCCCCTCGTGGTCAAGCGAGACGGCACGCGCGAACCCTACGATCGCGAGAAGGTGATCGGCGGGCTGCGGCTGGCGCTGCGCAAGCGGCCCGTCTCCGCGCGGCAGATCGAAGAGGCGGCCCAGCGGATCGAGGCCGGCCTGGGCTCCCGGGGGGGCGAGGTGGCGGCCGACACCATCGGTCGCGCCGTGCTCACCGAGCTGGAGCGTCTGGACGGCGTGGCCTACCTGCGGTTCGCCAGCGTCTACCGAGACATCGACAGCGCGGAGGAGTTCTACGACCTGCTGCGGCCCTGGCTGCCCGAGGAGGCTCGGTGACCCCCGCGGTGACGACTGCGTGGGCGATGCGGCGCTGCCTCGAGCTGGCGGCACGCGCCCGCGGCCGAACGGCCCCCAATCCCATGGTGGGTGCGGTGATCCTGCGCGACGGAGAGATCCTCGCGGAGGGGTACCATCGCGCGCCGGGCCTTGCCCACGCCGAGCCCGACGCGCTGTCTCGCCTGGAGGCGGACGCCGCGGGGGCGACGATGGTCGTCAACCTGGAGCCCTGCTGCCACCACGGCCGCACCGCCCCCTGCACCGACGCGATCCTCGCCAGCGGCGTCGAGCGTGTGGTGGTCGGCATGGTCGATCCCGATCGCCGCGTGGCCGGCCGCGGCATCTCCATCCTGCGCGAAGCGGGCCTGACAGTGGAGGTGGGGATCCTCGAGGAGGAGTGCCGCCGGCTCAACGCCGCCTACCTGTGCGCGGTCGAGCGCGGGCGCCCGCTCGTGGTGCTGAAGGCCGCCGCGACGCTCGACGGGCGGATCGCTGACGCGCAGGGACGCAGTCAGTGGATCACCGGGGCGGCTGCGCGGGCCGCCGGGCATCGGCTCCGGGATCGGCTCGACGCGGTGCTGGTGGGCTCGGGCACGCTCCTCGCCGATGATCCATCGCTCAACACCCGCGCGGAGGGGGGGCGCGACGCCCTCCCGGTTGTGCTGGACACCGAGCTGCGCTGCCCGCCTGATGCGCGCGTGCTCACCGCGGGGCGGCGGCCGCTGATCTTCTGCGCGACGGACGCCCAGGAGCGCGATCTCGGCGCGGACATCGTCCGTGTTCCCCGGGGAGCAGGGGGCCTGGAGCTGCGGGCGGTGCTGGAGGCGTTGGTTGCGCGGGGCGTACACAGCGTGCTGGTGGAGGGAGGGGGGCGGGTCCATCGCTCCTTCCTCGACGGCGGGTGTGCCGATCGCGTTCACCTCCACCTCGCGCCGAAGGTGCTGGCCGGAGGAGCGGGCTGGGTGGGGGGCGACCCCCTCTCCCTCGCCGGCGCACATCGCTTCACCGTAACAAGCGTGAGTCATCTCGGTGACGACGTTCT
The DNA here is from genome assembly GCA_964464515.1 of uncultured Enterobacterales bacterium. Taxonomy (GTDB): domain Bacteria; phylum Myxococcota_A; class UBA796; order UBA796; family UBA2385; genus CAYXGP01. Next base: position 10,986 of record CAYXGP010000126.1, read on the forward strand.
CATAGAGATGGGGCGGCTCGTTGAGGTGGATCGGCCCGTCGAGTCTGAGCAGCTCTCAGAGCAGGGGAGAGCGTAGGATGTTCAGCGGGATCATCACGGCGGTGGGTCGCCTTCAGGCGCGGCGCTCCCACGGGCGCGGCGTCGCGCTGACGATCTCCTCGTCCATGCCGGTGGCTGCGGGTGCGGGGATCGGCACGTCGGATCGCGAGCGGATCGGTCCCGGTGACTCGATCGCGGTGATGGGCGCCTGTCTCACGGTGGAGACTGTCACGCCGCCGGGTGTGTTCACCGCCGTCGCGGGCGCAGAGACCATCGCGCGGACCACCCTGGGCGGGCTCTCGGTTGGGGGACGCCTGCACCTGGAGCGCGCCCTGCGCGTGGGAGACCGGCTGGACGGCCACCTCGTCTCCGGTCACATCGACGGCGTGGGGACGATCGCCGAGCGGGAGGTTCGCTCCGAGACGGTCGTGCTGTGGGTCGAGGCCCCCGCGGAGCTGTCGCGGTACATCGCGCAGAAGGGCTCGATCGCCGTGGACGGCGTGAGCCTCACCGTGAACGAGCTCTCCGGCGGTCGGTTTCGGGTGGGGGTGGTGCCGTTCACCGCGGGACACACCCTGCTGGGCGCGCTGCCCGCCGGGACGACGGTCAACCTGGAGATCGATCTGGTCGCTCGTTACGTCGAGCGGCTGCTGGGTGACTCCGCACCCACGGGCGGACTGAGCGCCGCGCGGATGCGCGCGTTGGGATACGGGGGCTCGCGCTGACGACACCGTGCTGATGAGAATGGGAGGCGCAGATGGCATTCGAGGTGATGGCCGCGGATCCCCTGGAGCGGGTCCGAGTCGCGCTGGGCGACATCGCTGCGGGCAAGATGGTGATCCTCGTTGACGACGAGGACCGCGAGAACGAGGGCGACCTGACGATGGCCGCCGAGATGGTCACTCCGGAGGCCGTCAATTTCATGGCGCGAGAGGGGCGCGGGCTGATCTGCGTGACGCTCACCAACCAGCGGGTCGACGAGCTGCAGCTCCCCATGATGGCGCAGAAGAACCAGAGCCCGTACTCCACGGCGTTCACTGTCTCCGTCGAGGCCCGCGAGGGCGTGACGACCGGCATCTCCGCGGCGGATCGCGCGCGCACCATCCAGGTGGCTATCTCCGACGACACCCGTCCCGCCGATCTGGTCACCCCCGGGCACGTGTTCCCGCTGCGCGCGCGCGACGGCGGCGTGCTGGTGCGCACCGGACAGACCGAGGGGTCGGTCGATCTCGCCCGGCTGGCTGGCCGCAACCCGTCGGGTGTGATCTGCGAGATCATGAACGACGACGGCAGCATGGCGCGGATGCCCGATCTGGAGAAGTTCGCTGCGGCGCATCAGCTCCACATCGTCACCGTCGCCGACATCATCCGTTTCCGCATGCGCAACGAGGTGCTGGTCGAGCGCGCGCTGGAGCAGACCGTCGAGGTAGCCGGCCTCGGCGCCTTCCAGATGCGGGTCTACCGCACGCAGACACAGGGCCGGGTACACATGGCGGTGTGGCGCGGCGAGTTCAGCGGGGACTCTCCCGTGCTCACGCGCGTGCAGGCGTTCTGTCCCAGCGGCGACATCTTCGGCGCCGCGCGCTGTGACTGTCGCGCCCAGCTCGACGCCGCGCTGGCGGCGATCACCGAGGCAGGCTCTGGCGTGCTGCTGTACATGCACGTCGGCGGGGGCACCCAGGACTACACCGACTCCCTGCTGGCCCGCATGCGATCGCACACGGGCCTGGTCAGCGCAGAGGCTGGCGCTGCCGGCGGCGGAGAGCTCCGCGAGATGGGAATGGGCGCACAGATCCTCCTCGATCTCGGGGTGCGTCGCCTGCGCCTGATGACCAACAACCCGCGCAAGATCGTCGGACTCGAGGGGTACGGGCTGGAGGTCGTCGAGCGCGTCCCCCTGCAGATCCCCTCTTCGGGCAAGAACGCGACCTTCCTCTCGGAGCGCCGCACCCAGCTCGGCCATCTCCTGGCCGCCGGTCAGAGCTGAAGCCGCTCACCCCGCATCGACTCCACAGAAGACACCCATGCCGCGCATCATCGAAGCCCACCTCACCGACACCGGCGGTCGTTACGCGATCGCCGTCACGCGGTTCAACGACTTCATCACCTCCCGTCTGCTGGACGGCGCGCTCGACGCGCTGCGGCGGCACGGCGTCGACATCGACGCCCGCGTCACCGTGGTGTGGGTGCCCGGTGGGTTCGAGCTGCCCCTGGTCGTCCAGCGCCTGGCCGCCTCGGGAAACTACGACGCCATCATCGGGCTGGGTTGCGTGATCCGTGGCGGCACCCCGCACTTCGACTACATCGCCGCCGAGGTCGCGAAGGGGCTCGCGCAGGTGAGCCTGCGCACCGGGGTCCCCGTGTCGTTCGGCGTGCTTACCACCAACACCATCGAGCAAGCGGTCGAGCGGGCCGGGACCAAGATGGGCAACAAGGGCGTAGAGGCTGCGCTGGCCGGCCTCGAGATGGTCGGCCTGCTGTCGGCTCTCGACGCCTGAGTCGCGGCTGTTTGGGGGGGAGATGGCGCGGCGAAGAGCACGAGAGTTTGCGTTACAGGCCATGTATCGGTCGGATCTGGCTGGCTATACGCCGGAGGATTCGCTCCGCGCGCTGTGGGCTGGGCAGCTCGACGGCGACGGGATCGGCGCGGTCAAGCCCGCCGATCAATCCGAGGTCGAGTTCTCACACCGACTGGTCATCGGCGTCGCCGCCGAGCAGGCTGAGCTGGACGCGATGATCGAGGAGGCCAGCGTCAACTGGCGCCTGCGGCGGATGCCGGTCATCGACCGTAACATCCTGCGGCTCGCCAGCTACGAGCTGCTGCGCTGCACCGACATCCCCGCGTCGGTCTCCATCAACGAGGCCATCGAGCTGGCGAAGCGCTTCGGCGAGAAGGACAGCCGCTCGTTCGTCAACGGGATCCTCGACCGCATCGCTGCGCGGGTGGGCCGCGGTGGGCGCCGACGCCACAAGCGCTGATCAGCCGGACGCTGATCGGCGGCAGACCCATCGGCCGGACGCTGATCGGCCGGACGCTGATCGGCGGGGCGCCATCGAGGGCGAGGCGCTGCTCCTCGCGGTCTCGCTCGCGGTGATCGTCGCCAGCATGTTGCTCTCGGCGTCTTCGGAGGCGGTCTCGGCGGGCGGGTTCTCCATACCGCCGCTCTGTCTGTTCAAGAACGTCACGGGGTGGGACTGTTTCGGGTGCGGGCTCACGCGGAGCTTCGTCTACATGGGACACGGCGAGATCGTCGCGGCGTTCGAACGTCACATGCTCGGGCCGCCGCTGTATCTGGCTGTCTTGTTACAGATTCCGTGGCGGGTGCGGGCGCTGTTACGGCTCCGCTCCGGAGGGTGACGCAGGCGCGCAGATGCGCTTGGAGCCGCCCTCACCTGTGTCAGCCGGGTCCATCTGTGGTTAACCTTGAGTGCCACCTAGGAGTGATCTGATGGACGTGATCGAAGTGACGCCGCTCGCGCTGGAGAACATCCGCGCCCTGCGCACCGAGTATGGCGAGACCGACACCGGCCTGCGCTTTGGCCTGACCGGCGGCGGCTGCTCTGGCTACAAGTACCTGCTCGAATTCCAGGAGGGCCCGAAGCCCGAGGACCGCGTGTTTGAGTTCGAAGGTGTCTCGGTCTTCGTCGCTGAGGAGCACTTCGAGAAGCTCAAGAACACCACCATCGGCTGGAAGGACAGCCTGATGACCTCTGGGTTCGACATCGACAACCCGCAGGCCAAGCGGCCGTGTGGGTGCGGGGAGAGCTTCGACCTGTAGGGGAGGGGAGCGCCTTCCGCCTTCCGAAGGTCTCGCGGAGTCGCGGTCTCGCGGTCTCGCGGTCTCCTGGCGAGCGCAGCGACCGTGGTCACGTGGATCGCGGTCTCGTGGAATCGAGGTGTCGCGGGTCCGTGAAACCGCGCTTCCGTGGGTCCGAGGCAACGCGGTCCCGCGGAATCGGTCCCGCGGCAACACGGTCTCACGGTTGAACGGCAACACGGCTTCACGGTCTGCGGAGCCGCTCTGGAGGAGCCACGGTCTCGCGGAACCACGGGTCGCTTCGCTCACGGCTCCACTGCTCCACGAGCCGCGGTCCACGACTGCTCCACAGCGGGAACGAACATCGAGAACGAGAGGCAAGCACTGACCGTCAGCCACCCCGCCTGACCCACAACGAGGCGCAGGCGCCTTCGCTCAAATCACGCCGGCGGCCCCCTGACTGTTGTCGAGGATCCCGCGGTGCCCGAAGCTGATCCACTCGTCGTTGGGCAGCGACCGCAGCACCCGACGCTCGGCGCCGTTCAGCTCGAACTCCAGCAAGGCGGCTGAGCGCGCCGGCTGCAACACGACGCCGCTCTCGGGATCGATCGTGGCATAGCGGTGCAGTCCGGTGATCTCCCCCAGCGGCTCGCAGGTCTGGAGGTCGACCCAGATGATGGTGCAGGCGTCTCCCTCGGGCAGTCGGAGCGCGCAGGCGCGGCCGCCGGTGATGCCCCAGATGCGGTCGACCTCGACGTTGATGGTGAGGATGTCGCGCCCGGGGCAGGGCTGGCCGTCTCGCACCGACCGTCCCAGATCGTAGTGCCCGAGCACGCCGTCCTGATCGAGCACCAGGAGGTCGGGGCGGCGATTGACGAACGCGAGGTTCACCACCGGGACCTCCGCCAGCGGCGTGGGGGGCGTGACCGCGTCGCGGCCGGTGGCGGGATCGAGGATTCGGACCAGACCGCGGGGCGTGACCACCCCCAGCCAGGTGCCGCCGTGAGACAGCGCGATCGCGCGGGGCCACTTGAGCTCGAAGCCCTTGTGCCGCTGCAGATCCCACCAGCGCACCCCGCCCTCGGCGAGCTGGACGGCGACCACGGAGCCGCCGACGCAGACCTGGGGGGTGCCGACGGTGCTGGGACCGGTGTCGAAGACCTGCCGGCCGTTCTGGCAGCTATAGACCACCGCGGGCCCCTGCTCGGGGACCATCACCACGAGCTGACCGTCGCGATCGACCTGCATCTGGCGCACCCGTCCGGACACGGGGAATTCCAGCCGCCGGCTGTGGCCGTGCCAGTAGGCGATGCGGGTGTCGTGCGCGACGATGCGGTGCTTTCCGAAGCCGCTGACGGCGCAGACCGGTCCGGGCGCCCCCGAGCCGCCGCTGTGTAGCAGCCCGTCGTCTCCCGCGACCCGCAGGGAGTCGCCGATCCAGAGCGCGGCCCCCGTGGGGTTGGGGGCGCCGTGGCGGCGGCTCTCTGCCGGCTGCAGGCCGGGGAGCGTGAAGATGTGTACGCTGCGGCCGGTGACCGCGCCGACCCGCGCGCCGTCGGGGGCGATGATCAGGTTGGAGATGCCCGAGCCGCCGCGGGTGGCGAAGCTGGCGACCAGCGTGCCGTCGACCACCCGGAGCAGGGAGATGCCGGCCTGACCGGCCGCGACGACCATGGTGCCGTCGGGCGTGAAGCAGGCGTGCTCGGCGGGGGTCTGCAGGCGATCCATATACAGCGCCTGCTGGGTGACGAGATCCATGAGGCGGGGCTGGCCCTGGTCGTCCATCGCCAGCAGGCGGTCGCCGCGGGGGCCGAACGCCACGGAGCACCCCGAGAACCCCCGCCACGCGGTGCGCTGGCCGCTGGAGAGATCCCAGCACCGCAGGAGACCGTCGATGGCGATCGCCGCCAGCTTGCCGCCCTCCGGGCTGATGGCGACCCCGCGCATCGCGCGGATTCGGCCCCGCTCGCCGGAGCGCTCCTCGGCGAACACCGGCTCGCCGTCTTCGGTGCGGTAGACCGCAACGGTGCCGTGATCGTCGCCGACGGCCACCCAGGCGCCGCCGCGGATGAGCGCCATCGCCCCCTCGATCGGACCACCGGGCTGAAAACGAAGCTTCGGCTGGGCCTCTCCGGGACGCTGGACGGCCAGCAGGCCGGCGCGATCCGCCGTGGCGATGGTGCCGGAGTCGCGGTCGTACGCCGCCGCCGTGATGGGGGCGTCGTGGATGTTGGGGCAGAACTGGTCGATGAGGGAGGGCATTCGGGACAGAAGATAAGCAAACACGCGGCCGGGAGCCAGCGGTGATGGAGCACCTCGCGAACGCGAGGGCGTGGTGGTTATGGGGGCATCTCCTCTTCTGGAATCAGCACCCTTCGCAACAGGCACCGGCATGTCCACGATCATCTACACCCACACCGACGAAGCCCCTGCGCTGGCGACGCGCGCCTTCCTGCCCGTCATCCAGGCGTTCACCGCGGGCACCGGCGTGAACGTGGAGAGCCGCGACATCTCCCTGGCCGGGCGGGTCCTCGCGGTGTTCGGCCTCGCCCACGACGCCCTCGCCGAGCTCGGCGCGCTGGTGAAGGAGCCGGGCGCCAACATCATCAAGCTGCCCAACATCTCCGCGTCGGTGCCGCAGCTCAAGGCGGTCGTCGCCGAGCTCCAGGCCCGCGGCTTCGAGCTGCCCGACTACCCCGAGGAGGCCACCACCGACGAAGAACACGCGATCAAGGCGCGCTACGACTCCGTGAAGGGCAGCGCGGTCAACCCGGTGCTGCGCGAGGGCAACTCCGATCGCCGCGCGCCGGCTGCCGTGAAGGCGTACGCCCGCGCCAACCCGCACCCCATGGGCGCGTGGAGCGCTGACTCGCTCACGCACGTGGCGACGATGGGGGAGGGCGACTTCCGCTCCAATGAAAAATCGTTCACGGCGGCCGAGGCCACCACGGTGCGCATCGAGCACGTCACCGCCGACGGCGACGTGACGGTCCTCAAGGACGGCCTCGCTCTGCAGGCCGGTGAGATCCTCGACGGTACGTTCATCTCGCTCCGCGCGCTGCGGGCGTTCCTGGCGGCGCAGGTGGAGGACGCGCGGGAGAGCGGCGTGCTGCTGTCGCTGCACATGAAGGCCACGATGATGAAGGTCTCCGACCCGATCATCTTCGGCCACGCGGTGACGGTGTTCTTCAGCGATCTGTTCGAGAAGCACGGCGCGCTGTTCGATCGCATCGGCGTGGACGTGCGCAACGGGTTGGGCGATCTGGTCGCGCGCGTCGCAGAGCTCGACGAGGGCACCCGCGCGGAGGTCGAGGCCGATCTCGCCGCAGCGCTGGCCGCCGGTCCCGATCTGGCGATGGTCAACTCCGACAAGGGCATCACCAACCTGCACGTGCCCAGCGACGTCATCATCGACGCCTCGATGCCTGCGATGATCCGCACCTCCGGTTGCATGTGGAACGCCGCCGGTAGGACGCAGGACACCAAGGCCACCATCCCCGACAGCAGCTACGCCGGCGTGTACCAGGCCGTGATCGAAGACTGCAAGGCCAACGGCGCGTACGACCCGACGACGATGGGCTCGGTGTCCAACGTCGGGCTCATGGCGCAGAAGGCCGAGGAGTACGGCTCGCACGACAAGACGTTCGAGATGGCCGCGGCGGGTATCGTGCGTGTGGTGGACGCCGCCGGGGCCGTGCGGATGGTCCACGAGGTCGAGGCCGGCGACATCTGGCGCGCCTGCCAGACCAGGCACGCTCCGGTGGTGGACTGGGTGGGGCTCGCTGTCCGCCGCGCCCGCGCGACCGGCGTGCCTGCCGTGTTCTGGCTGGACGAGGCCCGCGCCCACGACGCGCAGCTCATCGCCAAGGTCCGGCCCGCCCTGGAGGGGATGGACACCGACGGCCTGGCGCTCCATATCCTCGCCCCCGTGGCCGCAACCGCGTTCAGCCTGGAGCGGATCCGCCGCGGCGAGGACACCGTCTCTGTGACCGGCAACGTACTCCGCGACTACCTCACCGACCTGTTCCCCATCCTCGAGGTGGGCACCAGCGCCAAGATGCTCTCCATCGTGCCGCTGATGAACGGCGGCGGTCTGTTCGAGACGGGCGCTGGCGGCTCCGCGCCGAAGCACGTGCAGCAGTTCGAGGCCGAGGGGCACCTGCGGTGGGACTCGCTGGGCGAGTATCTGGCGCTCGCCGTCTCGTTCGATCACCTCGGGCAGACGCAGGACAACCCCGCCGCCCGGGTGATCGGCGCCGCGCTGGACACCGCCACCACGCGGTACCTGCTGGAGCGGCGGGCCCCCTCGCGCAAGGTCAACCAGATCGACAACCGCGGCAGCACCTTCTACCTGACCTGGTACTGGGCGCAGGCGCTGGCCGCGCAGAGCGACGACGACGCGCTGGCTGCTCGCTTCGCGCCGGTCGCCGCCGCGCTCGGCGACGCCGAGGAGACCATCGCCGGCGAGCTGCTGGCCGCTCAGGGCGAGCCGCAGGACATCGGCGGGTACTACCAGCCCGACGGAGACACGGCGACGGCCGCCATGCGGGCGAGCGCGACGTTCAACGCGATCATCGATGGGATGACGCAGGGTTGAAGCAGGCATGACGCAAGGGCGAGGCTCCTGAACCATGAAATTCGAAAATTTGATTTTTGGATTTCATGGTAAAATCGGTCATGATCCCGCGCCTTGAGCACACCTCCCGCATAGAACAGCTCCTCTCAGAATTCCCGGTAGTCGGCCTCCTCGGTGCGCGTCAGGTCGGCAAGAGCACTCTGGGTCGCCAGCTCGCCGCGGTGGCTTCTGCGACATGGTTCGATCTGGAGCGGCCTCGCGATCTGGCCCGTTTGGACGAGGCCGAGCTGGTTTTGGAGCAGATCGAGGGGCTGGTGGTCATCGACGAGGTGCAGATCAGGCCCGAGCTGTTCCCGCTCCTTCGGCATCTGGTCGATAGACCGGACCGGGATCATCGCTACCTGGTTCTCGGCAGCGCGGCCCCGGAGCTTCTGCGCCAGGGCTCGGAGACCCTCGCCGGTCGCATCGTCTACCATGTCCTCGACGGGTTTGAGCTCGGCGAGACCGGCTTCGAGATGTGGCGTCAACGCTGGCTTCGCGGGGGCTTTCCTCGCTCCTACGTCGCACGCACTGACGCGGCGAGTCTGCGCTGGCGACGAGCTTTCATCGAGACGTTCTTGACCCGCGACCTGCCCGCTCTGGGTCACGGGACCCCCGCCGCCACCATGCGGCGGTTCTGGACAATGCTGGCGCATTGGCATGGGCAGACCTGGAACGGCGCGGAGTTCGCGCGGGCTTTTGGGATGTCCCAGCCCTCTGTTCGTGGCTATCTGGACACGCTGGCGGGGACCTACCTCGTGCGTGTGGTCCAGCCGTGGTTCGAGAACCTGGGAAAACGTCAGGTGCGGGCGCCCCGTGTCTACATCCACGACAGCGGTCTGCTTCATGCGCTCCTGGGCGTCACCGGAAATGAAGCGCTGGAAGGACATCCCAAGATCGGCGCGTCATGGGAGGGCTTCGCGTTCGGCGCGGTCGCGCGTCGGCTTGGAGCGCGCCCGGAGGAGTGCTTCACCTGGTCGACCCACCAGGGCGCGGAGCTGGATCTGCTGGTCGTCCGGGGCGAGGAGCGCCGGGGGTTCGAATTCAAGCGAACGGGCACCCCGCGTCGCACACGCTCGATGGCGATCGCCAAGCGCGATCTGAGACTCTCACAGATCGACGTGATCTGGCCTGGCGCGGGCTGCTGGCCGATGGGGGAGGGGATCCGCGCGGTGGGGATCGCAGACCTGGAGACCGCGATCCCCCGCCTTGAGTCGGGTTGAGTCAGCCCACTGCATACACCAGGTTGGTCGCCACGCTGGCCATCTTGTGGGCCGGCCGCCAGAACGGTGAGCGCCACCGCCGGCTGCCCTCGACGCGCTGCTTCACCTCGTCCTCGGTGAGCCCGGCCTCGGCGAGCGCCGCCTCGTGCTCGGAGCGGACCCGGTTTCGCGCCTTGAACAGCATCATCTGGATGCGACTGTAGACGTTGATCGCGCCGTCGCCTGTGGTCTCGATCGGCAGGAAGATGGCCTCCGGGAACGCGGTGGTGACCGCACTCTGCACCCCGTCAGAGACGCCCGATGACGGCATGCACCCGAACGGCTTCACCGAGATGGTCATGTGATTGACGCGGTCCTCGCAGAAGTGGATGACCTTGCCGATCTCCATGTGGGCCTCGCCGCCGCGGACCTCGGTGCCGTAGTACTCCTGCGAGACCTCGGCGATGTGCTCCATGTCGGGGAGCTCGTACCCGTGCAGCCCGATGGCGCCCGCGTAGAGCTGGAAGTTGCCCCGGACGACCTTCTCGACCACCTGCAGAATCATCAGCTTCTTCGCCGGGTCGGTGCCCTCCAGTCCCTTGCGCGCGGTGTCGTGCTCGCGCAGCTCCAGACGGGCCAGCGTGTCGTACCGGTTCTCCCAGATCATGAACAGGATCCAGGCGGTGATGGACTGGATATCGACCTCTGCGCCCTCCTTCTCGAGGAAGCGCTGCAGGTGGTAGTTGCCGTCACCCTCGGTGGTCATGGCCCAGAACTCGCCGATGATGCTGACGACCGGTCGCGGCGTGGTGCGATCGATCTTCACCTTCGCCATCCGGCGGCGGCAGCGCAGCAGCGCCCGCACGATGGAGCCATTCCGCTCGAACGCCTCTCCGATGATCTCGCGGCACTCAGCGATGGCCGCGTCGGTGCTCCCTTCGACCGTCTCGTAGGGTCGCATGCGGTAGCCCAGCAGGTTCACCACGTCTCCGGCCATCATGGAGCGCACCAGCGCGAGGGCGAACGGCAGGTTGACCTCCAGGCCGATCTCATCACCCGTGGCCTGCTTGACGCCCCCCTGCTGCTGGAACAGGAGCACCCGGAATCCATCGAATCCGGCGTCTCGCAGCGCCTTGCGGTACTCCGTGACGTAGGTGCCGAATCGGCACGGCCCGCAGGCACCCGCCGTGAGGTAGATGTAGTTGTCGATGATCTCCTGGGTGGGGATCCCCTCCTCGTCACGCATTCGACACAGCACCTTCACCACGTTGCCCACCGTGAAGTAGGTGGGGTTGCACTGACCGCGGTTGCCGAATTCCTTGCCGAACTGCAGCGCGGTGTTGTCCGGCTCTTCCATCAGCGCCACCCGGTAGCCGATGCCGCGGAGCGCAGAGACGATGAGCTGGTCGTGGGCCAGCGTGAGCCCGCGGATGAGGATCGTGGTGTGCGCACGCTGCTGGCGCGTGAACCGGGTGTGCACCTGCTCGGTGTACTGCTCGCGGTGGATACCCAGCTTCCGCGCCTCCTCGGCGGCGAAGGCGGCGAGCTCCTTCTCCAGGGACAGGTCTCCCTCCAGATGCAGGTCTCCGGTCTCCGGGGCCTCCTGGGGCGTCTCGGCGAGTCCCTTCGGGCTGGGGGCGATCTGGTTCTCGTCAAACATGGGTGGCCTCGCAGCGTTGAGAGGGTTGGGAGGGTCGAGAGGACTGGGAGAGGGGAGGGGAGCCGGAGCGCTGGGCCAGCAGCTCGGCGCGCTTGTCGGCGACGCGGCGGGCCAGCTCGGCGCGGAGGGCTGCCTGGTCGCGCAGCTCTTCTTGTACCAGCGCCAGCTTGTGGCTGTATGTCTTCACGCGGATGCCGATCGAGCCGCTGGGCTTGTTGGCGTCGATGTCGTGCAGCGCTGAGTAGGGGGCCTTCGCCGTCGAGACGATCTTGTCTATGAGCCCATATGTGGGCGCGTCGTGTCCGCACTTGAAGCTGGACAGGTCCAGCACCGCGACGTTGGGGTGGCGCGCCGCGAACCGCGCGGCCCACACCTTCTGCACGCTGTTCGCAGAGAAGTTCTCGGGCCACACGTCTCCGATCTCCAGTGGATCTGCGTCGGGGAAGAAGCGCTGCAGCCACGCCGGGTCCTTGGGGATGCTGCGGATCGACAGGATGGGGTAGCCGAGGACCTGGAATTCCTCGGGGATGCCGTGGTTGAGGCCCGGATCGCTGTGGTATGGCCGGCCGATCATCAAGATCGCGATGCGATCCTCGCGCTCCACCTGCTCCAGTATGCGCCGCCCCTTGTCCTCGAGGATGCCGTCGCGGGTGCGGAGCGCCGCGAAGCCCTGATCGACCGCCCAGTCCGACTCGTCCTCGGTGGCGCCGAGGCGCGGTCCCCACGTCTCGAACATCTTCTTTCGGAGCAGGTTGGGCTCGGTGAACGTCACGGCGTCGTCGACGAACTCGATGCCGGCGCGCGCGAAGAAGTCCACCTCCTTGGTGAAGGCCGCCCGCGTCACCTTGGGGCTGCCGGCGACGATGGGGCACGAGGCGTTGTCCATCGTGTTCTTCACCCATGAAGACACATGGGTGATGCACGGGTAGTAGATGTAGTCCAGCGGGCCGCGGCGCTGCTTTGGATCGGTGTGCGCGTGGAAGATCAGCTCGTGGATGTGCGCCTGGATGACCTTGGAGGGGTAGCAGGGATCGATGGAGCCGTAGCGGCCGCCCTCCACCCACAGCTCCTCCGTAGTCGGCGGCGACCACACGACGTGGTTGCGCCTGATGCCCAGCGTCTCGAAGTACGTTCGGAAGAACGGACCCACCGAGTACAGGTTCATCACTCTCGGCATGCCGATCTTCACACGCGACAGGTCTACCCCGGAGCGGCGGAACCCCCGATGCATCACCCGCCGCGCCACGCGGAACAGGCGGCGGCGCCGCACCGAGACGTCTCTGCGGGTGGCTCCGGCCTCGGGCAGGGGCTTGCTGCGGTAGAAGTGCTTGAAGCTGAGCTCAGCCTCCTCCTCGACCAGGTTGGGGAACTGCTTGCGGATGACCGCGCGCTCGGCGTTGAGTCGCTTGAGCGACGCCTTGTCCTCGACGGTGCCCTTCTCGCAGGAGAACCCCGAGATGTAGCGGCTGGTGCGGCCGTCCGGCGTGAGGGTGTCGATGAACGTGCGGCTGCACTCGTTGGGACAGAAGTGACAGACCGTCGACTCATCGTTGATGGTCGTGTATTGGAGATCGATGGCCTGCTCGAGGCCGATGAACGTCGAGCTTCCGCGGCGCTTCACCACGCGCAGGGTCTCCATCGCCGCGCCGATCGCTCCTGCCTCGCCGCAGTGCGGGTGCACGATGATCTCCGCGTCGGGGACGCGGGCGCGGATGTAGTCGACCTGCGCCTTCACGGCCGCCAGGTTGCGCTGCGTGCCGCCCTGGAGCACGAACGTTCGGCCGAACTCCGCGAGCCGCGGCACCTGCACCACATACTGCCAGATGTTCTTGGGGAGCACCTGAGCCAGCCCGGCCAGCATCTCGGAGGCGGAGAATCCCTCCTTCTGGAAATTCACGCGGTCGGCGTCGAGGAAGACGGCGCAGCCGTAGGAGAACCGCGGGGCCAGCCCCGCGTCGAACGCGGTGTCTGCGTAGTCGGGCAGGTCCACGCCGAACTGGTCGGCCATCGCCTGCAGCAGCATCCCGTTGCCCGCCGAGCAC
>CAYXGP010000127.1:0-23702 GCA_964464515.1 uncultured Enterobacterales bacterium
TTTTTTTTGACGAGCCTGAAAGGTTGGTTTCGATGCGTGTTTCTCGGACGGAGTGCCTCATCCCCCACCTACCGGATTCGGTGTGGTCCGTGCTGATCGACGCCGCACAGTGGCCCACGTGGAACCCCATCCAGCCCGGACTGGAGGGCCCCATCAAGCTGGGCGCCGCGGGTCGAATCGCCATCATGGTCGGACCCTGGATCGCGTGGGTGCCGATCGTCTTCGTCCGGGTCGAGCCTGGCCGCGCGCTGTTCTGGCAGGGCGGGGTCCGTCGGTTGTTTCATGCAGAGCACGGCTTCGAGCTGACCCCAACAGCCGACGGCACACGGGTCGCCCACATCGAGCGCTTCACGGGTCTGATCCCTGCGCTCGGATGGTGGCTGCTGAGACGGTTGCTGACGCCGATGTACAAGCGAACGAACGCGGGGCTTCGGGAGCGGGTCTGCGAACTCAGCCCACTACGACCACCGCCCCCTCCAGCGGACCGAGCGTCAGACCGGGACCAGGGCCCAGCTCCCGATCATGCGTAGACAGCAGCGTCTCGCCGACGGGCTCCGGCAGCTCGATCGTTGCCTTCCGTGCAGAGAGGTTCACCAATGTACGCAGCGACCGCCCCTCGTGATCGCGTCGCCACGTGAGCACCTGGGCGTGGTCGCGCTCAGGGAGTGTCATACCTCCCAACTGAAGCGCGGGCTCCGTTCGTCTCAGCGCCAACATGGCCTTCCACGTCTCCAGCACCGATCCGGGCCGCCCGGTCTGCTCGGCGACGCTCCGCCCGTCTCGTGAGATCGGTAGCCACGGCGTGCCCGCGCTGAAACCAGCGCCGCCTGGCTCCCACTGCATGGGGGTTCGGGCGCCGTCGCGTCCTCTGTAGAGCGGCCAGAAACGCAGACCGAGCGGATCCCGGAGGTGCCGTCGAGCCAGCCGCGCATGCACCATCCCGATCTCCTGGCCGTAGTAGATGATCGGCGTGCCGCGCAGAGTGAGCAGGATCAAGGCGTCGAGTCGGGCTCGGGTGTCGGCGTGGCGATGCGTCGGCGACCGCGGGAAGTCGTGGTTGGCGAGCACCCACGTGGGCCACGAACAGAGCGCCGCCCACCGCCGAATAGCGCGTCCGTAGCGGGCCGCTCCCCACCGCGCGCGGAGCAACTCAAAGCCCATCGCCAGGTGGAGCCGATCCGGTCCGCAGTAGCCGGCGGCCAGACGGTAGCGAGGGTCCTCGTCGAGGGTCTCGCCGAGCAGCACGCCGTCCTCGCCGACGGCCTCGCGCATCCGCGCCAGGACGGGGAGCAGGTCTTCCTGATCGCGATCGTGGATGTGCCGCTGACCGATATAGGGGTACAGAAAGCCTGCGGGGTTCCAGGTGCGGGGGTTGGACCGCAGAGAGGCGTCCTTGACGTAGCAGTTGAAGACGTCGAGACGGAACCCGGAGACCCCACGCGCGACCCAGCGCCGCATCATCGCGACGATCTCATCGGCGACGGGCGGGTGCCGCCAGTTGAGGTCGGGCTGCTGGGGAAGGAACGTGTGCAGATAGTGTTCGCCGCGGACTGGATCGCGGCGCCACCCCGAGCCGCCGAAGGCGGAGGCCCAATTGTTCGGGGGGACGCCGCGCCAGAAGTACCAGTCGTCCTTGTCGTCGCGCCGCGCGCGGGATGCCTGGAACCAGGCGTGCTGATCCGAGGTGTGGTTGACGACCAGATCCATCAGCACCCGCAGGCCGCGTCCGCGCGCCGCCTCCAGCAGCCGGTCGAAGGCCGGCTCGCCGCCCATCCGGGGATCGACCGCGTCGAAGTCGGCGACGTCGTAGCCGAAGTCGGCGTCAGGGGACGGGTGGATGGGTCCCAGCCAGATGGCGTCCACGCCGAGGCCGGTCGCCGCCAGGTGATCGAGCCGGTGCCGGATCCCGTCCAGATCTCCGAGCCCGTCTCCGTCGCTGTCCATGAAGCTGCGGGGGTAGATCTGGTAGATCACCCCGGTCTTCCACCAGGGGGCGGTCACGCCGCGCGCCCTCGTTCATGCGGAGGGAGCTCGTCCGATTGGCCGGGCCCGGGGAGTCGAGGAGTCGGACTCAAGAAGAAACGCTCAAGTAGAACTGCTCAAGAAGAACCGAGGTGTCTCCGTAGCACGGGTAGTGAAACATCGACCAAAGGCGCCCTGCTGGCCCAGGGTAGCTGCCGGACCGGGGCCGAGTAACCCCGTCGGAAAGGGCGAGCAGAGCGCCAGTGGTTCGATGATCAGCGCGTCGATGTCAGCGACTGCATGCCAGCAGCAGGACGCCAGCAGACACGACGCCAGAAGAGCAGGACGCCTGCGGTGGGACGCCTGACGCCAGCCGGTCGGACGCCAGCGGCGTGACTGCCAGCAGGGGGGACTGCCAGCAGGGTGACTGCCAGCGGCGGGAATGGGAGCATGCTGAACGGGAGTGGGTCAGCGCTCGGACCGATGCCGAGGTGTGAGCGCACAGTCGAAACAACGCATGCGTGCGCTCGCAGGGGTAAAGCCGATTTCGCGAAAACTGTGACGGAGAATTTCATCTCCTGACACTTCTCTGACAATTCGGGCGGACACCCACAGAATTCACCCAGATGTGGGCGACACACCTGGAGGTCACGGCGGGTCAGGCCCGAGAGCCAGGACTGCGGAGAGCCAGGACTGCGGAGAGCTGGGACTGCGGAGAGCTGGGACTACTGGCCGTCGAACCCCGCAAGCATCCAGGGATCGCCGAGCATCGAGAGGGGCAGGTCCACCGTCCGCGCCTCCCAGGCGATCACCCCGTCGTGCGTCACCTCGCGCAGCACCCCCGACGATCCCAGGCTCACGAACGTGTTGCCATTGTCCAGCCGCTGGACGTACCCCAGGGCGATCGAGACCACCGGATCCTCCCGGCCGTGGCTCCAGATCTCGGTGAGCAACCCTGCGTCGTCATCGATCGTGTACTCGACCGCGGCGATGGCGGTGCCCTGCGCAGAGGTCATCAGCAGCGTGCCGTCGTCCGTCCAGTGGACCCCGTGCTGGAAGTGGAAGACCTCGGAGCCCTCTGCGAACCCGTAGCCGCCGGTGCCGCCGAGCTGCCGGACCAGCGCGCCCGTCTCCCGCTCGACCTCCAGGATGATGGACGCGTTCCCCATGCTCAGCAAGTAGGTGTCTGTCTCGGAGTCGTACCGGAGCGCGTTCCCGTGCGACCAGTCCTGGATGCCGGGGAAGAACGGGATCTCCCATCGATCGTGGATCTCCGGCTCGAGGTGGTCCCAGGTGGAGGAGATCTCCCTGATGGTGCCGTCGGGCGCGCGCTCCATGATGCGATCGCCGCCGACGGCCTCGACCTCACCGGACTCGGGGTTCTTCCAGTCGCGGACATCCAGCGCGATGTACGCCAGCGTGCCGTCCTCGTGCTGCAGGAAGCTGTGGTGGGCGTCGGGGAGCTGGACGGTCTCGGCCACCTGATTGTCGCGGCCCATGCGCACCACCGCGCTGGCGTCTCCGCGGAAGGTCTCGTCGAACTGGTTGAACAGCAGATCCGTGCTGCCCTGGGCGAACATCGACTGCAGGAACAGCAGCCCGTCGGTCCCCTCGTGCACCCACACCGGGCGCGCCTGCCGATCGATCGCCAGCAGCACCGGCGGGCTGTAGACCGAAGCCAGCATCACGAACGGCAGATCCGACTGCAGATCGGGCTCGGAGGCGGTCACCTCCAGCTCCACGCGGCCGGTCCCGCCGCTGCCGGTCTGCAGCGAGCCCGTGCAGGTGAGGGTGGAGCCTTCGTCGGTGGTGGTCGCCTCCCAGGTCACATCTGCGCCGAAGGGCAGCCCGTAGAGATCGACGCTGCTGGTGTCGTCCGCCGTGGTCGTCAGGTCCGGCTCGGGATCGGCGCCGTACCAGATCTCTGCGGTGGTCGCTCCGGGCCAGGTGAGCGTGACGACGTTGCCCGGGACCTCCGGCCGGGTCTCTACGAGCAGGGCCGCCTCGGGACAGGTCACCGACGGCGGCGCCGCGCACGCCAGCAGGAACGCGAACATCCCGCCTGGTCTATCCGCCGCGCTCCGTCGATGCTGTCTCGCCTCTCATCGCTGGGGAGATGCTGGGTACAGGCATGTTTCATGTTTCATGAGACATGGTTCGGCTGGAGCGCGTCGCGCTCAGTCCTGACCGACACGCCAGCCCAGCCCGCCCGCGGTGACTTCTGGTGCGCCGAGCGCCTCCTTCAGCGCCTGGGGCAGCGTCCGCTGGCACCGCTCCCGAACGTCTGGTCGGCCGACGCACCGGGTGGGATCGAAGAAGACCCACTCCACGCCCGAGCGCCGGATCAGCTCGGGTGCGGGAGGCGAGGGGAGGGACCCGCCGTCGTTGAGCGCGTACAGCCAGACGATGAAGGGATCGCCGGTCGGCGGTGGGTCTTCGGGCCGCAGCGGGTTGATGCGCGGCACGCCGGGGGCGGTGATCGCCGCCAGGAACTGCCCCTTGCGATCGAACGGCAGATCTGCGATGGGGCCGCTCCCCGTGAGCGCGCGGGTCGCCAGCGGGGCGGACACGGCATGCCACTTGTCGGGGGAGAGCACCTCGCTGAGCACCGTGAATTGCGCCTGCCCGATGGCCGCCGTCGCCGCCGCGAGCGCCAGCGGCGGCCCCACCCAGCGCAGCCGCCCCAGCGCCTCGATCCCGATCCCGCCCAGCGCCGCCGCCAGCAGGGCCGCGGCCGTCGCGAAGCGTCCGAAGTCATTGATCGGCCACGCCGCACACCACACCGCCGGCAGCCCCGACGCGAGCGGACCCCACGCGCGCCAGTCCAGGGGCACCCCCTCGGAGAGCTGCGGGCACGGACCCAGCGCGAGCAGCAGCAGCGCGCCGACGAGCGCGAGGAGCGGGACGGCCCGCCGCCGCGGCCCCAGCAGCGCCAGCGGCGCCAGCGCCCACGCCCCCGCGGGAACGCCCGGCAGCGAGAGCCCCTGCACCGGCTCGGGCCACCGCCGTACGAGATCGATCGCCGTGAGCCGGCTGTAGATCTCCGGGCAGCCGAGCTGCGCGCAGTCGACGACCGCCGCCCGCGCGTCGAGCAGCCGGAGCAGCTCCGGCCCCGCCACGGCGAGCGCCCCGATCACGCAGAGCGCCAGCCGCGCCCCGCCGCGCCACCCCGCCCGCGGCAGCTCCGCGCCCACCAACGCCAGGCCGGCGGGCACCAGGATCACCAGGTACGGCGGATATACCATCGCGGCGACCGCTCCCAGGACCGCCGCGGCGACGACGCGCACCGGACCGCCCGTGCGGGTGGCGGCGACCGTCAGCGCCAGGGCCGCGATCGCCAGCCCGATCCACACGGCGTTCATCCGGGCCATCACCAGGTCTTTCCAGACGGGACGCGCCAGGACCCCGAGCAGCCCCGCCGTCACCACCCCGACGCCGCGGCAGCCAAGCGCCCGAGCGAGCAGCCCCGCGCCGAGACCCGCCGTGAGCACGGCCAGCGACTGGCTCGCCCCCCAGCTCAGCGGCCACGGCAGCAGCCACGTCAGCGGGGCGGCCAGCAGCGCCTCGGTGATCCCCGGGAACTCCACGGTCCGAGGGTGGGGGCGCGGCCAGTTGAAGTCCGTGAGGTGCTGTAGATCCGCACCCCTCCTGACCCCGTGCGCCACGGTGCTGTAGAACCACGCCGACACCGCGTTGTCGGAGGAGAACTTGCCGGCGAAGACCCGCTCACCCGCGCGCCAGAGCGGCGAGGTGGCCCAGAGCCCGTAGGCGAACACGACCAGCTCGGGCCAGCAGCCCGGCAGCCGGCGGCCCGGGTTCACCGCTTCGTCGCTGCCGCGAGCAGGCGGAGGACCTCGTCGGCGAGGGTCATGGGGTCGAACGGCTTGGCGATCACGCCGCGCGCGCCGGACTCGAGGTACCGGCGGACCTCAGACGGCTGCACCTTCGCGGTCATGAAGATCACCGGGATGTCGCAGGTGTCAGGGGACTCGAGCAGGCACCGCAGGGCTTCCAGGCCGTCCATCCCCGGCATCATCATGTCCATGAGGATGACGTCGGGTGGTGCCTCATGCGCTGCGGTGATGCCCTCCGGCGCGGAGGCGGCCGCGGCCACCTCGAAGCCCCCGACCCGCGAGAGACTGAACTCCCCGATGCGACGGATGTCGTCGTCATCGTCGATGAGCAGGACCTTCATGTTTCCCCCCTCACGCCTGGCCCCCCAGGAACTTCTGCAGGGTCCCCTGCAGAATCTGCCGAGTCCCCTGCAGAATCTGCCGAGTCCCCTGCAGAATCTGCTGAGTCCATCTCTGAGTCCACTTCTGAGTCCACTTCTGAGTCCACTTCTGAGTCCACTGCCGGAACTGCAGCGGCGATCTCACCGGTGGTGGCCTCGATGAGCACCTGCTCGATCCGATTGTGCAGTCCGGGATCACCGTAACGCGGGAAGATCAGCGAGAGAGTCACCCGCGAGCCCGGCGCGGTGACCTCCTGCCGGACCGACGACAGCACGATCCGCGCGTCTCCGGAGACCTCCACCAGCCCGTCGTCCTCAGTTTCGCCGAGGGTGGGCGCGAGCACCACGTCGAACCGCTCGACCGCCAGGAGGGCCCGCGCCGCCGAGAAGGTCGGGGCAGTGGCGACGTCCCAGCTCCCCGGGAGCACATCGCGGACGGCCTCCTGGAGGACCGGATCGGGCTCGACGTGCAGGAGACGGCGCCTGTCGGGGACTGCGGACCTCTTCGGTTGAAGGGCGTCCACCAGGAGCTCCGCGCCGCGGCTTCCGGCCATCATCAGGTTGACGATCACAGCGTCGACGCGGCCGGTGGTCAGCAGGCGTCGTCCCAGCGAGAGCGTGGCGGCGATCTGTACGGTGAACCGCTCCTCCTCGAAGTGGGCCTGCAGGTGGCGCAGGCTGCTGAGATCGTCGTCGCAGACCAGCAGCCGGGTGGGCTCCGCATGCGCGGGGCTCTCCACCACAGGCAGCGTGAACGTGAAGCGGGTCCCCCCGCCGGGAGCGTCGGAGAATTGGATGGAGCCGTCCATGTGCTCGACGATCGAGCGCGAGATCGCCAGGCCCAGACCGGTGCCCTCGCCCTCCCGCGTGGACGAGGCGTCGGCCTGCGAGAATCGCTCGAAGATGCGGCCGCGGAAGTCCTCGGGGATGCCGGGGCCGTAGTCGCGAACGTCCACGTGCACTCCCGCGGCGCCGCGCGCGGCGCTGAGCTCCACCCTCGCGCCCTCGGGCGAGAACTTCACCGCGTTGGAGATGAGGTTCGCCATGAGCTGCGCGAAGCGATCGGGATCGACCGCCACGTCCACATCTGGAGGAGGCTCGAGCAGCGTGAGATCGACGCCGTGCGTGCTCGCGTAGGCGGTGTTGCACGCCAGCGCGTCGGCCAGGAGCAGGGAGAGCGAGCACCGACGGATCGTGAAGTCCATTCGCCCTGAGGCCATCTTCTCGATGTCGAGGATGTCGTTCACCAGCCGGATCAAGCGCTGGGAGTTGGAGAGCGCGATGTCGACGTACTCGGCTGCCTCCCCGGGGAGGTCTCCGGTCATGCCAGACGCCACGAGCCCCAGCGCGCCGCGGATGCTCGTGAGGGGAGTGCGCAGCTCATGGCTCACCGTAGAGACGAATTCCGACTTCATACGCTCCAGCGCGCGATCCTGGGTGATGTCGCGCAGGACGCACGTGAAGAAGCGCTCGTCCTCCCCGATCGACTCCGTCAAGGCCAGCTCGATGGGGAACACGGTGCCGTCGCGGCGACGCGCCATGAGTCGGTGCCGGGCACCCACCGTCAGGGGCGCCACGCCGACGGGGGCGAGCACGCCCCACCCCTTCGGGTCGAGGATGTGCTGGCGGAGGTCCTCGCCGAGCAGATCGTCGCGATCGAACAGCTTGCGGGCCGCTGCGTTCTGCCCGAGGATGCGCCCGCCCTCGCCGAGCGTCACCACCCCATCGATGGTGCTGTCGAGGATCGCGCACAGGCGCTGATGGGCCGTCGCCAGCTCGGCCTCTTTGTGGACGTGGCTCGAGATGTCCAGCGCCGCCGCGTAGAAGATCTGGTTCTCGACGGTGGCGACCCACGACAGCGGTACCCAGCTCCCGTCCCGGTGCAGGAACCGACACACGAAGGCGCTCGTGGAGCTCTCCTCGGCCAGCAGCCGCGCTGCCTCCGCCTCTGACCACTCCAGATCGTCGGGGTGGATGAACTCCAGGAACGGACGCGCGCGCAGCTCATCGCGCGAGAAGCCCAGCGTCCGCTCGAAGGCCGGGTTCATCTCGCGAAAGTGCAGATCCGGGCCCAGGGTGCACAGCAGGTTGAGGCTCAGCGTGAAGAACGCCTGGTGGGTCCGCAGGCGCAGGTTCTGTCGATGGCGCTCGAGCTGATCGGTGGCCTGATCGGCGATCAGCCGGAGCATCGCCACCTGATGCGCGGAGAGCTGCCCGGGGGAGTGAGCGCACACGCAGAGCGTCCCGAGCACCGCCCCGTTGTGTGCGAACAGCGGCATGCCCGCGTAGGCGCGGAGCCCCCCCGGGCCGGCGACCAGCGGGCTGTCCGCGAAGCGGGGATCGGCGGCGGCGTCTTCGACCACCAGCGGAGCGGCGCTGGCGACGACGTGCCCACACAGGGACTCCTCCCTGGGGAGCTCAGCCTGCTCCAGCCCGACGCGCGCCTTCATCCACAGGCGATCGACGTCGACCACCGAGATCAGCGCGATCGGCATCTGCGCGATCGTCGACGCGAGCTGCACCAGCCCGTCGAACGCCGCCACCGGCGGGGTGTCGAGGATCTCGTACTCCTCGAGGGTGCGAAGCCGACGGCGCTCGTCCCCGCCCGGCAGGCTCATCCCGATTCAGCCGACGCGGCGTGGAGTCCCGCGACCAGCGCCTCGGTGGCCCCGCGCAGCTCCCCGTCCGGTGCGTCCTCCGCGGCGCCAGCCAGCACGCTCAGATCGGGCAGTCCATAGGCCGCCGCTGAGCCCCGGAGCTGGTGCGCCAGCCGACGGATCTGCGCGCTCGGCAGCGGCTCCTGCGCCGCCAGCTCCGAGATCTTGAGCGCGCGATCAGACAGGCCGCGTGTGTACCGACGCGTGAGTGCTGCCAGGTCCATCTGCTCTCCCCACAGCTCCGCGCGGGTTTGGTTCCGTTATGGTTGGGGTCTTCCATCGCCCCGTAACCACCCTTGAAGATCTGTCCTGAATGCCGTCGCGTCTACGCCCAACCAGCGGCGTTCTGCATGATCGACGGCCTCCCTCTCGACGTCCGCGCCGACCCGATCGATCCGCTCAGCGCGGAGCCGCTGGACGACCGGTATCAGCTCGTGGAGAAGATCGGCGAGGGAGGCTTCGGCGCCGTCTTTCGGGCGACCGATCTGAAGCTGCGCCGCGAGGTGGCGGTGAAGGTCCTGCGGACCGATGATCCGCAGCGGCAGTGGACCGTGCCCGAGCGTCAGCGGTTCGCGTCGGAGATGCGCGCCGCAGTGCTGGTGAAGCACCCCAACGTGGTCGATGTCTACGACTACGAGAGCGACTCGGAGATCGGCCCCTACCTGGTGACGGAGCTGCTGGAGGGGGCCACCCTGGCTGCACACCTCCGCGACGCCCGCGCGCTCACGGGTGTGGAGATCCTGGGGATCGCGCGGCAGATCTGCGCGGCGCTGGCGGCTGTGCACGGCGCAGGCATGATCCACCTCGATCTCAAGCCCTCCAACCTGTTCCTCAAGCGCGCCCCCGAGAGCAAGCTGGGCTTCGCGCTGAAGCTGCTCGACTTCGGGATCGCGCGGGCCACGCAGACCGGCATGCCGAACCCCGCGGTCGGGACGCTCTCCGGATTCACCGGCTCCCACATGGTCTGCAGCCCCGAACAGGTCCTCGGGCGCCCGCTCGATCACCGCAGCGATCTGTACAGCCTGGGCGTGCTCCTGTTCCTGCTGTTCACCCGGAAGCGGCCCTTCGCGGGTCAGCGGGAGGCGGTGCTCGAAGCGCACCTGCGCACATCTGCGCCGCGGCCGTCGTCGCAGGCGGGCGCCGACTGGATCCCCGTGGAGCTCGATCGCCTCATCCTGGCGCTGCTGTCGAAGCACCCCGCGGGGCGCCCGGAGAGCGTCGCGGCGGTGGATGAAGAGCTGGTGCGTATCCGCCAGACGCTCCTGACCGCCTGGGCCGAGCGGTTCCTCGTCGAGCCCACGACGATCGGGGCCTGCCTCGAGGCGCCGGACACCACGACGATCGAGGCCAGCCTGCCCGGTGAGCTCCCCGAGGTGTCTGCGCCGATCCTCACACCCCGCAGAGCCACGGCGGTGCTGGTCGTCGACGACGAGGAGGCCATCCTCGATCTCATACGCCTGATGCTGGAAGACGCGGGCTTCCACGTGGACGTGGCGTCGACCGGACGGGCGGCCGTGGGGCATCTGGCCGATGGAGACCCTCCGGCGGCCATCGTGATGGATCTCTTGATGCCGGGGATGGACGGACTCAGCGCGATCGACGCCTGTCGCGACGCCGGCTACCGCGGGCTGGTGGTGGTGTGCTCCAGCGTGCGCTCGCAGCGGGTCCACGATCGCGTCGCCCTGGGCGGGTGCGTCTTCGTCGAGAAGGGCCCGAAGCTCCACACCCTGCCCGCGGTGCTCGCCGCGGAGGGGGTTTTGCCGGAGTGATCTCTGCCATCGCGCTGGTCAGCCTCGTGCTGGCGCTGGCCGCATGCGGCCGGTCGCCGCCACCGCCCTCCACCCGCGCGCGTCTCGTGCTCGACGGATGCTGGGATCGCGCGCCGTGGCGAGACGGCGCCGGCGCTCCGGGCCACCCGCTGGTGCTGCGCTGTCGCTTCACACTGCCCGCCGAGCGGGTCACCGAGGCGGCGCGTCTGCAGCTCGAGGGGCTGTGGTGGTCGGCGTCCGTCACGCTCAATCGTCAGGCACAGGGCTCCGTCACCGGGGGCAACGCGCCGGCGGTGCTCGCGCTCGCGCAGGCGCCGGTGGCCGGCGACAACACGCTCGAGCTGCGAATCTCCCCGCCGGGACCGCGCGCGAGCACCACCCTGACCGGCGGCGGGCTCGCGGCGTCCGGGTTCACCTGGGGGGCGCCGACGCTGCAGAGCCCGCCGATCCTTGAGCTGATGCCCGAGGCCCACGTCACCGCCGCCTCTCTGCCGATCCGTGACGGACGCCTCCTGCCCGCCGCCGCCGTGACCGGAGCGCCGGAGGGCGCCCGCGTCCGGTTCCGCGCGGCGCGCGACGGCGACCTGCTGGCCGAGCTGGGCGAGGCTCCGGTGGTGGAAGGCTGGGCGCGCGCGCCAGAGATCAACGCGAACCTGCCCCGCTGGCGACCGGGCCGGCCCGAGCTGTTCCACCTGGTCACGGAGCTGCTCAGCCCGAGCGCGCAGGTGCTCGACGCGGCGATCGTCCGCACCGGCGTCCGGGAGGTGTCGGTGCGGGAGGGCGCACTGTGGATCGGCGAGGCGCCCCTGCGGCTGATGGCAGCGCGCCTCACCAACAGCGGCGCGGATCCCTTCGAGCGTCTGCGCGCGTGGTTGCCTGGGGGGATCAACGCCGTGGAGGTGCACGGAGAGCTGCTCCATGGCGCCTGGCTGGATGCGGCGGACGAGCTGGGTCTCCCCTTCGTGGTGCTGCCGAGGTGCCTGGGGCGCTGCCGCGATCGGCGTCCGCTGAGCGCCGCGGAGCGGACCACCCTCGCCGAGCAGGACGCGCGGCTCGTCGCCCACGCTGGCCCCCACCCCGCGGCGCTGCTGTGGGTGACCGAGGGGCCACCGCCGCGGATGTCCGCCAGCTCTCTGTGGACCCCCGCGCTCCTCGAGGACCCCTCCCGGCCGGTGGTCGATCACCACCTCCCCGGCCGTACCCTCACCTATGGAGGGGGCGGGTGGTCTTGCGGCGGCGGCGGCTGCGCGGGGGCCTGGCTGGCGGAGATCACGCGGAGGGGTCCGCCGACCGGCGGGATGTGGCGCGAGATGGCCGACGCGTTCACGGCGGCGCTCGACCAGGGCGCTGTCGGCGGCACGATCCAGACCCCGCGCGACGAAGAGCTCCCGCGCTGGGCGGAGGTGTGGTCGGAGCGGGCGCGGTCGCTCGCGCTGACCCCGCTGCCCACCGGCGATCGGCGCGCGACCTCGCTGGTGCAGGTGACGGGGCTGCCCCCCGGGCAGACCGCCTGGCTGTCCGCGCCGTGGGCCCCCACGGTGGGCGCCGTCGCCGACGCGTCGGGGGTGGCAGAGCTGCGCGCCTGGCACGAGGGACCCGCGACGATCTCCGCCAGCGGGTGGCAGGCGTCGATCCGTCTGTCGGCGGGAATGTGGGAGGACGCAGTGTTGGATCTCCGCCCGCAGCGGGTGCCGGTTGGGGCGCCGCCAGAGGCGGGAGGACGTTAGGGGAGGGCCCCGGAGGCCGCGCATGTCCCAACCCCTGCTGCTCTGCGTGATCCCATCGGAGCGGGTCGAGCTGGCGTCGGCGATCACCGCCGCGGGGGGCGTTCCGGTCATCGACCTGACGTGCTCGCCGCGGGTGGAGATCCCGAAGGGAGCCTGGGTGCGGGTGCGCGATCTGGACAACGCCCCCGGGAGCGGCCCGATCATCCTCGCGGGCGCCCTCACCCGGGAGGGGCTGCCGCAGTCCGCGCCGAAACGCCCCTGCTGGCTGGAGGCCACCAGCCCGCGCGATCTCCCTCGGGGCTACGCGGGGCTGGTGCTCCGCGGGAGCGAGGTCGGAGGACCGTGCGGGGCCCACCCCGGCCTGAAGATGCTGGGGAACATCACGCCGGGCCTTCCGGTGATCCTCGACGCCTCGGTGCTCCCGCGCGACATCGCGCAGGGAGCGGGTCGCGGCGTGCGCGGCGTGGTGCTCTCAGATGTCCTCCTGGGCCTTCCCGAGCTGGCCTCACCGGCCGGACTGCTCACCCGCCTGCAGCGCGCGGGTCCCGAGCGCAGCCACGTCGCCGCGGGCGCGCGGGTGCAGGCCAGCGCCCTCTCTCCGATCCTCCGGCGTCTGCACGCCGGCGAGTCGTTCTGGGAGCTCGCGCAGGGGTGGTTCACGGCGGAGGGCCCGGCGGCGTTCCCGGCCGGGGCGGGGGGGGCGGTGGGGGTGGGGGGCGCCGCTGCCTACGGCAGCCTCCCCGCGCTCCTCGCGGGCTACCACGAGGCGGCGGCGGCTCCGGTGTCCGACGACGAGCGTGACGAGGCGGTGGCCATCATCGGGGTGGGCTGTCGCTTCCCGGGGGCCGACAGCGTGCCGCAGTTCTGGTCGAACATCCTCGAGGGTCACTCGGCCATCGCGGACGTCCCTCCGCAGCGGTGGGATCCGGCCCTCTACTGGGACCCGGATCCGGTCACGCCCGACAAAACCTACGCGCGCATCGGCGGCTTCCTGACGGGCTTCGAGTTCCACCCCCGGCGATTCCGCATCCCGCCCACCGTCGCCAGGCAGGTCGATCCGGTACAGCAGATCACCCTCGAGAGCGTCGCCGACGCCCTGGTGGACGCAGGCTACCGCCCGACGCCCCGCGACGCCGGCCGCGACTTTGATCGCACCCGCACCGCGGTCATCCTCGGCAACAGCATGGGCGGCGAGGTCACCGACGACTACACCCTGCGCGTGCGGTTCCCGGGGATCCGCGCCAGCCTCCAGGGTGTTCCGGCGTTCGGCGATCTGCCGGGCGAGGTGCGAGATCGCATCCTCACGTCGCTCGAGGACAACCTCAAGGGTGACCTGCCGCCGATCACCGAAGACAGCATGCCCGGCGAGCTGAGCAACGTGATCGCCGGCAGGGTCGCCAACGCCTTCGATCTCACCGGCGCCAATTTCACCGTGGACGCGGCCTGCGCGAGCTCCATGGCGGCCGTGCAGACCGCCGTGAAGGGGCTGCTCGACAGCGACTTCGATCTCGCGGTCAGCGGCGGCGCCGACCGCTCCATGGGCGTCGCGACCTACACCAAGTTCTGCAAGATCGGCGCGCTGTCTCCTGATCACTCCGCGCCCTTCGACGCCAGCGCCAACGGCTTCGTGATGGGAGAGGGCTGCGGGATCCTGCTCCTCAAGCGGCTCTCCGACGCGCGGCGCGACGGCGATCGCATCTACGCGGTCATCCGCGGAATCGGCGCCTCCTCGGACGGGCGCGGCAAGGGCATCACGGCGCCCAACCCGGTGGGCCAGCAGCGCGCGCTGCGCCGCGCCTACCTCGCTGCGGGCTTCGATCCCGTCACCGTCGATCTGATCGAGGCGCACGGCACCAGCACGGTGGTCGGCGACAAGGTCGAGGTCGAGTCGATCAACGCGGTGTTCGGTCACCGCAGGGCCCCCGAGCGCGGGCCAATCCGCATCGGCAGCGTCAAGAGCAACATCGGCCACCTCAAGAGCGCCGCGGGCTCCGCCAGCCTGATCAAGGCGGCGCTGGCGATTCACCACGGCATGATCCCGCCGTCGATCAACTTCCATCGCGTGCGGCCGGACGTACCGCTCGACGTGGTTCCGCTACAGGTCCAGGGCCGCGCCGAGCCCTGGAAGAGCGTCGGACCGCGCCGCGCGGGCGTGAGCGCGTTCGGCTTCGGTGGGACCAACTTCCACGTTGTGCTGGAGCAGGAGGGCGACGCCCCCGTCTCCCCCTCCGGCGCCGCGCTCCCTCCGGGGATCTGGGCGGTGTCGGCGGAGGACCGGGCGGCGCTGATCGGCGTGCTCGCCGCAGGTGCTCCGGGTGCCCGCCCGTTCGAGCCCTCCGCGCCGGTCCGGCTGGTCGCCGCGGCCGCCGATCCCCCAGCGCGCACCGAGCAGCTCGAGCGAGCGCTGGGCGTCTTGAAGAGGGGGCGTCACATCGACGTGCTCCGGGCCCGCGGCGTGTACCTCGAGGAGGAGCCCTCCGAGGGACGCATCGCCTTCCTGTTCACCGGGCAGGGCAGCCAGTACCTCGACATGGGACTCGATCTCGCGAAGCACTGGGAGGTGGCCCGCAAGACCTTCGAGGAGGCCGATCGCGTGATGGGGCCGGAGCTGGGCCGCCCGCTCACCAGCTACATCAAGCGCGACCGGCACATGTCCGAGGCCGCGCAGGCCCAGGCGCTCCAGTCAACCGAGATCTCCCAGCCCGCGACGCTCACGGTCGACGTCGCCATCTCGCGGCTGCTGATGGCCCACGGGGTGTACCCCGACATGGTCGCCGGCCACTCCCTCGGCGAGTACGCCGCCGCCGTCGCTGCGGGCATGCTCGACTTCGGCGATGCCCTGCTGGCGGTGAGCGCCCGCGGCCGCGAGATGGCCGCAGTGCGCATCGAAGACACCGGACGGATGGCCGGCATCGCCACCGGCTACGGGGCGGTACAGGAGGTCCTCGCAGACATCCCCGGCTACGTGGTCGCGGCCAACAAGAACTGCCCCTCCCAGACGGTCATCGCCGGAGAGTCGCTGGCGGTGGAGAAGGCCATCGAGGCGTTCCGCGCGCGGAACGTCACCGTGTACCCCCTGCCGGTCAGCCACGCGTTCCACTCGCGCATCGTCGCGCCGGCGTCCCGGCCGCTGCGCAGGGTGCTGGAGCGGCTGGATCTGCGCGCGCCGCAGCGCCCCATCACCAGCAACGTCACGAGCGAGTACTACCCCACGGGCCCCGAGGCGCGGAGGCAGGCCGTCGACATCCTGGCCCGCCAGGTCGCCTCGCCGGTGGAGTGGATCGCGCAGATCGAACGGATGTACGCCGACGGCGCGCGCATCTTCGTTGAGTGTGGTCCGAAGCGCGCGCTGACGGGCTTCGTGGTGTCCACGCTCCGCAGGCGTCCGCATCGCGCGCTGTACACAAACCACCCCAAGCGGGGAGGCGTGCAGTCGATCCGCGACGCCCTCTCCGGTCTGCTGGCCCTGGGTTTCCCGGTGCGCGCCCGCTGCGACGAGGAGATCCCCGACCTGTTCGTTCCCCCGGAGCCCCGTCGGGCCACCCCCGCGGCGGTGGCCGCCTGGCGGGCGCGTCAGGCTCCCCCCGCGACGCTCCCGCCCCCCCGCAAGCGGCCTCCCCGGCAGCCCCCCCCAGAAGCGCCGACGACCACCAGTACCGCAGGCGACACCCAGCCCGAATCCGACCTGGCCGGCGCTGTGCGCGCGGCG
Source organism: uncultured Enterobacterales bacterium (assembly GCA_964464515.1). Classification (GTDB taxonomy): domain Bacteria; phylum Myxococcota_A; class UBA796; order UBA796; family UBA2385; genus CAYXGP01. The sequence continues at coordinate 16,059 of CAYXGP010000127.1, forward strand.
CTCCGCGACGGACTCGGCGTCGATCCGGCCGCGCCCACCGTCCGCGAGATCCTCCCCGCGGTGGGTCAGCTCATCACGGCCATCACGCGCAGCGTCGCCGGCGCGGCTCCTGGCGCGGCGGCGCCAGAGGTCTCGGTGGTCGCCAGCGGCGCCAGCATCGGACTCCCGGGAGGCACCGAGGTCTTCGCGTCCGACAACGTCGCGCGCATCCTGGCCGGCGAGAACCGCATCGGCCGCCTGTCGGGGGCCGCCCAGCGGCGGTTCCTCGAGAAGAACATCGTGCGGCTGCGCAAGGACGCCCGCACGGGACAGGGCACCTTCGAGCGCGTGGGCTCGCCCGATCAGGTCATTCGGCTGGCCGGACGCCGCGCGCGCTTCGACCTCGCGGGCGACTACGGGGTCGATCCGGGCCTGCTCCGGGCCCTCGACATCACCACGCAGCTCGCCTTCGCGGCTGGCATCGAGGCCCTTCGCGACGCGCACATTCCCATGGTGCGCACGTGGAGGTCCACCACAACCGGCGGGCGAATGCCCACGGGCTGGGCGCTGCCCGAGCCGCTGCGCGACGGCACGGGGGTCGTGTTCGCCTCTGCCTTCCCCGGCTACACCAAGCTCATCGAGCACATGCAGCGCCGCGGTGACGACGGAGAGGGGCGGTTCGATCGTCGGTTCCTCTTCCAGATCCTCTCGATGGGACACTCGCAATTCGCGCAGTACATCGGCGCGCGCGGGCCGAACACCCAGGTGAACGCCGCGTGTGCCTCCACGACGCAGGCGCTGATCATCGCCAGCGACTGGCTGCGCACCGGGCGCGCCGAGCGCGTCGTCGTCCTCGGCGCTGACGACGTCACCAACGACACGATGCTGGAGTGGATCGGCGCGGGCTTCCTCGCCTCGGGGGCCGCGACCACCCGCGACGACGTCAGTCGCGCGGCCCTGCCGTTCGATCGGCGGCGGCACGGGATGATCCTGGGCATGGGCGCGGTCGGCTTCGTGCTGGAGCGCGAGGAGCTCGCGAGCGCCCGCGGCATCGATCCCATCGCCCGGCTGATCGCGGGGCGTTTCGGCAACTCCGCCTTCCACGGCACGCGCTTGCTGCCGGAGCACATCGCCGAGGAGATGGTGGCGTTGGTCACGGAGGCATCCCGCCGCACCGGTCGCACCCCCGCAGAGTTGGCGCAGCATGCGCTGTTCATGAGCCACGAGACGTACACCCCCGCCAAGGGCGGGTCCGCGGCCGCGGAGATCGAGAGCCTGCGCCGCGCGTTCGGCGACGCCGCCTCCCGCATCGTGATCGCCAACACCAAGGGCTTCACCGGGCACGCGATGGGCGCGGGCATCGAGGACACCGTGGCGGTGAAGGCGCTGCAGTACGGCCGCGTTCCGCCGGTGCCGAACCTCAAGGAGCCCGATCCCGATCTGGGTGATCTGCGCCTGTCGGCGGGCGGTGAGTACCCCGTGCGGTACGCCATCCGTCTGGCGGCGGGGTTCGGCTCGCAGCTCGCGCTGGCCTTCTGGGAGAAGATCGCCGACGGCGATCGCCGCGTTCGCGATCCACGGGCCCAGCAGCGGTGGCTGGCAGAGGTCAGCGGCCTGGAGCACTTCCACCTCGAGGAGCGTCAGCGCGCCCTGCGGCTGGTCGAGCGCGAGCAGGCGCCCCGTCAGCCGAGCGCTCCGCGATCCGCATCCCAGCGCGCGTCCGAGCCCACACCCGCTCCCCGCCCCCCCGCATCGACGGACGCGACGGCGGTGATGGGCACCCTGCTGGAGATCATCTCCGAGAAGACAGGGTACGCGCCTTCGGAGCTGGACGCGGACTACGAGCTCGAGGCCGACCTGGGCATCGACACCGTCAAGCAGGCGGAGATCTTCGCGGAGGTGCGCGAGCGCTTCGAACTGCCGAGAGATGACGACTTCAAGCTGGCGGACCACCCCACCATCGACAGCCTCGCGGGGTGGCTCAAGAGGCAGCTCTCCTCACAGCGCCCCGAGAAGCCCCCCACGAGGAGCGAGGCGCCCAGGCCCGTCAAGCGGCCCACCCGGGCGCCCAGACCCGAGACGGTGGCGACGGTGCGCGCGGCGCCCGCTCGCACTCCCTCAGCTCGCGGTGCGTCGGCGACCAACGGCGCGGCCCGGCCAGCGTCGGATCGCTCCTCGGTGATGGTGGTGCTGCTGGAGATCATCTCTGAGAAGACAGGGTACGCGCCTTCGGAGCTGGACGCGGACTACGAGCTCGAGGCCGACCTGGGCATCGACACCGTCAAGCAGGCGGAGATCTTCGCGGAGGTGCGCGAGCGCTTCGAACTGCCGACAGACAACGACTTCAAGCTGGCGGACCACCCCACCATCGACAGCCTCGCGGGGTGGCTCACCGATCAGCTCGTCGGGCAGGCAGCGGCAGCCATCGAGAAGATGTCCTTCAGCCAGTCGAGCGCCTGGGAGCGCCGCAAGCGCCGAACGCTCCCGCCCGTCGAGGCCCCGGTCGTCGAGGAGCCCACCGAGCAGACCCCGGTGGTCGAGATCCCGACCGCCCCCGCGGCGGATCACCCCGCCGGGCTCCCCGCGAGCTTCCGGGTGCGGCGACCCATCGTCATCCCCGGCCCGCTGCAGCTCGGCTCCTCCGACGGGCGCCTCGACGGTCGACGCGTGCTCATCCTGGGAGCGGGCTCGCTGGCCAGCCGGGTCGGACAGCTTCTCACGGAGCGCGGAGCCGAGCTGACGCATGAAGCGCCGGACGCGGTCGTCGAGTTCTCCGAGGGCGTCCGAGAGGCCTTCGAGCTGGCGCGCCTGCTCAATGAAGATCCACCGTGGGATTGGCTGTGCGTCACTCAGTCCGGTCCCGATCCCTCATGGGTGGGGCTGGAGGGCTGCGCCCACGACGGCGCGCGCGCAGGGCTCGCCAAGGCGCTGGGGCGGGAGTGGGAGCGCTGCCACGCGCGGGTGATCGACATCGAGCCCGTGCTGGAGCTGGACGACTCCGCGACGCGCATCGCAGACGAGCTGTCCTCGGGCGACGCGGCGGTGGAGATCTTCCACGACGAGGAGGGTCGGAACGTCGCGGCCCTCTCGACGCTGCCGTTCCCGCGGACCGGCGGGACGCTCTCCGGGCGCCCGCTGATCGTGCTCACCGGCGGGACGCGGGGCATCACCGCGAAGGTGGCGATCGAGTTCGCGCGACGGGGCCCCTGCCGTCTGGCGCTCCTGGCGCGCACAGCGCCGGGCGCTGATCCGCTGGATGAGGCCGTCGCCAAGGCAGCGATCCGCCGAGAGCTGCGTTTGTCGGGAGAGCGCGTGACCCCGGCGGCTGTGGAGACGCGCCTCCGGCGGCTTCGCTCCGCTGAGGAGGCCCGAAGCAACATCGCCGCGATGCGGGAGTTGGGCGCCGAGGTGGTGTACTTCGAAGTGGACACCGCCAGCGAGGACGCGGTGCGCGACGTGCTGGAGCAGATCCGCCTGCGCATGGGCCTGATCGACGGGCTGGTACACGGCGCGGGGCTGGAGGAGAGCCGGCTGCTGGGCACCAAGGAGTGGGAGGACTTCGCGCGGATCTACGACTGCAAGGCCACGGGCGGAGTGGCGCTGCTGCGCAACCTGGAGCGGATGGCCTGGTTCGTGAGCATGGGCTCGGTGGCGGGACGCTTCGGCAACGCCGGCCAGGTGGACTACTCCGCCGCCAACGAGGCGATGGCGCGCGCCTGCCAGGCCCGCGGTCGGGCGCTGCACGTCGACTGGACCGCCTGGGCGGACGTGGGCATGGCGGTGCGCGGAGGCATGGAGCGGCTGCTCACCGAGCGCGGCGTGGAGCTCCTCCCCGCCGATCCCGGGGCGCGGCTGCTGGTCGACATGGTCATCGAGAAGGTCAGCGGCGAGGTGATGGTGGCCGGGCACCTCGGCGGGTTCACGCTGCCCGTCAGTCACCCCCTGCTCGACGAGGTGTGGTTCGACGGCGGAGCGGTGGTGGGGCGACGCACGCTCTCCACCCACAGCGATCCCTGGATCTCCGATCACACGATCAGCGGCACTCCGCTGTTGCCTGGTGTCATCGGCATCGAGCTGATGGCTGCCGCGGCGGTGTTCGTGCGGCCGGGCGAGCCCTACCTGGGCGCCCGCGACGTGAAGTTCACCGCTCCCATCAAGCTGCACCGCGATGAGCCCGTCGATCTGTTCGTCCGCGCCGCGGCGCTCAGCGCGTCGGCTGTGCGCTGCACGCTGGCGTCCAAGCGGCGCACGCGCACCGGTCGGACCATCGAGGTGGAGCACTTCGAGGCCACCCTGCTGATGGGCGAGGCGCAGTCCATCCCAGCGCTGCCCGTGACGTTCTTCAGCGAGCACCCCATCGGTCGAGAGGAGATCTACCGGCGCTTCTTCCACGGTCCTGTGTTCCAGGTGCTCGAGCGCGCCTGCGACGTCGCCACCAACGCGCTGCTGGCCGATGTGGGACCGGTTCGGAGGCTCGGCGACGGCCTGCTGACAGCGCCGCTGGTGCTTGAGGCCGGCTTCCAGGGGGCGGGCCTCCACCACATGGCGACCACCGGCAGGATGGCGCTGCCAGAGTCGGTGGAGGCGGTGGAATTCCTTTCGCAACCTGCCGATGGGGTGGTTCTGGAGCTGATGGTACGCTACCAGGAGGGGGCCTACGACATCGACATTGATGGCCCCGAGGGATCGGTGCTGCGCATTCGCGGATTCCGGATGGTGGACACCGGGCCCCTGCCCGAAGGGAACCTGTTCCCCGTTCCGCGGGGAGGGTGGGCCACTGCGATGATCGCCCGAGCGCGTCGCCACCAACCGGGGCCGAGCCGCCGCGGACCGAGCGCGCGGGAAGAGGACCTCATCGCCGCGCGTGGAACTCCGCGCCGGCAGGCTGACCGTCGCCTGGGACGCGTGGCGGCCCGGACCGCAGTGCGGGAGCTGACCGCCTTGCCCGACGACGCCTTCGACGTGATGAGCCACGCCAGCGGCGCGCCGGTGGTCGAGGGGCCGCCGGGTGTGCCGCGCGTGAGCATCAGCCATCGAGATGGGCAGGCGGTGGCCGTGGCAGTGGACCGCGGCCGACCGGGGATCGATCTCGAGCGCGTCGAGGCGCGCGCCCCGGCGTTCGCGCGCACGTGGTTCCGCCCTCGCGAGCAGGCACTCGCGGGCGGCGTGCCAGAGCGGGAGACGCGCCTGTGGGCTATCAAGGAGGCCACCCTGAAGGCCCTGGGGACCGGTATGGCGATCTCACCGAGAGACGTCGAGGTCGTCGCCCTGGGGCGCCGCAGAGCCGCGGTCGAGCTACACGACGAGGCGGCTGATCGCCACCGGCTGCTGGGTGGCGGCGCACTTACGATCTCACTGAGCCTCGATGGGGAGCTGATCACCGCCGGCGCATGGCTGGCGAGCGGTTCCCGGGATGAGGAGCGGGTCGCGTGAGGCGCCCGCCGCGATCATGACTGGAACAACCCCGGAAACGACGATGATCCTGGCCGAGACCACGGGCGGTGTTCGGGTGCTGCAGCTCCCCGACGCCGACGCTTGTGCGCCATTCGAAGCAACCTTCGCCGAGGCCTATCGGCAGATCTGGGCCGAGCCGCCCTACAACGAGGAGTTCACCCTCGAAGAGGCGGGGAGGGTGCTGCTCGATCACGCAGCCATGCCAGAGAACGTCACGCTGCTGGCCATCGACGCCGACGACGCGGTGGTGGGGTTCGGCATCGGCGTGCCCGCGCGCTGCCGCTCCGACATCGCGCAGTCGCTCAGCGGGCTCGTCCCCACGGCCCACTCCTTCTACCTGGCTGAGCTGGGCGTGGTGCAGGCGCATCGCGGCAAGGGCCTGGGCAAGCTGCTGGTGCGGCTGCGGATCGCTCAGGTGGACTCCGAGCGGTACACCCACGTCGTCCTGCGCACCAGCGCCGAGCGAGACGCCTCGTACCAGATGTACATGTCGATGGGGTTCGACGACATGGGTGTGTACATGGAGGTCCCGTCGCGCCGCGTCGGCGGACTCCCGGGCACCGACAGCCGGCTGTTCCTGTCGCGCGTGTTGGATCCGCCCGGGCGGTGATCCTGGTCCTGCTCGCGGCCTGCAGTCAGCCCCGACCCGTCGTCCTCCTGGTCTCGTTGGACACCACCCGGGCCGACGCGCTCTCGTGCTACGCGGACTCCTGGGATGCCCCCGACGCGCCGCCACCTCGGCGCACCCCCGTCGCGGATCAGCTGGCGGCGTCGGGTGTCCGGTTCACGCGCGCCCTGGCGCACGCGCCGACCACGCTGTCGTCCCACGCTACGGTGTTCTCCGGTTTGGACCCACACGGCCACGGCGTGGTGCGCAACGGCTACCCCGTGCCCGCGCAGGTGCCGCTGCTGGCAGAGCGGTTCGCCGCGGCGGGCTGGCGCACCGTGGCGGCTGTCGGCGGGAGCCCCCTGGAGTCGGCGATGGGCCTCGACAGGGGATTCGCCGTCTACGACGACGCGGTCGGGCGAGCGATCCATCGGCGCTTCGAAGATCCCGCCGACCGGGTGGTCGATCGGCTGCTGGAGGCCATCCGTGGGCAGCCCCCCGGGCCGCTGCTGGCGTTCGCGCATCTGTTCGATCCACACGGACCGTGGGACAGCGCACCGGAGGCGCTTCGTCCCCGGTCCCGCAGCCTGCTGGACGGCACCCCGCGCCGGATCGCCGCCGCGCAGCGCGCGGTCGCTGCTGGCACCATCACCGACGCCGAGCGGACCCGCGCCCGAGAGCTGTACCTGTCGGAGGTCACATGGGCCGACGCACAGATGGGTCGGCTGCTGGAGGCGCTGCCCGGCGACGATCGGCTGGTGGTGCTGCTCGGCGATCACGGAGAGATCCTCGATGAGTGGGCGGACAGCCCCTACGGGCACGGCGTGCACGTCGATCCAGCGGGGATCCATGTGCCGCTCATCTTCGCGGGTACCGGGCGGTTCGCGCTCCCGGCGGGTGTCGCGATCGACGCGCCGGTGGGGCTGATGGACGTCGCTCCGACGGTGCTGGGACTGGCTGACCTGGACACATCCATCGGCGAGGGAAGGGACCTGCGTCCCCTGTGGTCGGGCGGGGCGATTCAGGAGCGCCCCCTGTTCGCCGAGGCGACCAAGCCGACGCGTCTGCTGGCCGACACTGGCTGGCCCAACCTGACGCTGGAGCGCGCCGTGACGTTCGACGGGGTCCTGCTGCGTTTGCCGTCCGCCGGGCCGGCGGTGCTGCGGGACCTCGGACCGGGCCTGCCGGTGATCGACGACGTCGTCCGTGAGTCTGCACTCCGAGAGCTGCTGGCCGCCTGGGACACGCGAGCGCCGATGCCACGGGAGCCGGCGATATCTGCAGAGACGGCAGAGGCGCTGCGCTCGCTCGGCTACCACGCTCCCTGACAGCGGTGAGCGTTCAGGTGGACAACAAGATTGCGCCGAACTCGTGGTTCCTGGCTGCCGGTGAGGAACCGCCGCTCTGCTCCACAGCTGTGCTCCACACCGGGGGGAAGCGTCACAGCAAGGAGACGAGACGCGGTCAGGGGTCCTACAGACCGGGCCCGAGGGCAAGCGAGGGGTGGTCAACCTGAACGCTCACCGCTGTGAAGCTCACTGGTTGACGCTCATGCGTGACCGGTTAAGTGATTACGCGCTTTAGGAGTGGAATCTGAGCGATGA
>CAYXGP010000128.1:0-23659 GCA_964464515.1 uncultured Enterobacterales bacterium
ATTTGGAATTGCCATAACTATTTTCAGTTTAAAAGGCTACTCCCTATTGACATCCATGCCTTTCGGGTTTTCTAGAAAAATGTTTTCTTCTTGTTCTTGTTCTTGTTCTTGTTCTCGTTCTCGTTCTCGTTCTCGTTCTCGTTAACGACTCACGTCTCTCGATGATCGATCTCGTTAACGACTCTCGATTCTCGCCCCCCCCTCTACTTCACCAACCCAGCCAGCAGCTCCTCCATCCAAACCTGCCGCCCATCCAGCACCCCCTTCGACAGCTTCGTCGTCGGAACGTCATCATTGGCCCACAGATCCCAGAACAGCTTCTGCACCTTCCGCGAACTCCGCCGACAGAACACATCCGCCAGCTCGACGGCCTGCTCCGCGTTGGTGTCTCCGTTCTTGACCAGCGTGTGCGCCCGCGACACGCTGGCGGACATGGCGAACAGCTCCATCACGATATCGACCAGTCGGAACATGAACGCCTGCTTCTTCTCCAGCTTCGCCTGGTAGACCGCCATCCCGTGGAAGCTCCCCCGAGCCAGCCGCCGCGCGGAGCGCTCGATGAATCGAAGATGCTTGCCCAGTTTTCCGTACCCGGCGTACTTGGGCCACAGGCTCCACCCCAGCCACCGCGACGGATACCACACCGCGTAGAACTTGAGGATGTCGGGCAACGCGCTCATCTTGTCTTTGAACGTAGACTTGGGATCGACCATCGCCCCGGCGACCGACAGGTGCTTGTCGACCGCCTCGCGGGCGATCAGCAGGTGCATGATCTCGGAGCTGCCCTCGAAGATGCGGTTGATGCGGGCGTCGCGCATGATCCGCTCGACCGGCTCGGGATCATCGCCGCGGGCCTTCAGCGAGGTCTCCGTCTCGTAGCCGCGGCCACCCCGAATCTGCATCGTCTCGTCGATGATGTCCCAGCCGCGCGCGGTGTTCCACTCCTTGCAGGCGGCGCTCTCCAGCCGCAGGTCGATTCGCTTGTCGTTCGCCAGATGACTCGACAGCTTGACGATCGACTCCATGGCGAACGTGGTGGCGGCCATGTCGGCGATCTTGTGGCCCAGCGCCTCGTGGCGCCCCACCGGCTTACCCCACTGCGAGCGGGTGCTGGCCCACTTGCGCACGATGTTGAGGCAGCGCTTGGCGGCGCCCACGTTGGCGTTGGGGATGGACAGCCGACCGTCGTTGAGCGTGGTGAGGGCGATCTTGAGCCCGCGGCCCTCCTTGCCGATGAGGTTCTCGACCGGAACGCGCACGTCCTTGAAGGACAGCAGCGCGTTGGAGATGGCCCTGAGACCCATGAATCGGCAGCGATGCTCGACGGTGACACCGGGGCTGTCCGTCTCGACGACCAGCGCGCTGATCTTGCGCGTCCCCTTGTGTTTTGCCATCACCACCAGCATCTTCGCGATGGTGCCGTTTGTGCACCACAGCTTTCTGCCGTTCAAGATGTAGGCGTCGCCCTCGGGGGTCTTCTCCAGGGTGGTGGCCACCCGGGCGGGATCGCTGCCCACGTCGGGCTCGGTGAGCGCGAACGCGGAGATCTCGCCCTTCGCGCAGCGCGGCAGGTACTTCTCCTTCTGCTCGGTGGTGCCGAACAGCTTGATGGGCTGCGGCACGCCGATGGACTGGTGCGCCGACAGCAGCGCGACGATGTTGCCGTCATGCGCGCCGATCAGCTCCATGCACTTCGCGTACTCGACCTGATCGAAGCCGAGCCCGCCGTACTTTCGGGGGATCTTCATGCCGAAGGCGCCCAGCTCGCGCAGGCCGTCGATGACCTCGGGCGGGTACTCACCGGAGACGTCGATCTCTACCGGGTCGGTGTGATCCCGCAGAAACGCCTTGAGCTTTCCGAAGAAAGCCAGGAACTGCGGCCGCCACTCCGTCCGCCGGGGGTACGGGTGGATGAGATCGAAGCGGAAGTTGCCCAGGAACAGCTCCTTCATGAAGCTGGGCGAGATCCACTTGTCCGCGCGCGCCTGCTCGGCGATGCGCCGCGACTCCTCCTCGCTGATGTGGTTCGAGCTGGGGGTGTCTTCGGTCGCCATGGGCGGCTCCTGGTCTCGCAGGGTGCAGAGGCGGGGGGGGGATCCCGTCTATTAACCTGCGGCGTCTGACGTCGGAGCAGTCCTCGCGCCCGCGCATCGGCGGCGCGGCCGACACTGCCGCGTGATACCGCAGGGGGATGATCAGCTACGCGCGCATCCTGGTGCTGTATACCGGCGGAACCATCGGCATGAAGATGACCCCTCGGGGCTTCGCGCCGGTGCCGGGGGCGCTGCATTCTGCGCTCTCGGCGATGCCCACCTTCAACGAGACCACCGAGGAGGCCATCGCGGGTGAGCTGATGCTGCCGGTGTCGCGGTATGGCCGCCGCATCGCCTACCGCATCGTCGAGTACAGCCCCCTCCTCGACTCGTCGAACATGGGCATGAAGGACTGGGTGCGCATCGCGCGCGACATCGAGGCCGCCTACGACGCCTACGACGCCTTCGTGGTCCTGCACGGCACCGACACCATGGCCTACACCGCCTCGGCCCTGTCGTTCATGTTGGAGAATCTGGGCAAGTCGGTGGTGCTCACCGGCTCGCAGATCCCGCTATCGCAGGCGCGCAACGACGCCGGCGACAACCTCCTGGGCGCGCTGACGATCGCGGGGCACTTCGAGATCCCCGAGGTCTGCCTGTTCTTCCGCAGCAAGCTGATGCGCGGCAACCGCACCCGCAAGGTGGACGCCGCCGGCTTCGACGCCTTCCGCTCGTCGAACTGTCTGCCGCTCGCCAACGTGGGCATCGGCATCGAGGTGCAGTGGGGTCGGGTGCGCACCCCGCCGGACCGCCCGCTGGAGGTGCGTTCGATCGACACGCACGACGTGGTGGCTCTTCGCCTGTTCCCCGGCATCAGCGCCGATCTGGTGCGCAACGCCCTGCGACCTCCTCTGAGAGGCGCGGTGCTGGAGACGTTCGGCTCGGGCAACGCGCCCGACAACCGCCCCGACCTGATGGAGGCGCTGGGGGAGGCGACCCGCCGCGGGGTGGTCATCGTCAATTGCACCCAGTGTCATCGCGGCACCGTGAGCGCCGCCTACGCCTCGGGCCGCGCGCTGGCCGCGGTCGGCGTGGTGCCTGGCCTGGACATGACCACCGAGGCGGCGCTGACCAAGCTGGCCTACCTGCTGTCGCGCTCGGAGTACACACCTGCAGATGTCGCCCGGCTGGTGCAGCGTGATCTGCGGGGGGAGCTGACGGAGCGGAGCACGGCGCGCCGGTTCTCGTTCCGGGAGCGGCGCTTCATCAGCTCGGTGGCGCGGGTGCTGGCGTCGGGGGGCGCGCCGGAGGACCGCGTGGCCATCGCGCAGACGATGTACCCGGTGCTGCTCTGCGCGGCCGCGTCGGTGGGTGATCTCGACGCCGTTCGGCGGATGCTGGCCGACGGCGCGTCGGTGGACGCCGCAAACTACGACGGCCGCACCGCGCTGCACCTGGCCGCCGCCGAGGGGCAGCACGCAGTGGTGCAGCTGCTCCTCGCGGAGGGGGCGCGGCTCAGCCCGGTCGATCGCTGGGGGGGCACGCCCCTGCGCGACGCCACCCGAGGTGATCACACAGAGGTCGCCGCGCTGCTGCGGTCGAAGGGGGCCACGCTCACCTGGACGGACGACGTGGCCGTGTTCGGCGCCGCCGCTCGCGCCGGAGATCTGGCCGAGGTACGGCGCCTGATCGATCGCGGCGTCGACGTCTCTGCTGGCGACTACGACGGCCGCACCGCGCTGCACCAGGCGCTCCGAGGCGGTCACGCGGAGATCGCTATGACCCTGTTGCACGAGGGCGCGAACCCGCTGGTGCGCGACCGCAAGGGCCGAACCGCTCTGGACGAGGCGATGCGTCGGGGCGACGAGGCGCTGGCGGCGACGCTCCGAGAGGCCATCGCGGAGCGGCTCGATGAGCCCGTACCCACGGGTGAGCGACGCTGGCGAGACACCCGCGGGCTGCTCGACGGGCTGTTCGGCGACGGGTGAGCGCCGCTGGGATAGCGGCCTCTGTGCCCCGCCCCATCCCCCCTCCTCCGCCCCAGCCCTCCGCCGAGGAGACGGTCGTCGCCGTGCGCTTTCTGCGGCAGATCCTCGCCACCGCGCTGGCGGTCTTCGCGCTGATCACGCTGGCCTACGGCCCCGACTCCTACCTGGTGTCGCTCGGCCGCAACAACGGCCAGAGCTGGAACCTGTGGAAGGCGCGGAACCTCGACGAGGCGGCGCTGCGCGCGCACGACGGCGGGCGCGTGACCTGGATCCTGGGCTCGTCCATCCTGCGGGAGTCGCTCGACGAGAAGATGATCAACGCGGGCCTCTCGGAGAGCGGGAGCTCCTGGCGCGTCGCGCGATTCGGCATGACCCGCGGCGCCGCCGGCCTGGCGTCGGGGCTGCTGCGGCGCCTGCCCCTGCGCGCGGGCGATCGGGTGGTCCAGCTCGTCTCGGTGGCGAACTTCCGGCGGGACTGGATCGCCCACATCGGCCTGCCGTCGGATCGCACGCTGCTGCTGCTGGACAGCTCCGAGATCTGGAACGTCGCGGAGTGGGGCCTCCCGCGGCGGCTGGAGGAGCTCTCGGCGCTGCCGCGGCGGTTCTACGCCTACCACGAGGAGGGGATGCGCGGCCTGGAGCGCTGGCTGCGGGCGCCGGCGCAGGGTGAGCTGCCGAAGCCGCGCAAGAGCTCCTTCCACATCCGCTCCCGCAAGATGGAGTACAGCGGCCACATGGAACGCGCGCGCGCGCTCGGCGTCGAGGACGCCCACTGGATGCCGTCGGGCTCCCTCCAGTTCGACGATGGGCAGTTCAACCAGGCGGGTCTGCAGCGGATCCGGAAACGCTGCGCCGACAGCGACGTCGAACTCCTGCTGATCGACATCCCCGCGCGCCAGGAGTACCAGGCGGAGTTCCTGCACAGCTCGGTGCGGCGGGAGTGGGCGGCGTGGCGAGAGGAGAACGACGTGGCGATCTTTCCGCAGCTCCCCGAAGACGACTTCTACGACCTGTACCACCCCAATTTCCGAGGACGGGAGCAGCTCTCTGCGTACCTCGTGCGTTGGCTCGACGCGCCGGTTCGCGGGGCCGCCGTCCCGCTGGAATGGCCTGTCCCCGACTCCGCCCGATAGGAAGACCTCCATGCAGATCGCAACCCTCATCGAACGCTGTCGCGGGCTCGAAGATCCCACGCTCTCCGAGCTGATCGCGCAGCTCACCGAAACCGAGCTGGATGACGCGACCCGCCCGCTCCTGAGGGCACCCGAGGAGCGCGCCCACCGGCCGCTGCCGTACGGCCGGCGGGTGCTGCTCAATAGCCCCGAGGTGGAGATCATGATCGCCTGCTGGGCCGACGGGGTGTGGTGCGCGCCCCACACCCACGGCGGCTCCGTCGGTGGCGTGAAGGTGCTCCAGGGGGCCGCGCAGCATCGCGTCTGGTCGGTGACGAACGGCCAGATGCGCATCCAGCACGAGGAGGAGCTCTCCGCCGGGGACATCCTGAGCTGCGGATCCGAGATGATCCACTCGATGTGCGGCCGCGAGCTGATCACCCTGCACGCCTACGCGCGCGCCATCGACCACATGGTCGTCTACGATCCCGAGCTCCGGCGCACCTTCGTGGTGGACGGCGGCGAGGGCGCGTGGGTCCCCGACAGCGCGGGAGTTCGGGTCGTCCACCCTGGCTACCGCGCTCCGAGCGAGCTGGCGTGACGGCCGGCTCCTCCCCGGCGCCTCCCATCCCCGCTCCCCCGATCCCGCCGCCGCAGCCGCCGCCGCCGCTGCGCCTGCCCGATCAGCCCCTGCCGCCCTACCGGTTCGTGCCGGGGAGCAACCCCCATCCGCTGCGCCACCCAGCTGGTCACAGCTTCACACCTCCAGCCGAGGGTGGGGCGACCCGCTGGCATCAGCCGAAGATCGACCCGGACTCCCCCGAGGCCGCGCGCGTCTATCTGCGGGGGCTCGACCTGTTCGATCACCGCTACCCCTGGGAGGCCCATGAGGCGCTCGAAGAGGTCTGGGCGGTGCTGCCGCGGGACGATCCGCGCCGCGCGCTGTGCCAGGGGCTCATCCAGGTGGCGGCGTCGCTGCTCAAGCGACACCAGGGTCACCTCGCGGGGGCGCGTCGCCTGCGGGCGAAGGGCATGGACAAGCTGCGGCGGGCCTCCGCGGCTCGCCCCGGGCCCGGTCTGCCCGATCTGATCGCGCGGCTGGAGCGGCTGGAGCCCGAAGAGTGGCCGCTGATCTCCCGCGGTCTGCTCACGCCCCCCGACCTGCGATGGCGAGCTCTTCGGCGTGGGGCTTGAGGGCGTCGATCACGAATTGGATGTGCTCGGCCGGCGTGACGCCCAGCCCTGCGAAGCCCGCCTGCACCTCGGCCCGCTCCACCGTCGCCGCGAAGCGCTTGTCCTTGAGCTTCTTGCGCACGCTCTTCGGCGTCAGCGTGGTGACGCCCTGGGGCCGCACCAGGCAGCATGCGACGATGAATCCGGTGATCTCATCGCAGGCCAGCAGCGCGTGATCGAGGCGGCTCTCTCGCCGCGGCGCCCACTTCGTGTAGTGGGCCGAGACGGCGTGGGCGATCTCCGGCTCGCCGCGCTCGCGCAGCCAGGCGACGACGCGATGGGGGTGCTCCTCGGGCCACCGCTCATAGTCGGCGTCGTGGAGCATCCCGGCCAGGCCCCAGCGCTCGACGTCGGACGCGCCTTCGCCGTAGCGTTCGGCCGCCGCGCGCATCACGATCTCCACGGCGCGGGCATGTCGCCGCAGCGACGCCCCCTCCGTCCACGTCTGCAGCAGCTCCCAGCCCTCGTCTCTCGTCAGCGGCGCCATCGCTCCTCCGTCCCGTGGATGCTGGCCCTGTGGAGCCTGGCCTCCCTGATAACGGCCTGCGTGGGCGATCCCGAGCGGGCCTGTCCGCCCGGCATGGTGATGGTCTCGGGCTCCGGCGAGATCGGCATGGCGGGGCAGCCGTATGCGGTCGTCGAGACGGCACACCTGGACGTGGTGGACAACCCCCAGGCCCGCTGCCCCGCGGCGCGGGCGGCGAGGCCGGACGCGGCGGCCTGCTGGGTGCAGACAGACGAGGTGGACCCCATCCTGCGGCCGCGCGCGGTCACCGTCGCGCCATTCTGCATCGACGCGTGGCCGTTCCCCGGCCCCGGCGCGGCGTACACGCCGGATGGGATGAGCACCTGGAAGGCCCACCGGCTGCTCGAGCTGCTCGCCACGGGCGGGTACGGCCCCCGGCGACTCTGCACCATGACCGAATTCCAGGCCGCGGTGGCCGGGCTTGAGGAGAACCGCCGGTTCATCTACGGCGACCGGACCGATCCTGCTCGCTGCACCTCCGATCCGGGAAGCTGGCGGATCGGCGTTGATCCGGAGTGTCGGAATCCCGTGACGGGCGTCGGGGAGTACGGCGCGGTGCACTCCCACTGGGTCGAGGCCGATCCCGCGTTCGTTTCGCATGCATGTGATGCTCCGCCGTGCCGGGGCGTCGGCCGCCGGCTGCTGGAGGCGGGGATGTTGGTGGTGGCGGGCGGTACCGGCAGGGTGCAGACACGGCAGGCGCCGCTGACGCCCCACACCTGGCACGAGCACGGTAACCCGGAGTCGTCCGGGTGCGAGGCGATGGGGCACGACGACCAGCCGATAATCTGTTCGGAGCCCTCCATTGGATACGCGCGCGCGGCGCTCCCCCCGGAGCTGGCTGCGGGCGAGGCGGCCTGGGGGGAGCTGGTGGCGACGGCGCGGGGGGGGGCTACGATGACCGCGGTGCTGAGCCGGGGGCTGGGACGGCCGGCGTGCGCGCCCGCCTCGGACCGTCAGTCTGCGGACAGAATGAACGGCAGATAGACGGTGGCCGAGACCTCGGAGGGGAACCTCCAGCGGCGGATCTTGCTGGCGATGCATGCGCCGAGCTCGGCGTCTCCCGTGGCGTTCTCGTCGAGCTCCACCGAGGTGACCCGCCCGCCCGAGATGTGCACGGCGGCCACCAGGCGACCGGCCAGCCCGGGGTTGGTCTTGAGCTGGCGCTCGTAGCAGTAGCGGGCCTGCGCCTGCTTGGCGCGGACCACCTTTCGGATGGCCACGTCGCTCTCACCTTCTGCTGTCTCGATGGGGTCGAGAGCGGCCCGCCCGCGAGGTGCCGAGACGTTGACCACATCCAACCTGGAGGTCCCGCCGCCGCCGCGTGCCAGCGCACCGAGCGAGACGTCTCCGCGCCCTCCACCGGCGGTCTGCGTTCGCATCGCGGTGTCGTTGCCCAGAGCGAGCTTGACGCCTCCCACGTTCTCGAGCGCCGCGGAGAGGTCCTTGAAGCCGGAGTCGGAGTCTGCGAACACATCGGGGACGCTCCGTCCGGAGTTCTTCGGCCCGCGCGTTCCGATGAGGCCGGCAAGCAGGTGGGACTTCTGGATCACCTCGGCGCGGTCCTCGGCGTGCCTCTGCGCCTCTGCCAGCATCTGCTCGTGGGTCTGAGGCGCCGCGGGGGCCGCCGCCTCCGGCTGCTCCTTGGGAGTATGTTCTGTCGTGTCGACGCGATCGATCCTCGGGGGACCAGGCTGCGCGGTCAGCTCCGGCTCGATCGGCTGCGGGAGATCGGGAACCACCTCGACGGGATCCGGCGGCGGGAGCGTCAGCATCACAAAGCCTCGTTCGAGGGCGGGCGCGCTGTCGATCACCAGGGGAGGAGTGCTGAGAGCATGCAGCATCAGCGCCCCACCGATGACGCTCCACAGCGCCAGGCTCCCGACGAACACCGGATCGTCCCGATCGAAGAGGCGCGGTCGGAAGTCGCGTCGCCGTAGCATTCGCCGCGACTCTGGCGGCGGCGAGACGAACTGGAACAGCACCGTGGTATCCCCGATGACGACCTTTCCGCGGTTCCCACGCTGGATGGGCAGGGTGAAGGACGATCGACGTCGGTCGGTCTCCCCCCGCTCCCGGAGCTGGTCGAGTGTGGCGACTGCGCCCAGGTAGGACAACTTCCCGCGCATCTCATCAGAGAAGACGAGCTGGTAACGTCCCGGTCCCCGCGCCCGGAACAGCGTGTGTCTGCGGGCACCCTGGGCGAGCGTGAAGGTGCTCCGGGGCGAGCGCCCGATCGTGACGTCCCGTCCGGGGTGGATCAGGCGCTCCTGCACGATCTCTCCATTCTGCACGATGCCGACTCGAAGGACGTGGGGGTTGGGCGACCGAGACATGTTTCTTCCTCCCCCCGGCGAGGAGGCGCGGTTCATTCCAACGCTGCGGGGCTCGGGGCCGACGCGGCCGGGGGATTCGGTTTGTTGGACCGGCTCGTCCGCGGACGGTTCGTCAGGCAATTGTCATGGTGTTCCTGTCACGCTGGCCCTGTCACGCTGGCCCTGTCACGCTGGCCCTGTCACGCTGGCCCTGTCACACTGGCTCTGTCACACCTCGGCCGACGAAGGCGGCGTGGGCCGCACGCAGGTGGGCCTGCCCCCTCCGGTGCTACGCGCGACCATCGCCAGGCGCAGGTCGCTCGATCCCATCCCGCGGGGATCACCGATCGTCGCGAAAATTCCCTTCGCGCCCGGGAGAAGACCGGCCCGGCTCGCTCGCGCATGCCGCTTCGCCCAGACAGGTCGGCGAGGGCTCCAGCGGGCGCCAGTCCAGAGGCTGCGGAGGAGGGGAGCCTACCCGCTCGGGGCGATACGTTGCTGCGATGCACCGCTTCACCGACCTCGTCCTGCGTCATCGCGTGGCGGTGTTGCTTGCCTGCGCGCTGCTGACCCTCGTGGCCCTGGCGAGCCTGTCGCGCGTGATCATCGCCTCGTCGATCGGCGCGCAGTTCCTGGGCGACCGACCCGAGTACCATGACTACATCACCCGCAGCGCGCGCTTCGGGTCTGACGAGATCGTCCTCATCGGCCTCGACGGCGTCGATCCGCTGGCCGATCCCGAGGGGCTGCAGGCGCTCACGGAGGAGCTGGAGGGGCTGCCGGACGTCGCCCGCGTGCACAGCCCGCTCTCCGCGCAGCACATCTCGGGGGAGCAGGGCGCGCTGACCATCGGCGCCTATGCCGATCTGGACGATCCGGACGCCGCGCGGCGCGGCCTGCTGGACGATCCCTTCGCGGCGGGGCTGCTGATCTCGGACGACGGGCGCTCGACCGGCATCGTCGTGGAGCTGACCGCCGATCCCGATCGGCCCGCGGAGTCGATCCCCACGCTCGTCGAGGCCATCCTCGACGCCGCCCGCGCCCGCTACCCCGACGTACGGCGCGGCGGCTTCCTGGCGGTGGTGGCGGCGACGCTGGAGCAGCTGTTCACCAACGTGTTCGTGCTCACGCCGATCGTCGCGGGGGTGCTGCTGGTGGTCGTCTGGCTGATGTTCCGGCGGCTGTGGCCGGCGCTGCTCTCGCTGGCGGTGGCGGCGCTGGCGATGGTGTGGTCCATCGGCTTCATGGTGGCGATCGATCCGCACCTGCACACGCTC
The DNA here is from genome assembly GCA_964464515.1 of uncultured Enterobacterales bacterium. Classification (GTDB taxonomy): domain Bacteria; phylum Myxococcota_A; class UBA796; order UBA796; family UBA2385; genus CAYXGP01. The sequence continues at coordinate 10,485 of CAYXGP010000128.1, forward strand.
ACGTCGCTGGCGATGCCCGTCATATTGATCGTGGCCTTCTCAGACGTGGTGCATCTGTGCAGCGCGTGGCTGCTGGCCTTCGAGGAGACCGACGACCCCCACGCGGCGATCACCAGCGCCACAGCAGAGGTGGGAAAGGCGTGCCTGCTGACATCCGCGACGACGTTCGTGGGGTTCGCCTCGCTCTCGCTCATCCCCAACCCGGCGTCGCGTATCCTGGGGCTCGGCCTGGGGTTCGGCGTGGCGGTGGCGCTGCTGCTGGCGATCACGGTCGTGCCGGCGCTGCTGTCGTTCATCGGACGCCCCCAACCGCTGCGGGCGGGGCCGACGGCGGCGGTGCACGCGGTGATGGAGCGGGCGCTGGTGGCCATGGGCGATCTGGCGTGGCGGCGGCCGTGGCCGATCATCGCGGCGTTCGGGGCGCTGATGATCGCCGCGCTGTGGGGGAGCGCGCAGGTGACGCTCGAGGCGGACTTCGCCGATCGCTTCCGAGAGTCTCACCCGGTGCGGGCCGATCGCGAGTGGTTCGCGGAGCGGTTCGCCGGGACCACCCCCCTGGAGATCCACATCGACGCGCCCGACGGCGCGGATCTGCTGGAGCCGGAGCGGTTCGCCGCGATGGCCGCCACCCACGACGCGCTGCTGGAGATCCCCGGGGTGGGCGGCGGCACCTCGCTGGTGGATCTGGTCCGCTCTCTGGACGACGCCCTCGACGGCGACGACGCCCTCCCCGACAATCGACCGGCGCTGGCGCAGTACCTGCTGCTGTTCGAGATGTCCGGCGGCGAGTCGCTGGATCGTCTGATCGACTTCGAGCGGAGGCACGCGCGGATCGCGCTACGGCTGAAGGTGGAGGGCGCGCGCGCGACCGCGGACATCGGGCGGCGGGCGATGGAGGTGGCGCGGGCGCACCTGCCGGAAGACACCACCGTCACCGTCACGGGGCTGGTCTTTCTATTGGGTTTCTTCTTCGATGATCTGATGGCGGGGCAGACGAACAGCCTGCTGCTGTCGGTGGGGGTGATCGCGGTCATGATGGGGGTGGGCCTTCGCAGCATGCGCGTAGGGGTGGTCTCGATGGTGCCGAATCTGTTGCCGCTGCTGGTGATGTGGGGGGCGGCCGGCGTGTGGTTCGACAAGGTGGACACCGACAGCATCATCATCGCGGTCATGGCCATCGGGATCGGCGTGGACGACACCATCCACTTCTTGATGCGGCTGCGCATCGAGCTGCAGAAAGGGCGCACACCCCGGGAGGCGGTGACCGAGACGTTCCGCACCGCCGGGCGCGGGATCCTGATGACCACGGTGATCCTCGTGGCGGGGTTCCTGCCGTGCGCCGCCAGCGGCTACCTGATGATGCAGCTCATGGGCACGCTGCTGCCGCTCGCGCTGGTGGTGGCGCTGGCCGCCGATCTGCTGCTGGTGCCGGCGCTGGTGCGCGTCGGCGCGCTGAGGATGACGCCGTGACGCGCGTAGACGTCATTCCGGAGTACGCATTCACGGTGAGCGACTTCATATCCGCCGAGGAGTGCGCAGGCTATATCCAACTCAGCGAACAGGTCGGATACAGCGCCGCGCCGATCACCACCGGGCTGGGGCCGGTGATGTCCCCGGGCGTGCGCAACAACCTCCGAGTGATGATCGACCGACCCGACATCGCCGCCGATCTGTGGACGCGCGCTGCGCCGCTGTTTCAGCGCGGTCCGGGCGATCTGCCCCCCGTGGGGCTCAACGAGCGGCTGCGGTTCTATCGCTACGACGTCGGACATCGGTTCCGGGCCCATCGCGACGGCTGCTATCGGCGGCCCGGGACAAAGCAGCGCAGTCTCTACACGATGCTCGTGTATCTGAATGACGGGTGCACGGGCGGCGAGACGTATTTCCTGGAGACAGGCGACGCGGTGCGACCGGAGACCGGCATGGCGCTGTTCTTCGTACACCGACTGCTGCATTCGGGGGTGTCTGTCGAGACGGGGCGCAAGTATGTGTTACGCACCGATGTGATGTTCGACCTGTCGGGCTGATTATGGTGAGTCAGGCCGGCCCCGGTTGAGCTCCCACAACATCCGCAGCCCAGTCAGCGTCAGGTCACTGTCGACGCTATCGATCTCGGTGCAAGCGGTCCCGACCAGGTTGGCGAGCCCGCCGGTCGCCACACACACGACCTTCGCGCCGCCGCTGCGCTCGGACAGCTCGGCCTTGCAGCGCCGGGCCAGCTCATTCACCAGCCCCACGTAACCCCAGAACAACCCTGACTGCATGCTCTCGACCGTATTCGTGCCGATCGCGCGCTCGGGTCTCTGCACCTCTACTCGCGGGAGCTTGGCGGTGCGCTTGAACAGCGCGTCGGCCGAGATGCCGAGCCCGGGGGAGATCGCCCCGCCCACGTAGGCTCCGCGCCGATTCACGCAGTCGAACGTGGTCGCGGTGCCGAAGTCGACGATCACCAGCGGGCCGCCGTGGCGCTCGAACGCGGCCACCGCGTTGACGATGCGGTCGGCCCCGACCTCCCGCGGATTGTCGGTGCGCACCGCCATCCCGGTCTTGACGCCCTGCCCGACGACCAGCGCCTCGCAGCCCAGGTAACGGCGGCAGGCCTTCTCGATCGCGTACAGCACCGACGGCACCACGCATGAGACGCTGACGCCGTCGATGTCGTCGGGCGACAGGCCGCGGAGGGTGAGGAGCTGCCGCATCAGCAGGCCGCACTCGTCGGTGGTGCGTAGGACGCTGGAGATCCGCCAGCGTTCGATGATCTCGGTGCCTCGGACGGCGCCGAGAACGGTGTTGGTGTTGCCCACGTCGATCAGCAGGAGCACGGCCACCTCTCGTGTCCACCCCTAACGCCGCGTCAGCGGAGCGTGGCGGTGCCCAGCAGCCCGAACATCGACATCCCCTCGATGATATCTCCGTCCAGCTCGGTCTGGCGGGTCTCCCAGCGGTAGAAGTAGATCACTACCAGCGCGCCTGATCCGAAGCTCGACAGCAGGTTCGACGGGACCGTGAGGCTGCCGTTGTCTTCGCTGACGCACACCACCTGCCCCAGCAGCGCGTTGTTGCCGCCCGCAGCGTACACCTCGAGCTGCACGACCACCGACTCCGCGATGTCGGTCGGCGCCCACGTGAACCGGAAGGCGTTGGCCGAGATCGACGTCCAGGCCTGGTTGTCGTAGTACAGGATCTCCAAGGGGGTGAACGTCTTGAACCCGGACGTGGTGGCGACCGCGTCGGAGATCGTCACGCCGAGATCGGGGATCGCCAGATCATAGGCGGCGTTGCGTGTGTAGTCGCCAGACCCGAGGGGCCCCGACATGTACATGACCGTGCCGTCGATGGTTGAGCGGCGCAGATCGAGCGACTGCGCGCCGGACTGCAGGTACATGAACGCGCCGACGTCGTCGGTGGCGTTCGTGAGGAGGGCGGTGTCGGGCTGGTCTGTGCAGGAGCCCTGCGCGGGGAGGTTGTCGTTCCACGATCCGCTCACCGGCGGGTGCATCATGGCGACTGCGCTGACGATGTACTGGTCGAGCGCGGGGCTGAAGCAGTTGGGGCAGCCCACCGCGAGGTAGTCGAACTCCACCACCCTGGTGACCAGACCTGAGCCGCTGCCGCCGGACGTGGTGGTCGTGGGGGCCTCGTCGGTGAAGGTGAAGCCGTCCTCCAGCACCACCTCTCCCAGGTCGCTGCTCAGCAGGAGATCGACGGTGCCCTCGACCGCCACCGCGGGGGTGGTGACCGCCAGCTCCTCGTCGGACAGGACGGTGACGTCGACCTCGGCGCCGCCGAACCAGAAGGCCACGTCGCCCTCGAAGCCGGCGCCCGTCACCGTGACGGCGGTCCCTCCCGCCAGCGGGGCCCAGCTCGGCGCGACGTCGTCGATGCGAAGCGGATCGAGGCTGCTGGTTTCAGTCGTCGAGGAGGTCGCCGAGGTGGTCTGCGCGCTGTCGCCGTGCGGGCTGAGCCCGAACGAGCCGCAGGAGAGCAGGATCAGCAAGGCGGACATGGCAGGAAAATCTCGGGTGGGCAGTCGCTCAGGTGGGGAGTCCCACGGTAGCCCGAGAGACCGTCAGTGCGCGAGGCTGCCGGCGATCTCCGCCGCTGCGTAGGTGAGGATCGCGTCGGCGCCAGCGCGCTTGAACGCGACGAGGCTCTCCATCAGCACCTTGTCCAGATCCAGCCAGCCGTTCGCCGCGGCGGCATGCAGCATCGCGTACTCTCCGCTCACCTGGTACACCATCGTCGGCACGCCGAAGCGCTCCTTCACGCGCCGAACGATGTCCAGGTAGGGCATCCCGGGCTTGACCATCACCATGTCCGCGCCCTCCTCCAGATCGAGCGCCACCTCACGGAGCGCCTCGTCGTGATTGGCGGGGTCCATCTGGTAGGTGCGCTTGTCGGCGGCCCCCAGCGCGGACTTCGAGCCCACGGCGTCGCGGAACGGCCCGTAGAAGGCGCTGGCGTACTTGGCGGCGTACGACAGGATCTGCACGTCGGCCAGGCTCGCCTCGTCCAGCGCATCCCGGATGGCTCCGATGCGGCCGTCCATCATGTCTGAAGGAGCGATCACGTCGCAGCCGGCCTGCGCCTGGTTGACGGCCTGCGCGCGCAGCGCCACGAGGGTCTCGTCGTTGATGATCTCGCCGTCGCGCAGGATGCCGTCCTGGCCGTGGCTGGTGAACGGATCGAGGGCCACGTCACAGATGATGCCCACGGTCGGCGCCGCTGTCTTCACCGCTCGCACGGCCCGGCACACCAGGTTGTCGGGGTTGGCGGCCTCGCGGCCGTCGGGGGTCTTCACGGCCGGATCGCAGACGGGGAAGAGGGCCAGCGCCGGTATCCCCAGATCGGCCGCGCGGCGGGCGGCGTCGGCCAGGCGATCGACGGTCAGTCGCTGAACCCCCGGCATCGAGGGGATGTCGGTGGCCGCGTCGCGGCCCTCGCGGACGAACAGGGGCCAGATCAGGTCATCCACTGTCAGGGTGCTCTCCCGGACCAGCCGACGAGACCAGTCGGTGCGGCGGTTGCGGCGCATACGGGTGGCGGGGAAGCGGGGGGGCATGTGTCCTCCGGGGCCGGGGGGGAGCCTCCTCTAACCCCGGGTGTCTCCCGGCCCCTCGGGGCGCCCCTGCTCTCCTGGCTCAGGCGCTTTGAGTGTCGGGTTGCTCGTGGGATCGTGAAACCGCTAGACCGCGAGACCGTGTTTCCGCGTTGCCGCTTCTCCGTGTTTCCGCGGCAACACGGAGAAGCGGGAGCACGAGACCGCGTCTTCACGAGACCGCGAGACCATGAGACCGCGAGACCAAGAGCATCGAGAGCGACTCACGAGCATCGAGCATCAGGAACGAGAACCAGCATTACCGATCCAACAAGAACACCACCCCACCCACCGCCGATCGCAGCAGCTCCGCGATCCACCGCGTCAGCCCGATCGCAACCGCCGTCGCTGCCGGTACCCCCAGCGGAGCGAGCATCACCGCGAACACCCCCTCCCGGATCCCGAGCCCGCCGATCGTCACCGGCAGCGCGATGGCGGTGTCGGCGGCGGGGAGCACCCGCAGCACCTCCAGGTACGGCATCGGCACCCCGTAGCCCTGCAGGATCGTCCAGACCGACGCCACGTTGATCAAACACACCGGGGCGGTCAGCGCCAGCGCGGCGGCGAGCGCCCGCGGCGCGCGGCTCATCTCCTGGAACGCCGACGCCATACGAGTCAGCGGCCCGGAGAAGAGCGGCAGGCGGCGCGTGAAGGACGGGCCCCACCGGGCGCCCATCACCACCGCGATGAGGCTGGCGCCGGCAGCGAAGGAGAACGCGGTGGCCCCCGCGGCGATCAGCGGGTGATCGCCGGCCAGCCCGGCGGTCATGCCCCCGGCGATCAGGCTCAGCCAGACCAGCAGCTCCAACAGCCGGGCGGTGACCAGGGCTGCGAGGGCGGGATCCATGCTTCCCAGGCTGCGGCTGAGGACGGCCAGCCGAGCCACCTCGCCGCCGCCGCGCGGCGTGACCGCTCCGATGAACCACCCCACGAGGAGGGCCCGCAGCACCAGCCACAGCGACACCTGCTCGCCGAGCCCTCCGAGCAGGAGCCGCACCCGCGTGGCATGCACCAGCGCGTTCACCAGCAGCAGAAGGGCAGGCGCGACGAACACCCACGGCGGCGCGGCGCGCAGGTGCGCGGTGGCGGCGCCCGGGTCGATCTGACGCACCAGGAAGGCCACGACCAGGGCCGTGAGCGCAGCGCGCAGGAGCCAGGCCGCATGCCGACGGGTCGCGGACATCGGCGGGACGATAACGGACCGATGTGCGACCGCCTCTCCGGACCCTCACCACGCTCACCTCCGGGACGGTCCTCGTCTTCGGGAGCGCTCTGGGAATCTCATGCGATCGGGGCGGCGACCCCCACGCGTACCCCGCCGCGCTGGTGGCCGTGGCGGGGGATCCGGCCGGGGCGCGAGAGCACTGCGCGCCGCTGTCCGACGTCGATCTGCGCGCCGACTGCCTGACCGCGGCCGTCGAGCGCCTGGGAGCAGACCCGCATGCGGCGGCGCTGTGCGCGGAGATCCCCGCGGGTCCGCATCGAGACGAGTGCAACTTCCAGCGGGCCGAGGCCAGCCGCGACGCGGCGGCGTGCGCGGACGCCGGACGATTCGAGCAGGACTGCCGCATGCACCTGTGGACGCGCACGCTCCTGACCCGCGTCACCCCCGGCTCGACGCCCGCGGAGGTGGTGGCGCTGGCCGAGCCGCTGCGGGCCGCCGCGGGCTTCGGCGATGACGATCCCCGTCCCTGGATCGCCGCGTTTCGCCTCCTCCACAGCCGGCGTCGTCCGCTGGACCGCAGGGACTGCGCCGCGGCGGGGGAGCGAGCCGCCCTGTGCCGGGAGGCCGGCCGCCAGGTGTACGCCGATCGCCTCAACAACGCCCGCGACACCGGGCGGTACCCCTGCGCTGGGGGAGGCACGCCGGACGATCTGCTGCCCGACCTGCCTGCCGATCTGCAGACGGCCCCCGACACCGGGCTCACGCAGCTCAGGCAGACCCGCGACGCGTCGGGTGACCTGTGCTCGCCGCGGGGCGCTCCCGCCGGGGCTGCGCCGTGATCGCGCTCCTGCTGGCCTGCGGTGGACCGCCCGGCGATCTGAGCGGTGCGCAGGAGTGGACCGAGCGCTGGGAGATCCTGGGGATCACCGAGGGGGGAGACGCCGTCGACGTGCGCTACAGCGTGGGCGACGCGGGGCTGCTGCGCGGCGAGGGCGCCGTGCGTCTGGATCGCTGGTCGGCCACCGAGGCGCCGATCAACTACCACCGGCGGATGATCCCCGAGGGGGTGTCGCGCGAGCCCGGCGAGGGGGGGCGTCTGCAGATCGGGAGCGACTCCCTCGAGCGCAACCCCCAAGGCTGGGTCGCGCGCATCCGAAGTCAGGAGGCCAACGCGACCATCCACGTGCTGACCGCGCCCCATGCGCCGGACCAGGTCGTGACGCTGCCTGTGACGGTCGGTCGAATGGACGGCTGGCTGGAGGCCGGACAGCGCGGCGGGAGGCTGGTGGGGCGGGCGCTGATCACCGATCGACCGGTCCGGCGCGCGCTGTTTGTCCTGCATCCCGAGCTGACCCTCGGCGTGGAGGAGCGAGCGGGCGGGGTGGTCGCCTGGGGGGAGGTCGCCGGCGCGGCGCTGGCGGCCGAGAGCGTGACCTGGAAGGAGACCGGCCGGCAGGTGCAGATCTCCGTGGAGCCCGCCGGTCTGCTCATCTCGGGACGGCGGCGGTCGCCGGGCGGGCTGACCGATCCATGGACGCACCTGCTGGGTTCGGAGCGCTGGCTGCTGCGGCGCATGCGGGGCCCGGTGCAGCGTCGGGTGGAGGTGATCGCTGCGGAGGTGACCCGGGGCGAGCAGCGCTGGCGGGCGCGGGGGCTGCGTCTGGAGACCTCTTCGGAGACCCTGTCGCCGCCGCTGCCGCGCCAAAAGGCTCCCCGTGAGGGGCACAAGGCGGACGCGTCGGAGCAGCCGTGACGCCGAGCAACCGTTACAGGCAGGGCCTGCGCGAAACACAAGATATTTCCCGACCCTGTAGCCCGACTTTGTAAGTAGGGCCTGACCCTGTAGAGGGCGCGATGTCGACCGACTCCACCGATGGACGGCTGCCCGGCGAGTGGCCACCGCCTGCCACACCCCGCACCAGCACCGCGACACCGGGCGCCTGGACCGAGGCTCCGGCCGAGCCACACGCTGAGCCCGAAGGGTCTCCCGCAGCAGGGTCTCTTGAGGCGGACTCTCCCGCGACAGACTCTCCCGCGACAGGCTCTTCTGCTACAGGCTCTTCTGCTACAGGCTCTTCTGCTACAGGCTCTTCTGCTACAGGGGCTGCCGGTGCAGATCCTCTGGTGGCGGACTCTCCCGCAGCAGAATCTGTCGCTATGGAGTCCGCCGCAGCAGGACTCCCCGCAGCAGGACTCCCCGCAGCAGGGTCTCTCGACGCCGACCCGCCCACGGCAGAAGCTCTCGCGGCAGACTCTCCCGCGGCAGACTCTGTGGCGGCCGGGGTCCCCACCGAGGCTCCCACCGAGGTGATCGATCTCGGCGATGATCTGCCGAGCTTCGGCTTCACCGAGGAGCTGGAGCTGGATCCGCCGTCTGGTCCCATCGACCCACCGCTCGAGCTGCCGATGCCCGAGAACGATGACGAGCCCGACTCCGACCTGCTGTCCCTGCCCGAGCCCGAGCCCGACTCCGACACCTACCCCACGATCGTCCCCCCGGAGATCGATCCGTCCGACATGGAGGACGCACTGGAAGACCAGCCGGATGATGGCTCCGACGTGGGCACCGATCCTGGCGCAGCAGATCCTCTCGGGGCTCCCATCGCGTCGACCCTCGCGATGGACAGCCGGTACTTCACCCTCAGTCCCATCGGGATGGGCGACACCGGCGTCTTCGAGCGCGTGTTCGATCAGACGATCGGTCGGTTCGTGGTGCGCAAGACCATCCACCTCGAGCTGGCCGACGATCCTGCGTCGGTTCAGCGCTTCCTCCACGAAGCCGAGACGATCGCCAAGCTGGGCCACGGCGCCATCGTGCCGGTCTACGACATGGGAGAGTTTCCCGACGGCCGCATGTGGTACACGATGCGCGAGCTGCGCGGCTCCGATCTGTGGAGCCGCATCCAGGCCAGCCGCGGCCGCGACGGCAGAGACCCCCGACGCGAGCTGCTGGAGGTCTGCGGTCGCATCTGCGCGGCGGTGATCTACGCCCACGAGCAGGGCTTCTCCCACGGCGACATCCGGCCCGAGCGGGTGCTGGTGAGCGAGTTCTCGGACTCCTTCCTGATCGGCTGGGGGCGCTCGCGTCGCGCCGACGTCGATGCGGTCTCCGCCGACATCGCCGCCATCGGTGAGCTGCTGTATGCGGTGATCACGGGAGAGCGTCCCGACCGCCACGGGGACTGGATCGATCGGGCGCACGGTGAAGCGAGCTGGCGAGAGGTGCTGGAGGTGGCTCGGCGGTCCGCGCTGTCGGCGGACGGCGGCGGATACGGCGACGCCGTGGAGCTGGCAGATGCGCTCCGCGACGCGCTGTGGACCCAGGCCGAGGCCCCGCCCGCTGCGGGGGCGCTGATCGCTCGACCCCGCGCGGAGCTCGAGCGCGTGGAGTCTCCCCGCCAGATCCCCCCCTACCACACGGTCGTGGTCCCCGAGGACCGCGCCGGAAGGTCCGGCAACGCCCTGGTGCCTGCGGCGCAGCTGCCGCCTGTAGATCCCCGACCCGAGCCGAAGCCGCGCGCTGAGCCGAAGCCCGCTCCGCTGCCGCCGTCTCCGCCGCCGGTCGATCTGCCTGCCGAGCGCACCGCGACCGAGCGGCAGCTCATCAACGCGCTGTTCGCCGCTGGCGTGGTCACCATCCTCGCGCTGCTGTTCGGTGGGTGGCAGGCCAACAAGAACAAGACCACCAGCGACGCGACGCTCTCTGCATCCGACGAGCGCGATGATCTCCAGAAGGAGCTCGGCGCGGCCCGCAGCGGCGAGGCGGAGGCGCGGAAGCAGGCCAGCAGTCGCAGGCGGCTGCTGATCTCGGTGGTGGGAGAGAAGGCGCGCAACGCGCTCCACGAGGGTGATCGAATGACCGCGGCGCTGCTGTCGGCGCAGGTGCTGTCGTGGCAGGAGTCGGGGCAGGCCTCGGGGAACGCCGCGCTCCAGACCGATCTGCGCGGCGTGGCGCTGGCGGCCGTCTCCAGCCGCGTGCCGGAGCCGCTCTGGCAGTCGCCGAGCGCCGCCGATTGCGGCGAGCTGGACTGGTCCGCCACACACCTGGCCTGCTTCTCCCCGAAGCGCCTGTTCGTGTGGGGGGCCGACGGCGGTAAGCCGCGCTCGGTCGATCTGGGCAAGGACCCGGCCCGCAGCCTGCGCCTGTCGGACGACGGCTCCGTGCTGGTGACCGGTCACGCCTCGGGCACGCTGAAGGTCTGGGACACCGCGAAGATGACGGCTTCCAGCACCCAGGTCAGCCGCGAGGCGGTGGTGGGTGTGGACTTCACCGGGCCCCGGCAGATCGTGCTGGGCACCCAGGGGGGGCAGCTCCAGATCCGCTCGCTCGATGACGGCGCGACGCACACCTGGCACAGCGAAGCGCCGATCAGCGATCTGGTCGTCACCGGCTCTGACGTGCTGATCGTCACCACGACCGACGGACCGTTCCAGCGGTGGCGGCTGTCCAGCCGCTCGCTCCTCGGCGAACCCATCGGGATGGGCTCGCAGGGCACCCGGCTGTCCGCGGCGGAGCTCAGCCGCGACTACGTGACCTTCTCGCCGGGCAACCCCGATGATCGCAGGGTGCACTTCTGGAGCAGCAAGCGCCCGCACCAGCAATACGAGACCGAGCCGATGGCCGGCGAGGTCGCGGCGGCGGTGCTGTCGTCCGACGGCCAGATCCTGGCCTCTGCCGATCGCAGCGGCGGCGTCGATCTGTGGGAGCGGCGCGGGCGCCGCGCGCTCACGCGCATCGTCACGGGCACCGAGGACTCGGTGGTGGACATGACCTTCTCCCCCGAGGCCGACCGCCTGGCAGCGCTCACGGCCAGCGGCCTGCTGCGGGTCTGGGGTCTGGGGACGCCTGGGAGCATGCAGGGCGAGCTGTGGGGCCACGTCGGTGAGATCCAGTCGCTGGAGTACTCCGACACCGGCACGCTCCTGAGCGCGGGCGCCGACGGCCACATCGCCACCTGGAACGTGCAGCAGATGTCGGGCGCGGGCCCGTGGCACACCATCGGAGAGACCCCGGTGCGCGACTTCGCGGTGGGTCCAAAGCAGGGGCGCCTGCTGGCGGCGCTGTCGGAGGGGACCCTCCACAGCTACGACACACAGACGGGTCTGCCGCTGCGCGTGGTACAGCTCGACGGCGAGCCGGCGGGGGTCCTGGCGACGCCCGACTGGAAGACCGCGGTGGTGTGGACGCGCAGCGGTCTGCTGTCGCTGTTCGACATCGCCACGCTCAATCGGCGGGAGATGAAGGACGCAGCGCCAGCCGACGTGCAGAACGCCGCGCTGTCGCCCGACGGCCGCCTGTTGGCCTGGACGACCGCGATCGGCGGCGTGAAGGTCTGGCGTCTCGCCGCGCAGTCCGCGGTCACCGAGTGGGCGCCGGAGTCTCCGCCCAGCGGCTCGCCGGCCTTCTCGAAGTCCGGCAAGTGGCTGGCTGTGGGGAGCGCCGACGGCACGCTCACGATCACCTCGACCGAGAACTGGCAGGAGGTTCGTCGCCTCAAAGCCTCCGACCGCGCGATCCACGCGGTGGTGTTCACGCCGGACGGCAAGCGCCTGATCAGCGCAGGTGGAGAGCGGGTGCTGCGCGTCTGGGACACCCAGACCTGGCAGCTCGAGGCCTCGGTGCCGATCCGACACGGCTCGATCCGTCGGCTCGCGCTGTCTGACGACGGGCGGTACCTGGCTGGGCTGGCGCAGAGCGGCGGCATCCCCGTCTGGGATCTGCAGCTCCTGGAGCCGGCGGGCGGCAAGCTCCTGACCGATCTCTCTCGTCTCTGGGGAGTCAAGCTGCAGGCTGAAGTGATGGGAGTGACGCAGGACCCGACCTGGAAGCCCTGAGCCCTGAAGCGGTCGGCAGCCCACGGAGCCTCCCATGCTGCATGCCCTCCTCGCGCTGAGCCTCCTGGCCCCGGCTGCCGCGGAGGACGCCGATCCGGAGGGGGTTGATCTCGAAGGGATCGAAGAGATCCTGGAGATGAGCGACACCCCGCAGGACGAGGACGAGCCGGCGGACTGGGCTCCCGCGCCCGACGAGCCGGAGGTCACCTCTGCGTCCGTCGGCGGCACGCTGCAGTCCGTCCGCTTCGATCTGGTCTCCCGGCGGCTCCTGCTCACCTGGGCCGACAGGGACGGGGCCGACACGGAAGGGGCCGACAAGGAGGAGCAGCTCGACCTGTCCGCCGTCATGCGGCTGGAGCGCGCTCGGCAGTACGAAGCGCTGCCTGACGAGCTCTTCATCCTGCTGGCCGATGGGCGACGCCTGCTGCTCTCGACCGGCTCGGACGTGACCACGCATGCGCTGCTCATCCCGTCGATGACCGGTCTCGTGCTGGAGGAGACCCCCTCCGGACGCGGGCACAGCAGCGAACCCACCGCGCCGCCGACGGTCGTGCTGGGGCAGGGGATGGAGGTCAGCGCGCTGGGGGGCAGCTCGCTGCAGCCCGTGACGCCGGTCGCCGAGAGCGCGGGGGAGACGGAGCCTGCGCTGAGCGGAGAGGGCGGAGGTGTGTTGGGTCGGCACCAGATCGAGCCGGTGATCCGCGAGGGAATGCCGGCGTTTCAGCGGTGCTACCAGAAGGAACTCCAGCGGAACCCGGGGCTGGCCGGGACGGTGGAATTGCGCTTCGTGATCGACCGCGACGGCACGGTGAAGATCGCGCAGATCAAAGCCAGCACGATCGGGAACTCACTGGTCGAGGCGTGTCTGCAAGAAGAGATCCTGCGGCGGCGGTTCCCGAAGCCGAGCGGGAGCGGAACGGTGGTGGTGAGCTATCCCTTCCGGTTCGCCTCAGGTACCTGAACCGGGGCCTGAGCGGGCTGTTTATCGCCGACTCAGGCCCAGACCTCCGCCGCCGCTCAATGCGCTGGCGGTCTGGATGAGTGAGACGAGCTCGGTGTCGTCGTCCTCACCTGGGC
>CAYXGP010000129.1:0-23609 GCA_964464515.1 uncultured Enterobacterales bacterium
TGTAGCCGCTGCTGCCCGTGCTGCTCGTGCCGGCACTCACCGATGGAGACGAAGACACGGGCTCTGGCTCAGCCACGACCTCGGGGGGCACGACATATGCCACGAGCCAAGCCTCTGCCTCGCCGACCTCCGGGGCACCGGAGCCCGCATACCGCTCCGCGAATGCCGACACATATTCGCGCGCCTCGGTACCACCAAGCTCTCGAAGGGTCGCCAGCTTCGACCACGACACACGCGCCTGGGCACGAAGCTCGGCTGCCCGGATCGCGCTGTCGTCGGGCATCTGCGGTGCAGCGCTCCGACCCGATGGGATCATCACCAGCTGCCCGCCCTCATCTCCCGCGCCCTTGAGCGGGGCCGCCTGTGGGCTCTGCTCGGCGTTGTTGATGACCAGCCGCTGTAGGTCATCGACGAAGGCCCCCGGGTTGATGAACGGACCCTCGGCATCTCGGAGCTGCTTGAGCAGGAAGTGGGCGAACACCGAGTGCTCGCTGCCCAGGTGGCCATCCAGCACCGGCTCGTCGCCGCCAGACGTCAACACCCAACGGCTCTTGTCCCGAGCGAGACGCTGCGCCACACGAAGGTCTCCCGCCACTTCGCTCGTCCCAAGGTCGCGCGTCCCGATCAGCGAGCCCGCGAAGCACGAGTCGGAGATCAGCAACACGTGGCGGGCAGGCATTCCCTGGAGGCGGTCGCGGACATCCGCGTTGGAGATCCAATTGCTGGTACTGGCCTTCTTCGCATCGACAGGCAGCCAGTAGCCCTGCTTCAGCTCGACCTTCCGCGTCCCATGACCCGCGTAGTAGATGATCAACGCGTCGTCTTCTCGGGTGTTCGCCACCAGGGCATCCAGCGCGTCGAGAATCCCACCCCGAGTCGCTGCTGAGCCGACCAGCGTGTCCACCCTGTCGAAGCCGTACTGGTCCCGTAGAACCTCGGCCAGCGCCATCACATCCGCCCTGGGCGTCTGCAGGTCGGGGATGCTGCTGTCATCGTAGTCGTCCACTCCGATCAGCAGCGCTCGGTACTGCCCGATGTTCAGCGCGTCGGCGCCCACGGGAGCGGCCTGGCTGACTTGCTCGACCGGGAGCAGAGTCAGCGGAAGGAGTAGGGGAATCAGAAGCCAGCGAGCCCGCATCGTGTCCTCCTGGTTCACCCCTGGTAATTCAGACGTAACGATCGATCACAAACGGCGGGGCTCACCGCCCACCCACCTGACAGAGCAGATGCCGGGCCATGTCCACCAGGTCACGGGCGTCGTCAATGTCGAGGTCGAGGGCTTCGCGGTCTTCCAGGTAGTGCTGCTCTATCGCCGATAGGATGGACTGAACGCAGTTCACCATCACCGGCGCCTACCCCTCCGACGCCGTCGGTATGCCCTGCGGCGCTGTCCCCTACGGTCACGTCCGCTTCGAGGGCCCGACCCAGGCCCACGTCGAGCAAGTCTGGGAGCTGTGGCAGGAGCGCTCTCCGACGCTGGAGGTCCGCACGCTGGAGCGGCTGGAGCCGGGGTGGCTGGGCCGGGGGTACGCGCTGGAGGTGGTGCTGTATGGGCAGGGGGAGTGCGCGAAACTGTAGCCAGACTGCAGCCAAACGCAGTCGCCAGCATGTATCTACGTGCACAACGCTGAAATCTGGACACAGCCCAGAATCACTACCAGCAGCGAGAACTCGCTAATCATCGTCATCTGCACTGACGCACGACACGATTTCGACTCCCGCCGCCTCCACTCCTTTTCTTGAAGAAGTCCACATACACCACGTTCTCGTGGTCGAGATTCTCTCGCGGGACACGTGGGGGACACATCCGGTCGAGCGATCGGCGATCTGCGTTCGTCAGAGTGATCTCCCGAATTGGGCGCAGATCGTTCTCATCCAATGCACCGAACGAGGGCTGAGCGGCTAGCGGAGGGATCAAATCCACCGCGGCCCGCAGTGGCAGCGCGTCTGGATCGATGTAGATCCCTCGCAGTCCGAGGGAGTGCCCTACCAGAAACTCGACCGCGTCGCCGTCCGCTCCGAGCCGGCGCAGCCCAGACACGAACCCTTTGCGGAAAGCGTGGTGCGGACGCTGCTTCCAGACCACAGGACGGACACCAGCGCCCAGCCATGCGCGGGTCATGCTCCGAGCCTGAGCCATTCGCTCCCGGTCCCCTCCCAGGTGCCGGTTGCTGGTGACGACGTAGTCTCCACGCGCCATCTGTGAGAGATGCGTGATCAGATGCCGAGAGATGGGCACAGCGCGACCGCGCTGCTCCTGACGGCTCTTTCCCAGCTCTCCCCGCACTTGAAGTCGGGCGCCGACCAGATCGAGGTCGTCCCACCGCAGAGACATGGCCTGCTGCACCCGCAACCCGGTGAAACGCAGGATGATCGCCAGGTCGCGATGCCATCCCATCAGCTCGGCGATGCAGGCGTCCATCTCGGCCCAGGTCGGCGCGACCGTCGGGGCCGCAGGCTCACGCTTCATCCGAAGCCGTCGGGGCGGCGGGATGTCCGCGCCGGTCTCATCATTGTCGTAGAGCCATGCCCAAGCGAGCTGCACGACCTCGACGATCTTGCGTCGGGTGGCGTCGCTGCGATCCCGACCGTGCAGCCCGTTGTGCTTGAGCGCCGCATGCCAGTCCGCCAAGAGCCTGCGGGTCAGAATGGACGGCGGCAGCGGACCTGAGCCGAACCGACCGGTGAGGTAGCGAAGGAAGATGTCGAGCGCGCGGGCGTAGCGGATCGCCGTGCCCGGCTTGAGCACGCGCACGCACTCATCTGCGTAGTCGCTCAGGAGGAGCCGGAGATCTGCTTCTTGACGCGCATCACGAGGCTCCCATCGGTGCCCTTGGGCGATGGCCGATTCGACCTCGGCTTGGAGCTTCTTGGCGATCGCTCTCGTGGGGCACTGCCGGCTCCGCGCCCGGCCATCCGGGTCGCGCCAACGGACACGCCAGCCCCCATTGCGTCTGTCGATACTCGCCATCGGTTCACCTCGATCCACCACCGATCGACCTCACCGGACAGCCATCGGTACTCGGGGCGTCGCGTCGACCCGATGTTGATCCAGGGCTGTTCGATGTGGTCAGGGTTCTCATGCATGCGCCGGCGCAGGGTCTTGCCGTCAACGTCCAGATGCGCGAGGACCTGCTTGTGTCGCCACCATGTTGACGTAATGCCGGCGCTGTTCGGGGAGGCGATCTTCTCCGCCGCGCTCATGGCCACTCCATCGCATTGACCATGTCGACGAGAGCACGCCCCTCCTCTGCCTGATCGCGCCAGGAGCTGACGCGTCGCTGTTCCGCTTGGAGCCGGCGATTGGCCGACCTGAGCTCCCGTTTCGCCTGCGATAGCGATGTGGTCAGAGCGCGCAGTTGCTCCTCAGCGTCGTCGCGCGCGTCAGCGAGCCGTTCGATCCGATCGGTCTGTCGATTGACCAGCTCGACGAGCTCACCACAGCGCTCGCAAGGGGCGACCTTGCGCACGACGACACCGCGCACGAGGGCTCCGCCGTGACGGTAGAGGCGGATCCGGAGCCGCTCACCAGGATCGACCGGCGTCATCAGACGGTCCAGCCAGCGGTGCAGCTCGCGCGGCGCAGCGACACCGTGGGTGCCCATCTGTCGCTCTCGGCGCTGGGGCAGCACGCGGGCCACCGCGAGGTAGCCGTCCTCCTGCGCGCCCGCCTCGATCAAGAGTGTATCGATCGCGTTCTGGTCCTTCTGGTCCATGTCCGATACTGTACTCATGGAATGGACTGAGTCAATCTCTCAGAGAAAGTTTTGGGTCGTCAATGCCTGAGAACCTGCACCGTGGCCCCCGGATGGTTGCCGCTCAGCCGCTCACAACAGAGCCAGGGATGCGGGTGCTGATGCCTGAGATCCTGGGGCGGGTGGCGTGGTTGATCCGCCGAGGTTTGGGGGTATCCCAGCAGCAGGTCGCCGATCAGGTGAGCCTGCCGCCGTCCACCGTCAGCAAGCTGGAACGCGGCGACGTCACGATGGCCGTGCATCACCTGGATGCGCTGGCCTGGGCCTTCACGGTGTTCGATCGTGAGCTTCGGGGGGAGCGAGCCGAGGCGTGGTCGGGTTGGGAGCTGTTCCAGATCGCCACGCTCATCTCCGAGCGGCTGATCGACCGAGGGTACGTCGCCATCTGGCAGCGGACGGATCTGGTCGAGAATCCGGCGCTGTACACACGGGGGAGGGCGCTGGCCGCATTGATGACGGAGTGCTGGCCAGATGAGCTGCGACGGAGACCATGAGGCGTTGTCGTTCATCTGCGGGGCTGGACCGCCGCAGAGGCAAAGTGAAGGTTCAACACTTCATCCTTGCGGGTCCTCTTGCGTTGTGTCTCCAAATTCGAAGGCTACCCGCTGTCGAATGGACTCGAAAACGGCCTTCTCTATCTGACGGATACGCTCTCTTGAGAGCCCGAGAGTTGAGCCCAACGCCGAGAGGGTTGGCCGCTTGCTTCCAACCAGTCCCAGGCGGGCACTCGCGATTCGTCGATCACGACGAGGCAATTCACTGAGGTGTTTCTGGACCAAAGCCCAAAGTTCTTGTAGCCGAACTCGTCGCTCTTCATTGTGTAGAGGATCGTCGGTCTCGAGATCCAGGAGACGCATCGCTCCCCCAACTCCCAGCGAGCCGAGACGTTCACCTTGTGCTCTTGAACGATAGACTTCAGCCACACGTCTCCGATCGACACCCTCAAGACGATCCATCAGGTCGTCCACAGATGGCTCAGTGGGATCCTGGCGGAGTTCGGTTGTGACTGTGCGCACCTTCATCCTCAGCTCTACGTGATGCCCGGAGTCCCGCATGGAGGACGTCCAGCGACGATTAGCTAGGGTCTTCCTCGCCTTCACCCACGACCGGGCATATGTGGAGATGCGAGCTCGCCCGTACTCCAACCGATCCAGCGCCTCAATGACCCCTAGTGTCCCAAACAGCAAAGACTCTCGCATGGAGAGCCAGGGGATCGGCGTCGCCCAGAGCGCAAGTCGTAGATTGCGAACGACCAGGGTTCGCCTGGCATCATCAAGTCGCCGGAAATCGTCATCCTGTTGGGGCGTAGTGAATGAGACCCGCTGAATATGGCGGAGGAAGCCTGCACGGTGGGCCCTGTTCAGTCCGATACGATCCAGCCCGTCGGCTCCGTCCCGGGCCGCCGCTCGCCGAATCACAGCTGGGTCGCTGGGCGGGGTTGTTTTCCTCGATGTGGCCTCAGGTGTCGTCACCCATTGCTTCCAGGCATTGCTGCCCTCAGCGGTACGCAGAATGATCAGAATCAGTGTTGCTTCTCGGCGAACGACGAGGCGTAGAAGAAGTTCTTCGTCTTCCCGATTGAGAGGTTCGGCGTGCTCCAGCAGACGCTCCAAGGGTGAAGCCGCTCGTAGACTGGCATCGCCCACTTCATGGCTCTCCGCGACGCCACGGAGCGCGTTCAGCTCAGCATCAAAGAGCGCGTTCATCAAGCCCCACAAGAGTTTATGACGACACCGACCACTTGAGGCTCCCCGAGTTCCTCCCTTCCTCCCGGGAAGCGCCCTGCCAGCGATCGGATCTCTTGAAAGACGGTTGCAGCGGGCAGCTTTTGTCGCTTCCATCGTCGCGCTTCTCTCCGAAGCACAGCCTTTGCCTGTCCCGTTTCGATCCAGTGCTTCAGCTCGCTGACCAGCTCCCGCTGTGTGGCAATACACACGCGGCGATAGTCATCCAGGCGACCCAAGGCCCAATCCTCTGCTGCCGAGAGGCGCGGGTGTGTTCGCTGTTCGATGAACGCACTCGCCTCGTCAGCGAAGGCTGCGCGGGCCATTTCCACCAGCTCCCCGGGCACCCGCGATGCCCGCACTGCCGGACCTCTCTCGGCGTGCTGGTGGAACCCCTCAAGCCCAGTCAGGTCATCGACAGCTTTGATGTCATCACCCTCGCCGTTCACGAAGAAGCGCCAGTACCAGCCCACTTTGCAGGCAGCGACATCGGGTAGACGGCTGCGCGAGGCGCTGCGCCGACCCAGGCGGAGCTCGGCGATCTGAGCGAAGTGCGCCGGGTCATCTCGGCGCAGCGCCAGGATGCGGCCCACATGACGAGAGAGCGCGTCCAGGTCATCTGAAGCGTCAGCTCCTTCGAACGCTCGGCCCGTGTAGGCGGAAGTCATGTCATCTATAACTGGCTTGTCTTCTGTCGGAAGTACGTGACTATCCTCACCGAACACTTGAAGAAACTCATCGATGCGACGTCGGAGCACCTGCTCTAAACCCAGATTGCGCTCCAGACCACGCTCTGGGAGGAAGGATGCGACAACAATCTCGTCATTCTCCGAGCCGATTCGATCGATGCGGCCAGCCCGCTGGATCAGGCGCACAGGGTTCCAGTGAAGATCATAGTTGACCAGCGTATCTGCATCCTGGAGATTCACACCTTCCGACAGCGCGTCGGTAGAGATCAGCAGGTCTATCTCTCTGTCCGGTGCGACTTCCGTGCGGTTGGAGCGTGGTGAGAAGCGCCGGACGATCATCGACCGACCCCCAGACGAACCAGTCACCAGGGTGGTTCGCCCAAAGTCCTGACCCAGCGCCTCTTTGAGTGACTCTGCCGTATCTGTGAATTGAGTGAAGATGATGGTTCTGTGCTGGCGAGGATCTCGGCGGTCGAGGAATGCTCGGAGCCGCTCGACCTTCGGGTCGGGAGCCTGACGAAGCAGAGTCACATCATCCAGCATCTGCCGGACCGCGCTGCGATCCTGGCGGAGGTCCCGCAGCAGCCTACGCTGCTGAAAAAGCGTCGCAGGTAGTCGGGCGTATCCATCGTCGCCGCCTGAGTCGTCTTCTGCATCCTCGCGCAGTTCGTCTGAGCGGGCGAGAACGGTCCCGTCTCGTAGCGCTCCGATGGCTGATTGGAGGCGATCGAGCAGGCGCTGTGTAGAGCAGGCGAAGGCGTCGAGGCTGGACTCGATGCGCTTGAGCAGGAGGACCTTGTAGAGGCCGCGTAGTCCTCTACCGGAGCGACGCAGGTTGCGGACTCTCGGGTCATCCTTTGCCTTGTCATCGATGTATAGACCGAGACCATGAAGGGGGTACTGCATGGATTCAAGCCGCTGGTAGGTGCGGTCGTAGATCTGGGCTCCCTGGGGACGCCCATCCAGCTGATACCGGAGGCATTGCTCTGGTCCGCAGATACGCTCTGGGAACGTGAGTGGCTGCTCAACCGCCGCACCATCCAGTCCTCGCCGACGAATGGTAGCGTTTGGGTACGCAGATTTGATAAAGGTCCGCGTTCTTCGGACAACGACGTGCTGGAGTAGCTTGGCGAGCTCTTTGGGCTGTCCCCGAACCGACTTGAACCAATCTTGAAGAGACTCGCCCTTGAACGGCAGCCGACTGAAGTTGTCTGGGAAGAAGCCAAGCTGGTTGAGCACGTCTCTCGGGTCATTATTTTGGGGCGTTGCCGACAGCAATACGACCTGCTTCGCTGAAGGCGATCCGTTCGGCCTCAGCCAGCTTTGGATGGCCTCGTAACGGGACGTTCGGACGTTTCGGAAGTTGTGCGACTCATCGATGACGAGAACCTCTCGGTCGTCGTGGCGGGAGAGGTCGCTGAGTTTTCCTACGGATACCAGAGCAACCTCGACCCGATGCTCCCTGGCGATTTCTTCCCACGCTGGCAAGACTGCAGGTGGAGCAACGACGACTGCGTGGTGGCCGTACCGATCCCCGAGGTGGCGCAGTAGCGCCATGGCGATGAAGGTCTTTCCGAGGCCCACGACATCTGCCAGGAAGACTCCGCCATAGCGTCGCAAGATCCCCTTGGCGAAGTGGTAGGCCTCTACTTGGAATTCGGTAAGCCACTCCAACATCGGGTTGTCGTCCGTCTCGCGGTCGAGGGCCCCGAGCGTAGAGCTGAAGTACTCGTAGAGCACCTTGAGGTATAGAGTCTCCGGGCTGACCAAATTTCCCGCCCAGCTGTTCTGAAGTACCTGCAACACGTCATCTGTCAGATCCATGGACCGGTTCAAACGCTGTCGGCACCAGGCTCGGGCCTCAGCGTGCGCGCGACCGGAGATTTGAAGTCGAGGCTCGTCCAACTCGAAGCCGAGGGGGCCAGCCCGCACCAGGGTTCTATCAGGGAGGCTGATCATGCGTGTGAACGCAGTCTCTCTGCTGGAAAGTCGCACCTGTGCAGACCGGGATGTCAATCGAGTGATCCACCCGTGTAGTCTTCGCTCCCATTCAAGTGTCTGCGGGAGTCGATCCAATGAGTTGGCGAACTCAAGGAGCATTGCGCCGCGAAAGGCTCTGACCACGCTGGTGGCCACCCGGTTGTGGGGCGCGCGGAGTAGCTCTGACTGTCCGATGAATCCAGCGCCGAGTTGACCAGGAGCGGAGCAGAGAATCTCAATCGCCTCTTCCTGCTCCAGTAGTTTGAGGAGCTCGGCACTGAGCTCACCGGCCGAGACCAAGGTGCTCATTCATCCTCCAGCCAGGACCTGATGGTCCTGGTGATTATGCGAATGTCCTCTGCGGCGGCCAAAGCAGGAGGGTGGGCAGTGGGCGTCAGCGCCGGTTGCACCGACGAAGCTGTAGCCACAGAGACGGCGGCCTGTGTCGCTTCGAACTTGGATGGCTCTGGCTGTGGTGTACTCGACACTTGAATTCGAACGATAGGTGCGCGCTCAGCCTCTTCTTCGTATCTCTCCTCGCGTACTTCGAGCGAAAGTCCGAGTTCTTCAGCGCCGAAAAGGGAGACAAGCCCGAGTTCTGGTCGAACCGATCGCAATCCCGACCAGGATCGCCACAGCACGTGGGAGAGCGGCGGAACCCGACGCCGAAAGCCAGGTGGGCCAGCCCGGCCACCCTCAGTCCAGATCGCTCCGCTTGGAATCGAGTCGGAGCATTCCCCCATCCACCAGCCACCCAGTATGTTCACGACCGCGGGAAGTGACTCTCCCCCCAAGGCTCGGCCAAGACGATCTGAAAGCACCTGCCGGGCCCGGGACCACTCGGATGGAAGCTGGGTTGGGCGATTGTGCTCCGTGTGCAAGAGCGCCACCAGACCTCGTTGATCACGTTGCTCGTCCAAAATGTCCGCGGCGAGAGCTTTGATCGTCGTGTCTCGCTTCGCCGGTGTGAGTCCCGGTATTGACGCGACGAGACCCAGAAGATCCATGGCGTGGTGCTCGATGAGTTGCGCCCGCGCAGCTCGCTTCTGCCACCAGTCCTGACTCCCTGGCTGTACCGTCGGTGCGCTTCGAGGAACTGTGATTGCTGGATACCCCCCACGACTCCAGGGCCGAGCGATGCGAATGAGACCTGCGAGCGTGTCGGGACTGTCGGACCCGGCCTCACCAAAGACGGCGTCGACACAGTCCTGCAGATGGACTTCAGCTGTAACCAGCAGCGATGCGGCGTTGAGGCGTTGCGCTTCTCGAAGAGCCCAGCAGGCGCCATGAAGACGGGCATAGGCGACCATGAGTCGGCTGCCAGTAGGATCGATGTCATCCAGGGTGCTGCCCACTTTCACCAGGTCCAGGCTCGGCACACCCACACGACTCAGTGCAAACGCACTCTCAAGCCCTGCTCGCCCTTCTCCGCTTTCGAGGAACTCGATCATCTGCCCCAACCACCTCCGTGTCTGCCCTTCAAGTGAGCGGGCGTGTGTCGAGGGTAAGGCGAGCCTCCTCCGAGCATTCTCGGTTGGCGATGCCAGCGCCGATGCGCAGGCTGAAATCACGGGTCGCGGTCCATGACGGGTAAGAAGCAAGGACAGCTCTTCAGTCGCTAGGCCCAATACGGTTGAAGCGATTTCCTTTGCCCATGGGTGTAGCACTGGCGCCGGAAGTCGGACCTGTCGCACCGTACCAAGAGTCTCCACTGGGCCGACCACGTGGTCGCACTCAAGACAGGATGCTCCCAATAATGCTCGGCCCTTCAAACGGCCGCAGCTGCATGTGGCAGCCCACGTGACGGTGGAAAGCACCCGTCCTACCAGTTGGGGTCTGGAGGTGAGGGGTACGGCGGTGACCTCTTCGCAGTCAGTCTCCGGCGGGAGAGCCGCCAGTCCCGCACACCAAGCCAACAGCTTTCGGTGGATATGCCCTCCATTGAGTGTGGACAACCACTGGGGAGAAGCTCCGTGAGCGATCCACCTCAGTCGAGTGACGTTCCAGGGCTCACCATAGGAACGTACGCTTGGTCGTGGCATCCGATCGACCGCCGCGATAGCTGCACGGTCTCGTATCGGGATGGAGGAGGGCACGATCATGACCGCGTTGTGCTGAGCAATCAGGGTGGTCTCTCCGTCAACACCAGAGAAGCGGAGGACGTCTCCACAGTCTCCTGGGAGACCGATGAAAGGCACTTCACCATCGACGCCATAAGGCAGTTCCTCTGGGTGCCAGCCCTGGGCAATGGGTCTGAGTTTTCCAGATGGGAGGACAACAAGTACGGGGGAGTCGGAGCGGAATATCACCTCGATCCATGCTCGCCAGCCAGTGAGCGCGCCGAGTTGGCTGATTGGTTCCAGACCAACCGCCCTCACGACGACATTGCAGTCCCAAGGCAGTCGCACTGTCAACACCCCCTCGGCCATACCTCCGAGCATGTGTCCCAGCAGCAGACCTAGGTGGGAGTCGGAGTCTTCGTGTTCATGCGCGAGAAGTTGCGCTGGGATACGCAACCAGGGTGCCCCTGGTTGAAGAGCCTGTCCGTTGACAACCAGAAGGCTTGGTGCCACGTCCACTCCGCCGAGTCCAGGGACATCGACGAATGTCCGAAGTATTGTCCGCCCTGGTCGGTGCCCGGGCGAGATTTGGGGCTGGTGGATTGAAGGCGAAACGATGACCTCTGCCTCAACAATCACGCCGCTCGCAGCGACCCGGGCAGGCTGCTCCAGAACGCCTGCTTGGAGTTCTGCGAAGTCGACGAGCCTCGGATGAACCCACCAGGATTTGTCGCTGGTGACTGCAGCACCAAGGCGTGGGTTCACCTCAAAGGCCGATGCTCCAGTCGCAGTGAGACGGAGGTCCCCAACTCCTCCTGTCGGAATTGCCACAGCACCAGTTGGGTGGATGCGAGCCCCGGCGACGGCGCTCCAATGATGTGGCGCCAGTGCCGCTGATACGTCTGGACAAGCCCACGCTGGCGGCCTGGGAATGAACAGTGTGCTGGGGCTGGCGGCGTCGCCCATTTCGGGCATCGGACGGGCGATGTCGACCGGAACGAGGAGTGCTCTGGCTGTAGCGGGTGTCAGTAGCTGGAATGCAGCTCCGGGAGGCACCGTTGAGAGCATCCTTGCGCGTAGCTGAGAGGCAGTCACTTGACCCTCAGCCCTACGACGCAAATTTCGAAGGAGCCGCCACATCCGGCGCTCGATCGCCCGGCCGATCACAGCGTCGACGGATGCTCCCTCTGCGGATTGGAGTGTGTAGCTGTCGGTGACTGGCTCGCTTTCGTCATCCTCGCCGATCTGGTCCACCCAGTCTGGCATGGTGGTGCGACTGAGCAGCCGGCCATCCGCTCCCACCTCGGCCCTGTATCGGAACGGCTTTCCAGCTACCCAGAACCACCCCTTCTCATCAGGGACGATGAGCGTGGCCGTCAGCGTGAATGTACCGATGACCCTTTCACGATCCCATGTTCTCAGTTCAAGGTGGAGCGTCATCCGTTGGGTGCGTGTTCGTCCCGTGCGCCAGCAATTCTCCGCTGGAGGCAGCCCTCCCACCAGCTCAACGCGCACCAGGTCCAGCCACAGTTCACCGAGGCAAACTGGGTACGGGAAGAGGTTGGTGAAGCGCGCTCGCAAGCCCCAGCACCACTCCTTAAGGCACAGGAAGGCCCGCATGAGGGGTGCTGTCGCAGCGGTCAGGGGGAGGCCGGGCAGTTGATCCTGGACGGCTATAGGTGTGGATACCCATTCCTCGGCGAGCGCCCCAACGTCACACTCCAACGCTGCTTGTACACGACGACCGAAGCTCTCCTGGTCTTGATCCATACCGGGACGGCATCGATCAAGCCGCCGGCAGATAGTCAGCAGGTTCTCCTGTGCGTCGCGTAGGAACCAGGGGCCCCTGATGCAGCGATACCAGGGGCGGGAATCTGCGCGACCGTGCCGCTGACGGAACACCAGCCGGATGGCTCCTGCCCCCGGTTCGAAGGAGATGAGCAATGCTTGAGGGACGAGGCGAAAGCAGGGTCGATAGTGCTCGGATTTGTTCGACCACCGAGTGTCAGAGAGGCTTCGTGTGAGCCGAACGAGGCAAATCTTGAAGCCCGCGAAGTCCCCGATCTGCTCGAAGTCTTCTATGGCAGAGCGTCCGACCAGGCGATGAGTCAGGGCTACCGGCCTGTCGTCAAAGCCGAGCACATCGCAGAATACCTGATGTGCAGCTCGGTGAAGGGTGGGCCAGGACGTGGCGCCGAGCAATCGATTGGTCGCTGTGAGTAGCTCGGACCAGTCGGTCATGGCCTCCACGAAAGGGCGGTACAATTCGACAAAGTCTGGCCAGGAGGCGGAGTCGCTGCTTGGGTTCGCGACATCGCGCTCGACAGAGGGGGCTTGTTGCGGTGGGCTTGACAGGCGCGCAGCGAGAACAGCCACATCCTGCGACTCGATTTGCCAGTTTCGGGCATCAAGGTCGTTCCGAATCTGGATGACCTCATCAGCCCGTCCCATAGCCGTCAGGGCATCGAGTAGAGAAAGGACCGCTCCGCGATGATCAGGTTCCACCGGCATGTGTTTCGTATTATTCCGATTAGCCCGTTGATACCGAGTCAATTCGACGTGGTCAATCCGATATTGCGGATGTGTGTTGCGCGCCAGCGGGCAGGGAGGTCACGTCGAATTGAGAGGTTGGGAAGGGCTCCCTCCCAGCCTTCGGGAAGTGGTCGGGCGCGGCGGTTCGCGTCGGCACCGTGACCCCTGCGGACTGCATCATTCACTTCGGTGCTGATGACTGAGCCGCGGCTCCCCACGGTTGGTTGAGCCGATCCTGAAGGTTCCCAACGGCTTCCGCATTTTCGGAAGTGGGTTCCGCAATGACGGAAGTGGTGCGGAATCAAATCCTGGCTGTGTAAGCGCCTATCGAGCACGCGCCGGACCTCCGCGACGGTCCGGACAAGGCGTTTGGCGGTCAGGGTCTCCAGCAGCTCGTCCAAGGACCTCGGCGGATTCTGCAGCGCTACAGCCTGCTCATGCAGCGTACGGAGCACCACGCCCTGATGGAGATCGAGTAGTATCGAGAACGAACGGATCTGGATCCAGGGCTTCGATCCCACAGGCTTCGACCGCTGCCGCAGGGAGGTCGCGGAGGTTGTGGGTGATGATGGCCTGGACATACCAATGGATCGCGGCGGCCAACACGGGTCGGTCATCCGAGTCGGGGAGTGCCAGCGCCGGGATCAGCTCTTCGTATCCAGAGATGACGACATCACCGATCACCGCGTTCATGAACCGTCGGGTCCGTGCCAGGCGCGCCATCTCGAGATCGGGACGCCGCGCCAGGATGTTCCGGAACACCTCGTCGAGGATCTCGTCGGTCCAGCGTGCGCGGACGATGCCGGTCATCGCCAGCCGGATCAGTAGAGCTCGGAGAGGGGCAGGGAAGGGCACATTGGTGTCATAGACGACGGTGAAGGACATCAGTCAGTAGCCGAGCCTCAACTCCTGGGCCTCGGCAGCCAGCGCGTCTACTGCCGCGCGCCGCCGGTCATCGTCGGCTTGCTTGTAGGCCACCACGTCGCGCAGGAGCACGCGCCGATGGGTGCCGACCTTGCGATGGGGCAGTGCTCCGGCGTCCAGCAGCTTGATCAGGTGCGGCCGTGACACGTTCAGGAGGTCAGCGGCCTGCTGGGTCGTCAGCTCTGCTTTGACTGGCATCACGGTGACGCCGTGGCCGTTGGCGAGATGGGTGAGCACCTCCATCAGGAGATCGAAGGCCTCGACTGGGACGGTGACGCGGGAGGCTGCGTCACCTTGGGCGACGACTTCGACCAGGGTCGGGGGCTGATCGCGAAGCGTGCGTGAAAGGGAGCGGACCGCCTCGCTGGCAGCGCGCGTGGTCTCCTCGCTGGGGATATCCAGGGCGTTCATTGGTGCCTCCTTGCTCATCAGGGAGTGTAAGCGAAATAAACGCAACAGGTGGCAGCGCCAAGCTGACCGGATCCTCCAGAGTTCGATGGCGTACCGGCGAGGCTGTACCTCAAGGTTGCAGATCCGCTGTCAGAGCCTTGAGCAATGCGGGCGGAACCCACTCCGACCATGAGGTAGCAGCGACGATGTTTCCCAAATCAAAGGAACCGTGTATACCGCCCTCAGCGACGAGAACTGCACGCGGCGGCGTAGTCAAAGCTGGCGCATACTCATGCACATACAGCAGCGCCTCGTTGATGCCTTGGACCAGGGTCTCGCGGCGCTGGCTCTGTTTGATCTCCACCACCGTCCACATCTCTCGGCCCCCTGCAGTCACAGCCCGAACGGTGAGGTCCGGGCGCTGCTTGGAGGCGTGGCCCATGATGTGCTTCACCAACTCTTTCCGTTTGTCTCCTTTGAGAACTCCCTGATCATACCAAATCGACAAGGACGCGCCGGACGGGTGGCGGAACGAGGCGACATCGCTGCGACCGGACTGAATGAGCCCAAGCTCGAGGGACCATCCCGCGGACCGGTCGTTCATGAGATGGGTTTGAAGAGCCCGCACAAGACGAAGCAAGACCGCCAATTCGAAACGTCGATCCGGACGAATGGGCCACAGGGCGCCAGCGGCGACGAGTCGGGCCGTTTCTTCTCGGTCTCGGCTATCCAGGCCAGTCTCGATGGCGCGCTGTAGAGCGGTGGCGGTCCGATAGGCGACGTGCCCCGCACTACGGGCAGCGCCGCGATGCCGACCCGTGATCCGAACGGGTGTCGGCACCTCGCGCAGGACACTCCGCAACAGTGTTTCGCGGACTTGTTGGAGCCTCTCCGCGAGTGGGGCGAGCCAACCGGAGACTCGCCGGCCGGTGAGTAGGTCCTTCAAGGCGTCGTGGATGCGGACGGCCACCGACTTGACCAGCTCGTTCTCCGGGAGTGCAAAGTCACGTTGGCGCGCTCGGGTGACGAATTGCGTTCGCTGCCCGGCGTGGTGAAGGCGTTGTGTGGCTCGAATGTCCAGGCGACCGTGGAAGCCACCCTCCCAAGTGCGTTGCTCCACCCGGGTTCTTGCAGGAAGACCCGTGATGAGGTCCGGAAGCTCATCCTCGACAAACCGGGACACTTCTTCTCCGTGAGCGATGAAGAAGCTCGCGGAGCGGAGCAGAGAGAGGGCCCCTGGTTGACCGGTCAGTCGATCCAGAAAGCGAGCGGCCTGTT
Source organism: uncultured Enterobacterales bacterium (assembly GCA_964464515.1). GTDB lineage: Bacteria > Myxococcota_A > UBA796 > UBA796 > UBA2385 > CAYXGP01. Next base: position 15,333 of record CAYXGP010000129.1, read on the forward strand.
CGGGGGCGAGGGATTGGCGCGCAGAGTCTGGCAGGAGCCAACCGGGGAGTCCAGCGCGAAGCGTGGCCTCCCAAGGTGGCGGTGATGGCTGCACGACCACCTCAGGGACTCAACGTGCTGAAGCGTTCGAGCAGGCGGAGGTGTAGCTGCTTCCAGGCAGCTTTGTTTACCAGCGAGCGCAGCCGGGGCTCCAGGAGTTTGTAGACAGCCTTTTCGCTGGCTCGAGGCATCCCGTCGAGCTGCGATAGAAGGCTGATAGTGAGGGCCTCCGCCAACCCGTGGGAGACCCGGTCTTCGGGCGGGCAGTGTCGTAGATAGCGCATCATGTCCAAGGCAACCGCGGGCCCGATGGCGCGATATTGCAGCAGCGAGTCGGGGGAGAACAGATCAGCGACGACGCTCGCTGTGGCGGGATCGAGAGCGGGCTCTCGGGCGGCTTCGGCCAGCAGCAGCGCTTTGTAGCTCCCGGGTTCGGGCAAACCCACGTGGACTGTAGCGAACCGGCGCTGAAGCGCGGATGACAGTCGGAACAGAGAGGTCTTGTCCCATGTATTCATGGTCGCGATGACTCGGAACGCTGGCCGCACCCGGTATGTGGCCTCGGCCTCCGAACCGATGTGGATGGGAGCGCCCTGCTCGTCCTCATAGGAGGTGGTCGTGCCTTCACCGGAGAGCACGGTCATGAGCTCACCGAAGGCCTTGTCTACGTCGGCTCGGTTCAGCTCGTCTACCAACAACCAACGGTCCAGAGCGAGAGCGCGCGGGAACACGCCAGGTCGGAACGCGAGATCACCGGCGCGGTTCAGCGCATAGCCACCGATGGTGTCGAAGGTGGTCCAATCTGCCGAGGCCGTGGTGGTGAGCAAGCCACGACAGTACCCCTCTGCCTGCGCGGCCCGGGCGAGGATCCCCGCCAGGATGGTCTTGCCGGTTCCAGGGGGGCCGACCAGCAATAAGTGTCGGCCAGCACTCAGCGCCGCGCAGCATTGCTCGACAACCCGAGGAGGAGGCCGAAACCCGTCCAGGTGCTGCCGCACGATCGCTGCCCGCAGATCAAGGTCATCCTCCAGAGAAACATCACTCACTTCGCCAGTGTCGTCTGTTTCGGTTGTCTCCTCCTCCGGTTGGCGGTCGCGCAAGGACGAGCGGATGGCTGTCGCCTCCGCAGCGTGCGCCTCCAGCATTTGCTGACCGCCTGGAGTCAGGTGGTCGCCCCTCTTGTCGCGTTCGATCAGTCCCAGGCTCAGAAGCCAGTTGCGGCGGAAGTAGACCTGGGCGTCGGTGCTCCAATTCACGTTCAGCATCTCGCGGAGGTCGCTGGCGGCTGCGGTATCTAGCACGCCGTGGTGCTCGGTCAACACAAGCAACTCGAGCAGGCCGGTGAAGGTGGCGCGCATGTGTTCGAATAACGCCTGGGGGGTGGGGTCGGTCAGCCAGGCCTGGGCTTCATCGGTGAGAAGATACTGATCCCCGACCTCTTCGATGAACCCCAGGGCGAGTGGCATTCTGATGTAGGCTCTGCGGGACGCAGCTCCGTTGATGCCCCAATGCTCGAGGAGAAGCGCCAAGAAATCATCCAGCGACGGCTGGTGGGTATCCACGAGACGTAGCATTCGCTCCAGGCTTCGAGTGTAGGACCGGACTCCTCCGGGCAAGGGGTACACGCTGGCCCGGCGCGACCCCAAGGTGGGTGCGGGGGTGGGCACCACGTCGGCTGTGATAGCGGAGAAAGGGGCGGCGCCTGCGTAGGCGTCGGGCTCGTTCCGGCACAGGGTGACTACTTTGAGTACTGCTATCTGGACGAGGTGTTCGAACACCCGCGCAGATTCTGGATGGAGAGTGCCGCCTGGCAGCTCAACGTCACACAAAGCGACGGTGGCAGGGGTAGGAAGGGGCAGTCCGAGATGGCGTGCCTCGGCGCGGACGGTTTGCCGCCAGGCATTCCACGTCGCCTTGTCCTCATCGGGTTTGTGTCGATTGAACGACAACTGGGCGAGGACGCGTGCGCTGCCTCCGTCTTCGGTACTCCGAATCACTTTGGCGAAGGTGATCCAGACGACTTCAGGCTTGCGATCGGCGAGACGGACCGCGATCCCCAGAAGATGGCGGTAGCTGTCGCGGGTCTGCCACCACTCGCAGCCTGTTTGGAGTCGCGCAGATCCTCCCGGCCATCGACACTGAAGAGCGACAGAGTGTGGCCACGGACCGTCCCTCTGCTCATCGAGACCGTCGAGTGACTGGGGCCAGCCAGTATCGGGCAGTGGAGAGGCTTTGACTGTCACAGCGGTGCCATTCGAAAGAGTGAAGGCACAGTCGTGAGCGGCCGCGAGGATCGAGCGGATGACACCAAGGGCGATGGGGTTGGCGTCAGTGCGGCGCATGTAGAGCTCCGAGATGGCGGGATACCGTGGCCTGCTGGGGGGCTGTCGCGTCCAGAAGTAACTCGAGCTGGGTTCCTGGCTGTTTGCAAGCGGGAACATCGAGTGAGTGTCTCGACTCTGCTGTCAGACGCGAGGTCCCTCTCCAGCAGTGAAAGCTGTGCTCGAATCAACTCCCGCTCTTTCAGCGAACCCGGCCCAGAGTCGTTACGCCATCTGCGGAGGAGCTGATGTCAGGTACACCACTGTTCTGGACGCTACGCGCGATCGCCCGCCTGGAGCGCGTGGGCGATCTCCGCCCCGCCCGACTGAGCGATCCGGAGCTGGCCCGTTGGCACCGCTACCGCCGCAAGCTGGGATGGCGGGACCTGATCGCCATCCTACACGAAGATCTCGCCGGCCCGTTCCCGGTCCCGTTCGATCTGGGTCGCTGGGATGAGGACCCGCTCTCCGATCTGACCGAGGAGGTCGCCCAAGGCCTGATCAGCGCTGCGAGAGCCGAGGACGAGCGGGACACTTTGACCTTCCTTAAGGACGCTGCGCAGGGACTTGGACTCCCCGCCGGGGGACGGATCGCTGATCTGCCGAAGGTCCAGCCGCACCACCGCGTGCTGGAGCTTCCGGGAAGCGGGGGGCGAATCGCGGCCCATCAGGCTCTCCGAAAGGACCTGGAGTTCGGTCAAGCCTTCACCTTTGTCGCCGACACCGACGCCGAGCGGATCGCCATCGGCCTCGCTGCGGTCGAGCTGCGGGCCAACGAGCCCACCATCCGTTCCTCCGGCGAGGTGCGCGCGTTGTCCTCTGAGAGTGGTGGACTGGACTGCTGTTACGGCGTTCGCTGTCCGCAGGGTGCGGCGGCCGTGGAGGGGCTCGACGTGGCGGTGCGATGGAGCTGACGAGCTGGAGCCGGGTGCTCAACGAAGAGGCGTCGCTGCTGCTGGTGGAGCTGGCTGAGCCCGGCATGTCGATGGACGAGTGGGTCGAGTACGGGCACGACGAGCTGCCCCATGCCCGTCAGGGCACCCGCCACGATCTGATCCGCACCGCACGTCCGCTCATTGACCAGGTGGACGGCCGAATTATCGACTCTGCGTTTCTCCGTCTGTTCCGGGACGGCAGCCCTACGCGGCGGCGGGAGCTGCTCTGGGGGCGCTACCTCCTCACCCAGAAGTGGATGCCGCCGCTGCTGGATGAGCTGGTGCTCCCTCGAATCGCTGCGCTCGAAGAACCGTTGGCGCCGCACGACGCCGACAGGGCGAGTGACGAAGACTTTACGGTCGTGCTGGACCGGCACCTGCGCGCGGGCACCCCGGACATCGCGCGGAGCAAGACCCATCGCGTCCTCTCGTTGGTTCTCACGCGGGTGGGCGTGCTCGAACCAGACGGCGACGACTGGCAGGTTCGCAGGGCTCGGCCAGATGTCCTGGCGTTCAGCTGGCTGGTGGCGTGGCAGATGCGCTCCGAAGGGATGCAGGAGGCGCGAGCGGGCTGGGCCACGCAGGAGAGCTTCGCCGCGCGGCTGTTCGCGACGGACCCAGACTACGCCCGAGTCTGCCTGGACGCCGGCATCGCCGCCGGGCTCATGCGGCGCGGGTATCTGGCGGGGCATCCAAGGCTGCACGTCGGCGGGGCGATGGAGGCTCCATGAGCGCGCGTCACTTTCCTGTCGGTGCGCCGGTCCACTCCGCGGAGGCTGCCGGGATCCGCGCGCTGGTCTCAGCGCTCCCCAGCTCCTGTGCGGTCTGGTCCAACATCGAGCTGGCGAGCGGCCGTCCGGGGCAGACCTTCGAGCACGACGCAGTGGTGATCGCGCCGCATGCGGTCTTCACCGTGGAGCTCAAGAGCTGGGGCGGGCGGATCGAGGGCAACCGAGATCGCTGGACCCTCGCCGACGGTGCGCGTCGGCAGGCACCCATCGGGCTCATCCAACACAAGGCGCGCGTGCTGAAGGGGCGACTGGTCGCGGCGCACCCCGATCTCGATCGGGTCTGGGTGCAGGGGCTGGTGTTCCTCACCCCAGCCGACGCCGATCCCCGCATCACCTCAGACTACGAGGAGCTGGTCACCACGCGCCGTGACATCGTCCGTGCGATCACCGACCCCGGCTGGATGCGGCATCCCCCGCTGATCAGCAGCCGGCAGCGTCAGCTGATCGCGCGGGTGCTGAATGACGGCCGACCACCGCAGCAGGATGATCGCGCCGGTGACTTTCAGCGGCTCTCAAGGCTTCCGTCGACCGACGAGCCGTGCGAGATCTGGCTCGCCAAGTCACTGGTGGACGACGCCCGGCGCATTCTGCACGTCTACCGCGCGGACGGCAACGACAAGGCGGAGCGAAAGCGTCGAAAGAACCTGGCGTTGCGCGAGGCGACGCTCCACAATCGGCTGCTCGGCGCGCCGAACGTGTTGCGGTACCTGAGCTGCCAGACCACGCGGGAGGACCCAGAGCGGATCCTGCTGATCTTCGAAGACACCACGCCGTTCTCGCCGCTGTCCACATGGCTGAGTCAGCAGTCTCCCGACAGAGAGGAGCGGCTGGAGCTGTTGTGTCAGGTCACGCGCGCGCTGGCGTGGGTCCACGAGCGCAAATTGGTCCATCGGCGTCTCTGCCCGGCGAACATCCTGGTTCGATCGCCAGACGACATGCGACTCTGCGGGTTCGAGCTGGCGCGCGACCTGCGAGGGAGCGCCGCGACGCTGGTGGGGACGGCGCTGGGGCGCTTGGACACGCTCTACGCTGCGCCGGAAGTGGTGCAGCGCTCGGCGGCCACCGAGAAGGCCGATCTGTTCTCTCTCGGCGTGATCCTCTACGAGCTCCTGGCCGACAAGCCACTGTTCACCTCGGTCGATCAGCTCCTGCGGCCGTTCGAGGTGCCCGAGGTCGACGCACCGACCGGGATCCGCGCGCTGCTCGCCGATCTGCTGCAGGTCGATCCCGACGACCGCCCGGCGGACGCCGCAGAGGTCTTGCAGCGTCTACGGGCGGCGCTGGTCACCGTCGAAGCGCCGCGCGAGCCGGGCGTGGGTGATCTGCTCCTCGACCGGTACGCCCTGGAGGAGCAGATCGGCCGGGGCGCGACTGCGATCACCTGGCGCGTGCGGGACACCCAGCTCAATCAACCCATTGTGCTCAAGGTCGCCTCGGCAGCGCACGCCGCATTGCTCAACGCCGAGGCCCGGGTACTCAAACAGGTCTCGCACCCGCATCTGGTTCGTCTCTACGACATTCATCCCGGCGATCCCACGGTGCTGTCGATGCAGTGGATCGACGGGGTCACCGCCGGGCTCTGGGCCGGCGCGGGCGATCCGCTCTCCCCAGACGACTTCTTGCATGTGGCTCGCGGCCTCGTCGGGGCCACACGCGCTGTCCACGAGGCAGGCTGGCTGCATCGAGACATCAAGCCCGAGAACATCCTGCTGGAGGAATCTACTCCGCCGCGGCCCTGGCTGCTCGACCTGGGGTTGGTCGCGCCGATTCGCACCGAGGGCGATCTGGCGGTCGGCACGGTCCACTACAAGGACCCCCTCGTCTACGCCGAGGGGCGCTGGAGCCCATCCAACGATCAGTACGCGCTCTGTCTGGTGCTCTATGAGCTGCTGACGGGGCTGCACCCGTTCGGCTCCGCCGCCCCGGATGGGGGGAGCGAGCCGGTGATCGACGCCGAGGCGTTCCCCGACTCCTGGGAGCCAGAGAAGACAACGGAGGTGGCAGCGCTGCTGCGGACGGCGCTCTCGCCCGAGCGGGAGGGGCGCCCCACCAGCCTGGGCGCGCTGCTGGATGGTCTGGAGAAGATCCTGGTGGCGCCGCAGGTGCCGCTGGTGGCGCCTACCCCCGCGCCGGCGAGGGAGATGCTCCCCGCTGATGTTTCTGCAGATACGCTGGTGGAGCACCTCGAGTTGAACACACGGGTGGCGGGAGCGCTGCGCCGTCTCGGCATCACGCGGGTGGACCAGCTCGGCGGGATCGACGAGCGCCGCGCAGATCGGCTGCCCAACGTCGGCGCCAAGACGCTCCGTTCCCTGCGGCAGCTGAAGGCCGAGGCCCGCGCCCGGTTTGGGGAGGTCTCGGTCGCCCCCGCGCCTGTCGCGTCGCCGTTTTTTGCACCATTGGTCGGTGACGAGCGGCCCCTCTCAACGCTCGGCGGCGCGGTCACCGCGCACGTCCGCAGACAGCTGGAAGGGCAGGGGATCTACACCATCGGGGAGCTCTGCGCGGAGTCTCTATCAGTCCTCCAGGCCATCCCGCGGGTCGGCGGGAAGAAGCTGGAGCGGATCCGAGGTGCGCTGACGCGCATGGCGGGCGGGGGCGGCTGTCCTGACAGCCTGCCGGGATATCGGGACGCTCTGGCGCAGGAGAGCGGTGTATCCCTGCCGGTGCTCGCTGCGATCTTCGGGTTGGACGGCGAGAACGCGCGGAGCCCTGCTGCGGCTGCGAAACACCTCGGGGTGACGCGGCAGCGGGTCTCGCAGGTCAGCGATTTGAGCGGGCTTCGCAAGGACGGCAGCGTCGGCAGTTGCCTGGTTCGCGCTGCACAAGAGTTGACTCCCCCCGTCGGCTTTGTTCCGCTCGAGGCCCTCGGCCAGAGCCTCGGTAGCCTTCTGGGCGGGACGGACGCGCCCGGGTGGGCGCGGTTCGCTGCGGTCCTTCTCGATCCCACGGGACACGTCCGCGACGCGGTGGACCGTCGTTTGGCTGTGATCCCGCCGTGGACAGAGGCGCAGGTGGTGGCGGTCGCCGCCGAGATCGATCGCCTCACCGCCGAGGAGGCCTGGCCGCTCGATCGGCTCGCCGCCCGCATCTGGGACGGCCTCGTCGATGAGGTGGGGCATCACCTGGCCCGGATCGAGGTGGACTCCGTCACGTTGCTGACTGCGTTGCTGCCGCTCACGTCGAGTCGCGTCAGTGGAGATCACGTCCATGAGTCGCCGGTCTCTGCAGCGCAGGCGCTGGAGATCGCTCCGGGGCTGGTTCCGCCGCAGGGCACTGCGGACGAGATCCGCTCTGTGTTGGAGCAGGCCCTGGGGCCGCTGGTGCCATCCGGTCTGACAGACGCGCTCTCGGCTGTGGGCTGGCAGCAAGACGGCGAGCTTTGGATCGATCCGCAGCGGGTCGTCATCGCCCGTCGGCCCGACGCGGTGCAGCTCGATGCCACCGTGCCCCGTCAGCGCACGGACGGTGATCATCCTCCGGTGGTGGATGCCCTCGCGGCCAGCATCGACCGCGGCGGGGTGCGGGTGGTCGCGCTCCCGCCGGCCACGCACCACGTGGTCGGGCCGCAGATCTCGCGTTGGTTGGCGGCGCAGGTCGGCGCGGACCGGGTGGGTGAGATCGAGCTGGATCGGGTCCTGGTGACGGCGCTCCGCGACAGCGGGCTCTGGGAGCTGGTGCCGTTCACCGAAGGGCAGCCGGACGCGGACTGGTCGTGGGCGCATCATGAACTCGGTGCGGCGCTGGATGCCGCGATGGCTTCGGCGCGGCCGGGTCGAATCACGGTGCTTCGTGCGCCCTCGCTCCTCGGTCCGCTGGGCATGATGCATTGGCTCAGCGGCTTCTACGAGCGCGCCCGAGGTGGCCGGTTTGGCCTCATCGTCTTGGCGATGCCCGGTGGCATTTACGACAACCGCGTTCGATTGAACGAACGCTACAACCTTCCGTACACCCCGGATATGGCGGCGGTCTTTCTCGAGGCCCCCGCAGGAGCGGACGCTTGACTCCCGATCGCTATAAGAAGCTGCTCAAGGACCTCCAGAAGCTGCAGAAACGTCTGGTGCCTGCCTATGTCGCGGGGGTGACGGAGGGGGAGCGGCGTGGGATCCAGGCGCGTCACGCCGCCGCTGAGATCGGCGGGACACTGGACGCCTTCATTCAGCGTTGTGCGCGGCAGAGCTCGGTGCAGTT
>CAYXGP010000130.1:0-23498 GCA_964464515.1 uncultured Enterobacterales bacterium
TCAGTCGATTGAGCAGCGTGTACGCGGCCTCTTTCTCGATGTCGGCGAGCAGCCGGGCCCGGAGCTCTGGAGTGCTGGTTTCTGGTGAGTCGGAGTCTCCGCTGGCTCGGACCTGCTCTGAGATCCAACCCTCCAGCCGAACGCGTCGGGCGTGCATCAGCGGCGAGAGCCTGGCCTGACTGACCGAGAGCTGGACCTGGTACGCTGACTCCACCGCTGCGTGCAAGTCAAGCAGCAGACGCTGTCGAAGACCTCGGATCGTCTTCGACAGCGCGGACCTGGCGTCGGGGGTCATGGCGGAGCTGCCCTCAGTTGGGGAGGATGCGGATGCGCTTGTTCTGGGCGAGCAGGTCGGTCACGCGCTGGCGCACCTCGTCGAGAAGAGCATCGAGCTGCGCGGGGTTCTCGATGATCCGCTGCCGGATGCGGACCCGGATCTGCACGAGCGGTCGCTCTGTGCCGCCGTCGAGCAGATCGTCGAGGATGTCCTGCGCCCGCTCGATGGCAGCGCGCAGGTCTGCGGCGAACCGGTCGCGGACAGCGGCGAGCGTGGGGTAGGTCTTGTCCTCGGTCGTCTCTGGGACCACCGCAGTGATCGTGTGTAGCACCCGGTTGGCCGCGGCTGCGTTGAGGGTGTCGAAGCCGTCGATGCCCCTGAGGTCCTGTCGGGCCTCCTCGGCCTGCCGGGCGATGTCGTCGAGCAGCGCCTGCCGGGCCTGCCTGTAGCTCGCTTTCAGCGCTTCTACGTCGCCGGCCACGGTCGGGATCTCGCGCCAGGGCGTGCTGCCCGACAGGGCGGCCTCGACGCGGGCCGCGCCCTCGGCGTCTTCGAGTCTGCCGATCTCGTCGAGCTGGGCGACCTCTGTGCGCAGCAGCCTGGCGGCGGCGTTGAGCGTGTCGATCAGGGCGTCGGTCAGCTCAAGCGCGTAGCCGGAGAGGACCGGGAGACCGTCGTTGAGGGCGTCGAGGTTCTCTTTGACCGCGGTGACCGTTGGCTCGACCTGTCGGCTCTTTCTGCATGCTTCGAGCGCATGCTGCAGCGAGGTGAGCGCCGGGGGCAGCGTACGGGGCGGGCTGAGGCGGGCCAGCCGATCGCGCACCTGGCTGAGGGAGGCCTGGCATCGCGGGAACACCTCGTAGACGGCGTCCGCGATGTCTTCGTCCTGCCGGTTGACCGTCTCGTCGAGCGCCTCCTTGAACAGCCTGCAGATCCGGTTGCGATCCCGCTGGGAGACCGGGCCGGTGTAGTAGACGATCCGTGCGTTGCGCAGCGGACGGGCCTCCTCGAACAGCTTGCGGGCGCCCTGGTCGCCCACCGAGGTGATCACGTCGCCCGAATTCAGGGTGAACCGGATCCACTTGCCCCACAGCATCGCCGCCAGGCTGGCCCGAACGAGATCCTCGGCGTAGCCGTGCGGCGGCGCGAGGAAGTGCTCGAACAGCGCCTTCCCGGTCAGCGGCGCCTTCTTGATGTGCCGGAGAACTCCCGCGGGCACCTCGCCCTCGCACCAGGCGACCACGCGCCCGGCGTCCACCTTCAGCAGCCCGAGCTTGCCGGGCATGAACTTCGGATCGGAGCCGGCCAGGGAGGCTCCCAGCAGCCGCTTCAGCTCAGAGGTGGTCACCCGTGTGTTGTTGAATCGGGGGTACAGCTCGGGGAGCACGCGCTTCGTGGCCGCAGCCAACGCGGTGGTGAACGCGCCGCCCTGCCCGCCGGGCTGCATGGCGCGGCCGCGGAAGTACAGCGCCCCGCTCATCCAGGCCGCGCCGACGGCGCTCATCAGCGCCACCTCCAGCTCGTCCACCCGCCCCTCTTCTTCGGTGAGCAGGATCTTCTTCTCGGTGGTGAGGCTCTCTCGGAGGCGCTTGTAGCGCTCGACCATCGCCCGCGAACGGTGGAGGTTCCGCGCGGCCTCCTGCACCGGCGCCACCTCGCCCACGACCCAGATCAGGCGAGCGGAGTGGGCGGGCTCAGCGCTGCTGCTGATCCAACCGGAGGGCTCGCGCGCAGAGAGGTTCGTGAGCCAGCGGAGATCCACCGGCATGACCGGTGTGCCGGTTCGGCCGGAGCGCAGGGTCCGCTGGGAGGTGCCGTGGTTGTCGGAGTAGCGAACCTGGAGGGGGAACGGAACGCCGAGGTGGGTGGGGCGATCGGCGCGGGCGACCAGCCTGGTGAGCTGCTCGGCGACCAGCTCGCTCTGGCGCTCAGAGGCGACGGTGATCCGGCTGCGCTCGGTGTCCCACTCTTCACCAGCGGAGGAGCGGAGCTTGTACCCGCGCTTCTCGGAGTAGCCGAGGAGGTTCGCCGTCCTGAGCCGCTCCAGCGCCTCATGAACCCGGGTCTGGTTGTCGCCGCGATCGAGCCGGTCATACAGGCACTGGGCGACCAGCGCGGCCGTGGTCGGGGTCTGCTCAGAGATGAGCTGCAGCAGCGCCACGACCTTCGCGGCCCGGGCGGCGAGAGGGTCATCCCACTTGCTGCAGTGCTTGAGGATGCGCCCGAGCACTCCCTGCACGGAGTAGTCGAACGAGCTCTCGTAGACCGAGAAGACCCTATCGAGGCTGATGAGGTTGCCGACCGGCTGGTCGGCCAGCTTCTGCTCCCGAAACAGCTCCCCGAGGAGCTGAATGAGTCCGCGGATCGCGTGATCATCGCCCTGGCGTCGCTTTGATCGGGAGCGCAGCGCGCTGGTGATCTGCATCAGCAGCTCGATGTGCTGGGGCAGCAGCGGGTAGACCTCGATGAAGTCGGACTCGTTGATGTCCTGGCAGTCGTAGGCGTACAGCTGCAGGTTCTGGCGATTGCTGTGGAACAGCACTCGGAGCGTTGCTTCATGCTCCGGTTTCTTCTGCAGCAGCCGTCTGTGCACGACGTCTCGGATATTGGTCGGGCTGAGGTGCACCCGGAGGCGGTCGGGGAAACGATCTTTGAGTCTACCCAGCACCGTCGACTCGTTCTGGGACTCCAGCTTCTCTTGCCCGGTCACCAGGAGCCACGCCTGGCCGCGGAGCCGCTGACCGAGCGCAGACACGAAGGACTGCAGGCGCAGCATGCGCTGGTGGTCCTGGTGGATGTATTGGCTGACCTCGTCGATGACGATGAACAGGGTCTTGCCGGGAGCCCGGTGCGCCAGCATGCGTCCGATGTCTGCGACGGCCTCGTTCGGGCTGCGCTCCCGCGTCGTGGCCTGCCCCATCCATATCTGCAGCCACGCCATCGGGTTGTCGTACTCGTTGGGACGGAGGCGGTGCATCAGCATGGAGAAGGTGCTGTCGACCAGCTGGGTGTCTTTTATCGACTCCCATGGCGCGCCGAGCACCTCCTGGGCGGCCTGGAGGAACTGCGGGTAGAGGCCGTCCTCCTCCAGCCGCAGCTCGAACGAGGCGACCTGCAGATCGGGGCTGTAGCCCAGGCGATGCTGGAGACGCCGGACGACGGTGTTGTGGATCTGCTCGTTGTCCCGCGCCGCTCCCCCGACGTCGAACACGCAGGCGATGGTCTCTCGACCCCGGCTCAGCCCCTGCCAGGCCTCGGCCAGCTCTGCGGCCCGCGGAGAGGTGTCGCGGCGAATCAGGGCGTCGGACAGCAGGGTGCCGTCGGGCAGGCTCACCCCGTCCAGGGCCAGCCCGAGCAGCTTGGCGAAGCTGGACTTTCCAGAGCCGTAGAAACCGGAGATCCACGACGCGGGGAGCTCCGGTCCCTCCTGCCGCGCCGCCGCCTCGGTCATCCCGCGGAGCAGCCGGACGTACTGCTCATGGATGCCGTTGGGGACCCGCTTGTGGTTGGCATGCCCCCTCGGCCAGCCGCCGGTGATGATGTACTCGCTCACCTCGGCCTTCACCTTCTCCGGGCTCTGCTCGTGGAAGTAGATGACCGGGGGGATGTCCCGGGTGACGTCGTTGACGAACAGCTTCTGAATCAGCATCAGGGCCTCTATGGATAGATGCGCGGTCGGTAGTCGGTGGTCGGCGGGAGCTCGTCCATGAAACGCAGGGCGTGTCCTTCACCTCGGCTGCCCGGGTACAGCAGGACCATCGGAACCCGCAGGCGGCTGCGCTGACTGTGCGTGTCGAGGTAGCGAAGCAGCGCCGAGATGCGGAAGAACGGGTAGAGCGCGCCGGCCCGCCCGATGAACGCCACCATCCGGTCGGCGTGGTCGGGGTGGGTCTGCGCTTGCTGCTGAATGAGGCGGCTGACGTCAGCGGCCAGGCCGTCCTCGCCTTCCACGAGGCGGGCGATCTTGGACTTGAGATCATTGAGGGTCTTGTCTTTGGAGAAGCTGTGAAACATCTCCTCTCGCGCGGCCATCTGCGCAAAGAAACGGCCGCTGTCCTCTGCCCGGATGCGCTCCATCAGGAGCTTCTGTAGAGAGACGGAGATCACCAGCCAGCCCTCGCTGCGCAGCGTGGTCGTGAGGGTGTTGATCCCCCGACGCAGGGCGAACTCCTCCCCGGGTGCGTAGGGGAGGATCGCGTAGCGATAGTTGCGCATCGCGCTGATCTGCGGTCCGTCCTCATGGATCAGGTCGCCCCGCAGCGCGGTCAGCGCCCGCTTGAGCTGGGTGCTCTCGCCTCCTGCGGCCGGAAACAACGGCTCGGTCATCGCATCTCCTTTGCCCACTGCGTCCCCTCTGCCCACTGCGCCCCCTCCGCCCACTGCTGCAGGGAGTCGTGTCGCCAGTCCAGCTCGAACAGGTGGCCCATCCGTCGGAAGGTCACGCCGTCCAGGCGCCGAAGTCGGCTCTCCAGCATGTCTCCCTCCAGCCCCAGGCTGGTCAGGTACGGGTTCTCCAGGGTGCTGCCGCTGTACCCCGTCTCACGGAGCAGGTGGAGGATGTAGCCCAGCGCTCGATCTGAGAGCCGCGGCGCGGTGATGGGGCGGGGGTCCTTTGCTGTGCCCAGGATCCCGGCGTGGTAGGCACAGCTGAGCAGCGCGCTGGAGAACCTCAGCCGGGTCGACATGCCCCAGCGGCCGGGATGCTCTGTTTCCAGCCAGTCCACCACCCTCGACTGGCGGATCTCTCCCCGCGCCTGCAGCCCAGGCAGCAGCTCACCCGTGAAGAGTCGGTAGAGCGGATCTGTGAGCTGGACATGCCAGTGGCAGATGAGCGCGCGCTCCTCGGGGGTGGTGTCCGTCCACTGGTGGAGGACCTCGAGCGCCGCGGGGAAGCGATCGAAGCGACGCTGCAGCGCACCGACCAGCAGCCGCACCCGCGCCTCGCTGCGGACGCCGAACCAGTACTCCGTGAAGGCGCTCCTGATCGGATCGGGCTGTCCGCTCAGCCGGCGGTGCCTCCACCACGCTCGGGCCTCCTCCGCCAGCAGCCCCGCCCGCATGATGTGGGTGTGTGTGGTCGTCAGCTCTGCGGTCACGACTTGAGCCGGTAGTGAGGCGCCTTCCAGGTTCCCGGCAACGAGCGGATGGCGCTGGCCATGCCGTCGACCGCCTGACGAAGCGTCTCGGGGGGAGTCCCCCGGAGCCTGCGGCCGTGGGGCGAGGTCTCGAAGCGGACCTCAGCGCGGGTCAGCCACCCGGCCAGCGCCCCCCGGTCCAGCGGAAGCTCCATGGGGAAGAGGGCCGGGAGCGCCGCAGACGGAGCCAGGCCAGAGCGGCGATGTTCAGCGATGCGCTCGCCGAGTCCCTCGTCCACGGCGGTGCCCAACGAAAACAGTGTCAGGAAGCCGGTGTCGCGCGATGCTCCGGCGCGGGCCCCCTGGTCGACCCGCCTCGCCGCCTCGCGCGCGCCGCACAGGGCCGCCCACGCCGCAGTCCGCGGAAAGAGCTGCTGGTAGAGGGTCAGCCCGGCGTCGGGGTGGAGGAGGTCGGTCTTCCACCATCCGAGCCGGCCGTCGTCTTCCACCGGGCTCTCGCCGGCCCAGGCCAGTACGAGCTGAAGACAGAGGATGTGATCGAGATCCTCACGGGGCATCTGCGGCATACACGCTCCGGTGCGCGGGGGGGATGCTATCCCCGAATGGGCCCGACGGGTGCAGCCCTGTCAGATCGTGGGCAGACCTGTATGCTCGTGGTCTGCTGTGCGCTCACCGCGGCCGACGATGGCGTTGTTTTCAGCACCACCCGGTCAGGATACCGAGACTACAACGCGCTGATCTGGCGCTCCTGACCAGCCGGCCCCGTGAAGCACGCAAGTCTCGACACCGTCCCCATCGATGACGAACTCAGAGACCTCATCGACGGCTACGCCGACGTCTACGCCCAGGGCGACGAGGCCGACCTGATCGAAGCCCTCGTCGAGCTGGCAGCTGCGCTCGGGACCCGCACCCGGGCAGCGCTCGAGCGGGAGGGGGTCGCCCGCTGGGTCAACGCCCGGACCGACCAGCCCGTGCCGTTTGGAGTTACCACCTTTCAAGCCGCGCAGCGCGCCCTTCGAGCGCGGAAAGACGCTGGCTGGCAGACCGCGCCCACTCGCCGAACCGCAGCCGCTCGCCGAACCGCAGCCGCTCGCCGAACCGCAGCGACCCGGCAGACCCTGTCTCCCGATCAGGCCCCTCACGGTCAGACCGCAGCGACCCGGCGGACCCCTGCTCACCGTCAGACCGCAGCAACCCGCCAGCTCTCGGCGCATCGGCTGACCGGGGTCGGTCAGACGGCGGCGACCCGCCGACCGAGCGGGGTCACCGCGGCGACCCGCTGGACCACCCTGCATCGACCCGGCACCCTCCAGTCGGGCGCCGCTCCATCTGTTGGTGCCGAGTCGGGTGGGGGGGCGCTGGCGCCGGGCGCGACCATCAGCGGGCGTCACACCTACCGATTCGACGCCCAGATCGGCCAGGGCGGCATGGGCACCGTCTGGCGGGCGTTCCGTCTCGACGACCAGGCCGACGAGCTGGTCGCCATCAAGACGGTGCGCAGCGAGAGTCCGACCCTCGACCAGGCGCTGGAGCGCGAGCTCACCCTGCTCACCTCGCTCAACCGCAGCGACTTCTTCCCGGTCGTC
The DNA here is from genome assembly GCA_964464515.1 of uncultured Enterobacterales bacterium. GTDB lineage: Bacteria > Myxococcota_A > UBA796 > UBA796 > UBA2385 > CAYXGP01. The sequence continues at coordinate 6,960 of CAYXGP010000130.1, forward strand.
CACGAGGGGATCCGGGTTCGGGATCGACTCTTCCTCGTGATGGATTGGGTGGACGGGCGCGATCTGGCCACCGCGCTGCGCGAAGGCGCGGGGGCGCTCGATTTCGATCACGCTCGCTTCTTCCGCATCATCGAGCAGGTGGTGGATCGCCTGGCCTATCTGCATGCGTGGCGGCCGCGGCCGATCGTCTTCCGCGACCTCAAGCCCGCGAACGTGATGCTTGAGCGCGACACAGACCACCTGCGTCTGGTGGACTTCGGGATCAGTCACCTGGTCACGGCGGGGAGGGATCGTGTTCGCGCTGGCACGCGCGGCTGGCTGGCCCCCGAGGCGGCGAGAGGACAGATCACGCCGCTTACGGACGTCTTCGCCCTGGGCCACCTCGCGCTCACGCTGCTGTTCGGTCGGGTCGATCCCGCGGCGCTTCCCCGGGCGGCGTCGATTCCCGATGGAAGGGCGCGGCGTCTGCCCGATCGGATGGTCTCCGTGGCTCGCCGGATGATGGCGTCCGCGCCCAGCGCGCGTCCTCCCACCGTCACCCTGGCGCTTCGTCTGCTCCGCGACGCCGCGCGCTCCGAGCCCGCGCCCGCGACGGGGGCGCTCCCCTCTCCCAGGGGCGCCGAGGACACCCCCGCCTGTCCCGTCTGCTACCACCCCCTGCTGCCCCGCCACGCTTTCTGCACAGAGTGCGGCGCGGAGAAGCCGACAGACGCGCCGGTCGCTGCGCGGACCCCCGACCTGGCCGTGGGCCGCGTCGAGCTGCCGCTGGACGCAGAGCCCCAGGGGCAGCTCCACCACCAGCGCGCCCTCGAGCGCCTGCTGCGCACCCGCGCCAGCGCAGATCTCGGCACCCTCCAGAGTCTGCCCACCATCGCCGTGCAGCCCTACGGCTACCAGCAGCAGGCCGCCATCCGCGTCATCTCCCAGATGGGCGGCCGCGCGCTCATCGCCGACGACGTTGGGTTGGGAAAGACCATCGAGGCGGGCCTGGTGATCAAGGAGTATCTGCACCGGGGCATGGTGCGGCGGGTCTTGATCGTCGCCCCCGCCGGGCCTCTCCTGGACCAGCTCCAGGAAGAGATGTGGGAGAAGTTCGGCCTGCGCTTTCTGGAGTACAAGGGCAGCGCAGACGCCGCGTCGGCCGACGGCTGCATCGGCGCTCCGGAGCTGCCGCGCACCGAGCAGGTCATCGTCAGCCTGGCGACGCTGCGTCGGAGGAACAACATCGCGCGCTTCGTCGCGGAGCGGTGGGACATGGTGGTGGTCGATGAGTGCCACCACATCAAGAACCGACGGAGCCGGTCCTACCAGGCGGTGCGCCAGCTCGCGGCGAACTACGTCCTGTTCATGTCTGCGACGCCCTTCTCGGGTGAGCCCACCGAGCTGTGGACGGTCTACACGGCGCTGCGGCCGGGCGCCCTCGGGGTCGACGTGCGCGAATTCCGGCGCCGCTTCTTCTTCGACAGCCGCGCCCGGCGTCCTCGCCCGGAGCTCCAGGAGCGGATCCGTCGCCACACCATCCGTCGCAGCCGTCGGCAGGTGCTGGTGCGCTTCCCGGGTCGGCGAGCCGCGGCCGTTCGGGTTCGGGTCGGCGCGGAATTCCGGACGCTGTACCGAGACGTCGCCCAGGCCTCGGCGCGACCCGCGCGGGCCACCCTGGCGCGCATCTCGATGCTCCAGCAGGTGTGCAGCTCGTACGAGTCCCTCTGCGAGAGCCGGTTCTGGGAGCGCGTGGACGACCCGGCGCTGCACGCGCGGGTGGGCCAGCTCCGAGACGACGATCACCCGAAGCTGCGCTGCCTGATCGAGCGGGTGCTGCCGCGCATCCCACGGGGTGAGAAGGCGCTGGTCTTCGCGCGCTTTCGCCGCTCTCAGCGGTCTCTCCTGCGGCTCATCAGCGGAGCGGGGCGGGGCGCGCTGGCGCTGATCGACCGCAAGGGCGCGGCCCGAACGCGCCTGATTCGGCAGTTTCATCGCGACCCGGACGTCGGCTTCCTGGTCTGCGGCGAGGGGGCAGGAGAGGGGCTCAACCTCCAGACCGCCAGCGTGCTCATCAATCTGGATCTCCCGTGGAACCCCATGAAGGTCGAGCAGCGCATCGGCCGCATTCAGCGCCTCGGGCAGCGCCGCCGAAAGGTGACGGTGGTGAACATGGTCATCGCAGACACGGTGGAAGATCGGGTCATGCAGATCATGCGGGACAAGCTGGAGCTGTTCCAGAACGTCATCGGAGACACCGAGCAGATCCTCGGAGAGCTGTTCGCGGCCTCCACCGTCTCTGCGCACCGCTCCTTCGAGGGGTGGATCGCGCAGTGCCTGCTGCCCGACGGCACCGTCGACCGCCGCAAGCTGTTCGACCTCGGCAGCCGCGTGGAAGACGCGAAGGGGCGGGCCCGCGAGCGCGCGCGATCGGCAGAGGCCTTCGACGCCCTGTTCGGAGAGGTCCAGGACGCCTCCGCCGACGGCCCTACGCCTGACCTGCCTGAGTTGGATCTGTCGGACTGGGACGATGACTGAGGCGTTCCCCCTGCGGAACGTCGTAACGCAGGCCCTGCGGGCGCTGGGGTTCCCCTGGCGCGAGCTCCACGGCGCCCTCGTGGTGGACGTGCCGCCGCCGTATCGGCGCTTCTTTCGCCGCGGGAAGGAGCGCACGCGTCTGGAGCTGGTCTTCGACCTCGAGCTGTGGGCGGGCGACCGCTCGGTGGAGCTCGTGGTCCCCGGCAGCGCTGTGCTGGACGGGCTCGCCACCTGCCTGCGCATGCGCGGCGCCACCCGCGCGATCCAGGTCGGCGGAGACCTCGCCGGTGACGGGGCGCTCCTGGACCGCTGGCGGCGCGACTTCAGCGTCGACAACGGCGCGCTGAGAGAGGTCCACGATCGATTCGTGCAGAGGCTGGCGCTGCGGTACGTCTACGAGGTGCGGCTCCCGGGTCCTCCGCCGGTGACCGAGCTCATCCCGGTGATCTGGGATCTGGAGGAGCGCAGCGTGATGAGCCCGCAGCGGGTCGCGGCGCTGCGTCGGAGTCCCTGGTACGGCGAGACAGAGGTCCGCGGGGTGCTGCGGGCGTCGATCCGCCTCCCGAGCACAGGGGAATCACAGCAGGCCCGGCGCGCATGCGATCAGGAGCTCCAGCGGCGGGTGGCGCGACAGCTCAGCGCGAGCCTGGCGCAGCTCACGCGGGACGCCGATCAAGAGCGGCAGGACATCTACGCAGATCTGCAGCTCCGCCTCGCCGAGGCCGAGCACGACGCCGACCGCAGGGTCTTCGAGGAGGAGGCGTCCCGGCGGGTGGAGCGCCTCGATCGGCTGGTCGAGGGGGGGCTCGAGGCGACCCTGTCCACCGAGGCCCTGCTGGTGCGGTTCGCGCATCGCTTCGAGCTGGACTACGCCCACGCGCGCAGCGGCGAGGCGGCGCGGATCCGGCCCCGCGTTCGCGCGGGTCACCTGTTGGACGCGCAGTGTCAGTGGTGCGACGAGCCGCGCCATGCGTATCTGCTCGCGGAGCCTTCTCAGGGGGCGCTGGCCTGCACCGTGTGCGCTATTGCATGTCGCGACGCCACCTGCGACGCGCTCATTCGCCGCAGCCCCCCGCCCGAGGAGCGGAGCCCGGACGCGCGCTGCCTGCTGTGCGAGGCGCCCGCGTGGTGTCGCCGGCACCAGGAGGTCTGCGCGCACTGCGGCACCCCCGCCTGTCCCGACCACCGCCGCGCAGCGGCCTGCTGCGGACGGGCGATCTGCGCCGATCACCTCTTCGCGGAGCCGCTGGAGGGCCGATCGATCTGCGCCGACCACGGCCGGGTGTGCAGCGCGGACGGGCGGACCTGGTGGGAGGCGGACGGCGTGACCTGCCCGGTGACGGGGGAGTGGTTCGCCGCGATCAATGGGCGAGGCGTCCCCGAGGACGGTCGCCTGCTCCACCCCCGCGCCTATGTGACCTGCCCCACGAGCGGCGTGGAGCTCGCGCGCGACAAGGCGATCGCGTGCGCGGGGGACGGCCGCTTGCACCACCCCGGCCAGATGCTCGCCTGCGACAAGACAGGGGCGGTGATCTGCCCGGAGCACCGCGCGCGGACGACCCTGCCGCCGGCCATCTGGATCGATGCGGGGCGGCTGCGCACTTCCGCTGAGACCGGCCTGACCTTCGACGTCACCGCTGCCGAGGCGTGCACCGTGAGCGGGCAGATCTACCACCGGTCAGAGCTCCTGCGATGTCCCATCGCGCGTGAGCTGTTCCATCCCAGCGCCGCCGCGCCGCCGCGCCCGGACGATCCGCGGCGGCTTCACCCGAGCGCGGTCGTCTCCTGCGCGCAGAGTGGTCGCCCGATCGCCATCGACCGCGCCGTCGAAGACGGCTTCAGGCCCGGCGTCCGCCTCCACCCGGCCAGCGTCGGGACCTGCCAGCTCAGCGGGCGTAGGACCGCCAGCGGGTGCCTGGTGGAATTGACTTGCTGCGGTCGTCTGGCGGCCCGAGGCACCCCCGAGGCAGCGCACGAGCGCCGGCTGATCGCGCTGGCCGATGACCGCTGGGCCTGCGACGACCACTACGGTCGCTGCGTCGTCGGCGATCACCCGCTCCCCCTCGACGAGCTGTCTGCGGGCGCCCCGAGCGGCCGCCTGCTGTGCGTCGACCACCAGGTGCGCTGCGACTGTCACGGAGACATCTGGGAGCCCCAGGCCACCTGGGCGTCTCCCTACGATCACGCGCGGCGGTACTGTCCGCGCACGCCGCAATCCCTCTGCTCGCGCTGCGGACTCACCTTCCGGAGCGGCGATGCGGCAGGCGAGTGCGAGTGGTGCCAGGCCCCTATCGATCTGCGGTACGACGCCTCGCCGCTCTGGCTCTCCTACGCCCAGAACATCCGGCCCCTGCTGCCCTGGTACCAGATCCGACTCCGCGTCATCGCCTCTGGCACCGCGAGCGCCGCATGCTTCGAGCTGGTCTTGCCCTTCGGCGGGAGAGAGCGGTACGTGGTGATCGCCCCTTCACAGGTGCGAAGGCTGGGCCAGGAGGGCGCGTGGAAGGAGGTGGGGCGTGACCGATGATCCGGGAACCCTCGCGGTAGACCTACCGCCGACCCCCGCCACCGAGGCGCGGCTCCGTCGCTACCAGGGGATCCGCCAGGGGCTCGGGCTGCCGCGGATCGAGGTGGTGCGCCTGGGCAGGAGCACCCGCGTCTCCTGGCGGCGCCTCCCGCCGCCCCTCGATCTCGACGCCGCCCCCACTGAGCTGGTCGAGATGGCGCTGGCGTGGCTGGTGCGCCTGGAGCAGACCTGGGGCGAATCTCTCGACGGGAGCCTCTGCCGGGAGGCCCTGCGGCACGACCCCCGGCGCCGCGCCTTCGCGTTGGGGCCCGATCTGCTCTCGCCGTCGCCGCGCCCCGACCTCTGGGACGCTCTGCGGGAGCGTCTGGGGGTTGCCCCTCTCGGCGGCGAGAGCAGCTTCCGGCGCCTCGCCCTGGTCAGCCGGGTGGCGGAGCTGTCGTGGTCGGTGGAGGAGCGCGTGCGTGAGCTGACCTCCTGGGCGCGAGAGGCCGCGGAGGCGGCGGACTGGGACCAGAGCCGTGACCACGCGCTGAAGGCGTGGACCCTGCGGCCGGGAGACATGGACGCGGGCATGCTCGCCCTCGACGCCGATCGGCGCAGCCCCCGGCCGCGGCTGGCGCGGCAGGTCGCACAGACGCTCGCGGCGATCCCGGAGCCGCCGCACGCGCTGCGTCTGTGCCTGGGACGCTACCTGCTGGCGATCGGCGATCCCGGGGCCAGGGCCCAGGCGCAGCGCGCGGTCCGGAGCGCTCCCGAGGACCTCCGGTCCTGGCGGCTGATGGCGAAGGTTGCGCATGCGCGCGGCGATCGCGACGCGGTGCTTGAGGCCCTGGGGCGGGCGGCCCGCCTCGGCGATCGCGGAGCCCTGCGCAAGCTGGTCTGGGCGAGCCCGCCGGCCGTGTGGATGCCCGTCGCCAGCGCCTGGTCGGGCGCGCTCGACGCGCAGGTGCTGGGGTGGCACCTGCGGGCGCTGTCCGCGGAGGCGCGACACTCCCGGGTGATGCGCGTGCTCACGGCCCACCTCTCGCTCCTCTCGGGACTCGACGAGTCTGCGCTGCAGGCGGTCTGCGCGGCGGCGCTGTCTACGCCGGGCGCCAGCATGCGGCTGCGCGAAGCCCTCCGGCCCGCCGTCCACGGTGGGGCGCCCCCGCCGGTCGTGCGCACCTACCTGCGTCTGTGCGTCGAAGACGATCGACTCGACGAGGCGATCGCGGTGGCCGACGGCCACCCCGGCGTCGTTCGTCGCGGGGCGCTGCTGGAGCTGCGGATGGCCGCGGGGAGGTTCCAGGAGGTGCTGGAGCGAACCTGCGCGGGTGAGGGGATGGCGATGCTCCGGATGAAGGCGCTGGCGTGGCTGGCGCTCGACGCGCCTCACCCGCCCCCGAGGGGTCTGCTGGTCAGCGTCGCGCGAGACGTCGCCGCGGAGGGCCTCGCAGCGGTCGCGCGGCGCGAGATCCTCGATGAACTTCGGACGCGGTTTCCAACTCACCCGACCCTCGCAGCGCTGGATGAAGCGTTGGACGAGACGCTGAGCGAGATACGGAACGCGGCGCTCTCGCGCGAGGAGGCTCGAACATGAGCAGGCCCCTGTTCGTCGGATACGAGACCTGGAAGGATCTGGGCGGAGAGCCGCGGCGCGGCAGCCGCTTCGAGCTGGACGGAGACGCGCTCGTCACCCACGGGTTCGTCTGCGGTAGCACGGGGACCGGCAAGACGGTCTTCTCGAAGAGCATCGTCGAGGAGGTGCTGCTGTCGGGCGTGCCGGTCATCGCCGTCGACCTGAAGGGCGATCTGGTGTCGATGGCCCTCCACCAGGGCTGGCTCGGGCCCGGACCGATGCGCGCGGTGTTCGGAGAAGACGCAGAGAGGCGCGAGGTGGAGTATCGCGAGGGGCTCGCCGGCCACCCCGCGGTGGCGAGCATCGCCCGCGCCTACGCCGAGCGCGTGGAGTGTCGCTTGTTCAGCCCCAAGGCGCCCATCGCGCGCCGCGTTGCGATGTCCGCGCTGCCTTCCTACGGCTGCCCCGCCGAGGACGAGAGCGATCGGGTGAGTCGACGGGAGCTGACCCACGCCATCGTCCGCGGTCTCGGTGCCCGGATGTGGGGATCGCGATCCCTGAAGAGGCGGGCTCCGGAGCTCACGTTCATCGAGGAGCTGGTCGGCTGGGCGAGCGAGCAGGGGCGCTCGCTGGAGGGCATCGCGGGTCTGCAGGAGCTGGGGCGTCTCGTCGCCGCGCCGCCCATCGCGCACGTCGGCGGCATGCCCATCGACGAGTACCTGGACGACCGCGCGCGGACGCGGCTCCGTCAGAAGCTCGCCGCGGAGTGCGCCGGCGCGAGCCAGGACTGGTACGCCGGAGAGCCGCTCGATGTAGAGACGCTGATCGGCGGCGCGGGGGGCAAGGTCCCCCTCGCGATCCTCTACCTGGGACACCTCGCGAGCTTCGAGGACCAGGCGCTGTGCATCGCCAACGTATGCGGCGCGCTGTATCGATGGATGCGTCGACAGGGGGGCGCGTCGGGGCTGCGCCTGATGCTGTACATCGACGAGGTGGGCGGCGCGAGCGGGCCGACGTCCTTCTTCCCGTCCAACCCCTACCAGCCGCCGTCCAAGGCGCCGCTGGGGCTGCTCGTCCGGCAGGGGCGCGCGCACGGCCTGGGGGTGCTGCTGGCGACGCAGAATCCGATGTCGGTGGACGTGCAGGCGTTGGCAAACATCGGCACGTGGGCGATCGGCAGACTCACGCAGAAGAACGAGCTGAATCGCGTCGCGAGTGTGTTTGAGGGGAGCAGGATCGGCCCTCGCTCCGTGCGGGCTGCGGTGGCGGCATGTGCGCCCCACACGTTCCTGGTGAAGACCCCCCGGTCGCAGACGCCGACATGGGTGGAGGAGCGCTGGCTGTCCACGGTGCACACGGTGCTCACCCGAGAGCAGGTGATGGTCGCGAACGACCCGCGGCGGGCGCGCGCGGTCTCTCCGCGTCAGGTCGGAGTGGACGCCGCCAGCGTTGATGATGCTGATACGAGTGTGGGCGAAGAGTGGGGTGGTGTTGTTGACCGGGTCGCCTCAGAGCGGCGCAGCGACGCGGACCGGGCTGCCGATGCAGAGAGGGCTGTTCACGCTGACCATGGCGACGGTGAGACACCGGGGTGGACGGCGCCGACAGGCCGAGTCGACGCTGAGGTGACCGCAGCCACCCGCTTCGTGGAGGACGAGGACCGCGGGCGCTGGGTGCTGCTCATCGGCGGGACCAGCAGGGTGCTGCAAGACGGCGACTCGTTCCTCATCGGTCGCTCTCGCCGGTGCGACATCATCCTGGCCGACGAGTACGTGTCCGGAAAGAACCTGAGGGTGCGGGTGGAACAAGAGCGCCTGGTGCTGACGCCGCTGCGGGTCGATCGCAACCCCCCGAAGCTCGGCGGCGAGGATATGACAGGGCCGGTTGAGGTGGACGGGGGGCACGTAGAGGTCGTCGTGGGCAGGACCGAGCTGTTCTTCAGCTGGCACCGCTGACCGCCGCACGCGTCGGGTCTACCTGAGGGGTGACCCCAGCAGGGTGACGACGATCAGCTCCTCGCGGGTTTCCGCCCGGGGCGCCCTCCGCCGACTACCGCCAGGGAGATAGGTGGCGAGATGTGGACCCCAACCCCCGGTGTGACATCTCCAATTCCGGTTGTAACAAATCAAACACCGGTGTAAGGCGCGCGGCTACCCCAATAGCCACCACAGCTATCTTCATCATGATGATCGCAGGAGTTTTCCCGGGGGGCTGCATCCCCACCAACAACAACGCCGACCTGTCACAGATTCACGCCAGCGCGCCCGACTGCCTGGCCTGCCACTCTACCCTGTCCGCTGCGGGAACGGTCTTCGCCGATCGGGACGGAGAGCGCCCCCTCGCCGGGGCGACGCTGCAGCGCCTCGGAGATGACGCGCGCTGGCTCGCGACCACCGACGACGCGGGCCTGTTCATCGTCGAGTCCGCGCTGCCGGCGGGGACGAGCCGGTTTCGGCTGGGGGAGGTCTCCTCCGAGGAGCATCGCCTCCCCGACGACGCCTCCTGCAACACATGCCACCGGCCGGGAGAGGATGATCCAGGGCCGCTGGTGGCGGCCGATCTGTTCGCGCCATCTGTCGTATCGACCACCCCCGAAGATGGCGACACGGGCGTCTCTGCTGATACGGAGATCGAGGTGGTGTTCTCCGAGCCGATCTCGCCCCAGAGCGTCGGTCCTTCCTCTGTTCGACTGCGCTGCGAGTCCGGCGCCGTGGGGCTGGAGTTCACGGCGGTCGCCGACGGCGATACGATCATCGCCCAGACGGAAGAGGCGCTGGCGGGCCGCTGTGCGCTGTCCATCGAGCGGGGACTGACCGACGCCGCGGGCAACCCGCTCGACGAGCAGGTGACGATCGACTTCCGCGCGTCGGGGGGCGGGGCGCCGATCGTCGCCGAGACATTCCCGGCGTCCGGCGCCGTGAACGTCGATCCTGCGATGACGGTGGAGATCCTCGTCGATCCTGCGCTCGATCCAATCTCGGTCACCGCCGAGACGGTCCAACTTGACGAGACGTGTGATCGCGGCGGGACAGTGCTGGACCATGCAGTGCTGGACCATGCAGTGCTGGACCATGCAGTGCTGGACCAGGCAGGCAGCATGATCTTTCTGACGCCCATCGCGGCGCTCCCGGAGGGGACGACCTGCACGGTGGTCGTCTCCGGTCTGGTCTCTGCGGCGGGCGTGCCCCAGGAGGGGGAGCATGTGTTGGGCTTTACCACATGGCCCGACACCACGGCGCCGACACCACAGGCCTGGGTGCCCTCGCCGGGGCGCCACGGCGTGGGGCGGGGCGTGGTGGTGCAGATCGCCTGGGACGAGTCGCTGACGGGAGAGGCCGCGCTGCGGGTCGAGGCGGATGGGCAGTCCATCGCCGGCATCCCGGAGCTCGAAGACCACGTGCTGACCTGGGCCGCGGACGAGGCGCTGCCGGCGGACAGCGTGGTGGTGGTGACCGTGGAGATCCCGCCGCAGGACGCTGCGGGGAACGCGGCGATCGCGCCCGCGCCCTGGTCGTTCGTGGTGGGGCAGTCCCAGGACGATGGCTCCTGGGAGAACTCGCTGCCGCGCGTGACGGCGACCAACCCGTCCGGCGAGGCGGAGGACGTCTCCGTGGACGTCGAGATGGCGGTGTTCTTGAACGAGGACCCCGATCTCCGGACCCTCACCTCGGAGAATCTGGCGCTGACCGGCGACATGCCCGTGGCGCTGCAGATCGGCTATCGCGAGCAGGGGATACGCCTGCAGCCCCTCGCGTCGCTCCAGGAGGACACGCGGCATCGCCTGGAGGTGGGCGCGCGGATCTCCGACCTGTCCGGAAACGAGATGGCGTCGGGTGAGGTGGTGGTGTTCTGGACCGCCGCCAGCGCCGACGCAGGGACGCCGTCCTTCGACGGGATCGAGGAGATCGAGGGGGTCTCGACCGATGCGCTCTCGCTGAGCTGGTCTCCGGGAACAGACCGCGAGACGCCCGCGAGCGCCCTGCGCTACCACCTCTACCTGTCTACGCAGTCTGGCGGTCAGGACCTGCTGACACCCACCGCGACCGCGGACGTGGGAGCGACGTCGATGCAGGTGTCCGGCCTGGCCTCGGGCACGACCTACCACGCGATCGTGCGCGTCGAAGACGGTGACGGCAACATCGACGCCAACACGACCGAGCGCGCGGCGTCGACCTGGGCGAGCTACACCGAGAACATCGCGCCGCTCCTCACGGACGCCTGCGCCTCCTGTCACTCCGAGAGCCGCGCCGCCGGAGGGCTGGACGTCACCAGCTACTCGGCCCTGGTGGGCTCCGACGCGGTCGTTCCGTACGACAGCGGCGCCAGCACGCTGGTGACCAAGGGCTCCCACCACGGCAGCGGCTGGTTCAGCGGCACCCAGGAGGACCTGGTCGCCGGATGGATCGACCAGGGCGCCCTCAACAATTGACCCCTTCAACAATCGAACCCTCAACAAATAATCACGCCGATGGAGAGAACGGAATGATTCGACGAATTGCCCCGATCGCCCTGGGCCTGCTGCTCGCCGGCTGCGCGACGGTGCATCCCTGGGAGCGCGCGCGCCTCGCCGATCCGGTGATGGCGGCAGAGATCATCCCCGAGGCGCTGTCGATGGAGCAGCACTTCCTCGCCACGGTGGAGGCCAGCGCTGGCGGCTACGGGGTCGCGGGTGGGGGCTGCGGGTGCAACTGATCGCCCTGGCGATCGCCGCGGCGTCGGCCGACGAGCGCGTGCTGGTCACCGGGCACCTGTACACCGACTCGGTGGGGACGCTGGTGGTCAGTCCGATCGCGCGTGTCGAGTCGGATCTCACCGACGAGGTGTCGATCTCCGGTCGTTTCCTGGTCAACCGCGTGACGGCGGCCTCGCGCACCATCGACGGTGTCTCGGCGGCGAGCCCCGAGAACCGGGGAATGGGCGGTGTATCTCTGCTCCGCGAGCGCAACGCAGGGAGAGTCAGCGGACTGTTCGAGCGGAGCGTGGAGGCGGACTACCGCTCCACCACCGTGGGCGCGGGGGTGTCGCAGGACTTCGCGGCGCGCTGCACCACCGTCGATCTGTATTGGTGGCACGGATTCGACGAGATCAGCCCCAACCTCACGGGGCAGCCCGAGGAGGTCTACGACAAGAACACCGACTCGCTCCGGCTCACCCTCACCCAGGTGATCGGTCGGGGGACCCTGATGAGCGCCACCTACGACGTGACGAACGTGCGCGGGTACCAACAGAACGCCTACTACTCGGACGTCATCTCCTACGCCGAGGGTGCGGTGATCACGCTCGAAGACAGCGCCCCGGATCGCCGAACGCGCCACGCGGTCGCTGCGCGGATGGCCCAGTGGCTGCCGACGCGGGGGGCGCTGCATCCCCGCGTGCGACTCTACGCCGACGACTGGGGTGTGCGCTCCATCACCGGCGACCTGTCCTACGCCCAACACATCCGCGAGTCGATGATCTTCACGCTGCGCTATCGGCGCTACCAGCAGACCGCCGCGTGGTTCTACTCCGACACCTACACCACGGCAGACCTGGCGTCTGAGCACAGCCTCGACACCAAACTCGACGCGCTCGACTCCCAGCTCGGGGGGGTGGGGATCTCCCTGGATCTGGAGGCGCTCCGCAAGGCCCTGCGCGCCGAGCGCCTGGTGAGCCTGTCGACCTACGGATCCTACGACCGCTACTTCCAGCGACACGACGACTGGACGTTTGTCGCCAACATGGGCCAGCTCGGCCTCGCGACGGTGTTCTGATCATGTTCTTCCTACTGGCTTGCGTCACTTCTGGCACTCCGAACGACACCAGCGCGGCCGACACGGTGGCGGCTGCCTCTGTGTGGGTCTCCCCGATCGCGCCCACCACCGCCGACGCCCTGGTCGCCGCCACAGACGCCGACACCAGGACGGAGCTGACCTGGTCGTGGTACCGCGACAACACCCTGGTCGATGGGCTGGAGGGCCCCCTGGTGGCGGCGGAGGAGACCACGCGGGGGGAGGTCTGGCGGGTCGTGCTCGCCCCGGACGTCCCCGGCGCGCTCGATCAGCCGGTCAGCGCCACCGCGACGATCGCCAACAGTCCGCCGGTCGTCGAGGAGCTCTCTATCGACGCTGGCCTGACGGTGGCGAGCAACATCGTTCCGACGATCGAGACCTCCGATGCCGACTCGGACGCCGTCGTCCTGACGTTCGCCTGGAGCGTGGACGGGGCGCTCGCAGCAGATCAGACCGGCGCGTCTCTGCCCGCGGGGATCGCCGCGCGGGGACAGGAGGTGAGCCTCTCCGTGACGCCCGACGACGGGACCGACACAGGTGACGCCGCGACGCTCTCGGTGGTAATCGAGAACGCGCCACCCACCGCCGCCGCCGCGGTCCTCTCGGCGACCTCCGCGGAGGTGGGCGAGGTGGTGTCTGTGACGGTCAGCGGGTGGGCGGACGCCGACGATGACGCAGAGTCATACCTGTACACCTGGCACATCGACGGCGCGCCGATCGATGAAGATCGAGAAGAGCTGGAGATCCCTGACTCTGCGGCCGGGAGCGTCGTGCACTGCGCGGTGACTCCGTTCGATGGGACCGACGCGGGAGAGGCGCTGATCACGGGCCTGCTCTGGGTTCAAAGCGCCGAGACAGACGGAGGATAGACATGGCAGCGTGGGTACTACTGTCGGCGCTTGGCGCATGCGACACCGACGGGATCGGGCGACCGGTCTCCGAGACATCTGCGTCGATCACCGCACCGATCGCCGCGATCGACGCGCCGCAGCCTCGCGGCGATGAGGATCTGGTGGCCGTGATCCTCGTGCCCTCGGCGTCCTCGGACGACGGCGCGGTGACGCACATCTCCGCGTGGTATCGAGACGACGTCGCAGTGGAAGAGCTGGACGGCTCGGATCAGGTGCCTGCGGAGATGACCACCCCGGGGGAGGAGTGGCGGCTGGAGGTCCGAGGCGTGCAGGGAGATCTGCTGAGCGAGCCGGGCGTCGACGCGGTGACGATCGAGAACACCCCGCCGACCGTCACCGCGACGCTGTCTCCAGCTGCACCCTCGTCGGCGGACGACCTCATCGTGAGCGTAGAGACGTCCGACGCAGACGGGGACATCCCGAGCGTCCGCTACACATGGTACCGCGACGCCGCGCTGGAGGCGGGCGAGACCGCAGATACGCTGCCGTCGGACTCCACGGAGCGAGGCGATGAGTGGTACTGCCATGTGGAGGTCACGGACGCGCAGGGCGCCACCGCGGACGTCTGGTTGGGCACGTTCATCGAGAACACCCCGCCGACGATCCTCGGCGCGATCGTCACCCCCCAGCCTGCCTATTCGACCGACTCGCTGAATTGCGAGCCGGTGGGATTCGACGATCCCGACGGCGACGAGCCGGCCTATTCCTACCAGTGGACGGTAGATCGCGGCGCTGATGGCACATGCAACTGTCACGCCGCCGAGCCCGAGCCGTTGCTGGATTCGTCGTTCGTCAGCCGCGGCTACCTCATCTCCTGCGAGATCACCCCGTCCGACGGAGATGCCAGCACCGCGACGGTGCACAGCGACGCGGTCGAGATCCTCAACTCCGCACCGACCACCCCCGAGATCGGCATCTCGCCGGCCGCGCCGGTCACCGGCGACACGCTCTTCCTGGACATCATCACCCCGTCCGCTGATCCCGACGATGATCCGATCTCCACCGAGGTCACCTGGACGGTGGACGGCGTCGATTGGGGCTCGGGTGACATCGTGCCGGGTGACGAGGTGGTCGCCGGACAGGACTGGGCGGTCACCGCGATCGCCGCCGACGACGCCGACGCCGCCGAGCCTGCCACGGCGTCGGTGACCATCTCCGCTCCTTGAGGTGCCCGTGTCTCTGCTTCTCCTCCTCTGCGGTGCGCTCCACGCAGCCCCTGCTGAGAGCAAACCTGCCGACAGCAGCCCCGTCGTGATCGGGCAGAAGGCGCCGTCGCTGGTCCTCCCCGATCTCGCGGGGACCTCCACCACCTTGGTGAGCCTCGCCGGCAAGGTGGTGCTCATCGACTTCTGGGCCAGCTGGTGTGCGCCTTGCCGCAACGAGCTCCCGCGGCTGGAGGCGCTGCAGGCCGAGCACGGCAGCGAGCTGGTGGTGCTCGCCATCAACGTCGACGAGCGCACGCGCGATCGCGACCGCTACCTCGCCCGCAGCCCGCTCGCCCTCACGGTGCTCGATGACTCCAAGCAGCAGGTGGTCGCGGCCTACGCGATCGAGAAGATGCCGACCTCGGTGCTGATCGACCGCGCTGGCGTCGTCCAGGCGGTCCACTACGGCTACACCGCCGAAGGGTTCGAGGAGCTCCAGAAGGCCGTCGCGGATCTGCTGTGATCCTCGCGCTGGCTTCGCTTGCGCTCGCGGAGGTGGGGGAGTCGCGCCCGCTGATGGGCACCGAGTTCCACGTCACGGTGAACGCTGGCGACACGCCCGCCGTCCGGACGGCCATCGACGCTGCGCTGGACGAGATCGCCCGGATCGAAGCGTTGGCGTCTCGGTGGCAGCCCGCCAGCCCCCTCTCGCGAGTCAACGATCGTGCTGGAGCTGGCCCGGTCGCGGTCGGGAGGGAGCTGGTCGCGCTTGTTGAGCGCGCCGTCGGGCTGTGCGGAGTGACAGGGGAACGATTCGACGTCACGTTCCGGCCGCTCGGGATGCTCTGGGATCAGCAGCCTCCGGTCGTCCCGTCGGACGCCGCGGTCCAGGCTGCCCGCTCCCTGGTCGACTGCCATGCCATCGCGCTGACCGATGACCAGATCGGCCTGCCGGTTGCTGGGATGGCCATCGACCTGGGCGGGATCGCCAAGGGGTACGCTGTCGATCGCGCGTCTGCACAGCTCTCCGCGGCCGGTCTCCCCGATCACCTGGTCGACGGCGGCGGCGACATGCTGGCCCGGGGGAGCAGCGCGGACGGTCCGTGGGTGGTCGGGATCCGACACCCCCGGGCGCAGGCCCTCATCGGCGCGGTCGAGCTGACCGATCAGGCCCTGGTCACGTCAGGAGACTACGAGCGGTACGTCGAGATCGACGGCCAACGATACCACCACGTGATCGACCCCCGGACGGGTTGGCCGGCGGCCGGGTTCGCCTCAGTCACCGTGCTCGCCGACACTACCGAGCGCGCCGACGCGTTGGCGACCGCGCTGTTGGTCGCCGGCCCAACAGAAGCCGCCGGGCTGCTCTCGGAGCTACCCGAGGTTGAGGCGTTCATGATCGCGCCGGATGGTGAGTTCTGGCGAACCGAGGGGTTTCCGGTGCGGCATGAAGAGTCTGTGGACGCCGGTGAAGCTCTGGGAATCCCTACACTGGATGGTGGCTGAACGACCCGGACATGCAACCTGTTTGACACCCCGGTCGGTCTCCTCAATACCAACGACTCCATAGAGCCGACTACTCCGGAACGGATAGAGGCGGGCCATGTACTCATATTAGAAGATGATTTATTCCCCAACCAGCTTCACCTCGGCAATTGTAGTTGGAGGATGATACCACCCAACAGTCATCCTGTGTGGGTATACAGATGAATCGTAGAACAGATATAGTTCCCGCAGATCGTTGGGGTCCCAACCGCAGAACCCGCTGTCTGAACGCGTGTATGAGTCCTCCCAATCATCGAAGGTGAGATGGGCGTGGAACCGATAGTCACAGTGAGTGCAGAGGGCCAGCTCTTCACGGTGGGAGCCGTAAGGTCGTCCCAGAAAATGACCTTTCCCCCTCGACGCGGATGCACTTCGCCCAGCAACTCGCCACGCTCTCGAAGTATCCAGATACGGCTTCGACCGAGGCGAGCCACTGGGCTCGTGCCTCCACGCCGATTATTGGAACGTTCTTTTCCTGGGACGGCCTGAAGCACCCAGTTCAATGTGCAATCAAAACAGTGACTCCGAATACGGCTAAAACAGCTCGGTGTAGCGCTGCTCCAGCTCC
>CAYXGP010000131.1:0-8962 GCA_964464515.1 uncultured Enterobacterales bacterium
TGTCGTATCTGGCCCAAATCAAGAGACAGGGTTCGAGAGCGTCGCACGATGGTGGACGAAGGGCATCCGCGTGGGACCGCCCTCAGGTCGAGGGGGGAGATTGCTTTTCTTGGAGCGCCCTTAAACGTCGGCGAGCTCGTATCCACGATTCTACGAGAGAGGCGTCCCCGCGATCTCGCGGATCCACGAAGCCTCGATTTCGCGATCTCTCGATTTCGCGATCCCACGAACCGCGGATCGCGAGGACGGCGACGTGTATAGGACGTCGGAGTACTCACCCGTGGTCCCCAGGTACGAAACGCCTCCTGGACTACGGTGGCGTCTCCCGCTGACGATCCAACCGTATTCGCGAGAACCCACACTGGAGTGCGCCCTATGTAGACACATCACTCCACTTCAAACTCCCGCTCCCCAAACACGCCATCCGGCTCGACCACCCAACTCACAATATACGAACCGGCGGGTGGATCGCTGATCGTGAGCGTAGCCATGAAGCACGTCGTACAGTCAGACGTGGTGGCGTCGCTCCAGGACTCGGTGACCGTGAGCGTCTCCCCCTCCGACGTGACCTCGAGCGTCCCGTCCGACGAGCAGGCCCGCGTGATGCCGTTGTGCACCACCTGAACCTGTCCGTCCTCGACCAGCGGCTCAGACAGACTCTCGGTCCAGTCGCCGCCGGTCTCGACCGCCTGACAGCCGGTGACCTCGGTGGAGATGTTGAGCGGCGTGGCGGCGCAGGCCAGCATCGTGAGAAGCAATGACATGGTGATCTCCGATTCGATTCTGGATCGGCCTCAGGTCAGGTGGTCGAGGCCGTC
This sequence comes from uncultured Enterobacterales bacterium, assembly GCA_964464515.1. Lineage (GTDB taxonomy): Bacteria > Myxococcota_A > UBA796 > UBA796 > UBA2385 > CAYXGP01. Next base: position 819 of record CAYXGP010000131.1, read on the forward strand.
GCGCTCCAGCCGTCGCAAGACGTCGCGGAGGCGGTTGCCCTCGGCGCGGGACATGACGAGGAGCGCGTCTTTTGTGCTGACGACGACCAGATCCCGGACCCCGACCAGGGCGACCGTCTGCTCTGGTGCGTGGACCACGCAGCCCTCGGCCTGCTCAGCCAGGACCTGCTCGGCGACGCCGTTGCCGCCCTCGACCTGAGGCATCAAGGCGGCGGCGCTGTCCCACGCGCCGACATCGGACCAGCCGATGTCGCACGGGATGGTGCCGATTCGGCTGGCCCGCTCCATGACGCCGAAGTCGATGCTGGTGGCCTCCAGCTCGCTCCAGATGTCGTCGATCGTGGCGCCCGCGCGCAGGCGGGAGAGCGCGGCGGCGCTGCGGGGCAGGTGATCGGCGAAGGCCGCCAGCATGTCGCCGGCGGTGAAGACGAACATGCCGGCGTTCCACAGATGGCGCCCCCCGGCGAGGTATCGCTGCGCCTCGGCGAGGGGAGGCTTCTCGGTGAAGCGTGTGACGGCGCGGACCGTCAGCGCGTCGCCGCTCCACACGGCCTCGCCGACCTCGAGGTAGCCGTACCCGGTCTCGGGCCGATCGGGCGTGATGCCCAGCGTGAGCAGGCGGCCCGTTTGCCCGGCGCAGTCGGCCGCCGCCGCCAGGGCCGCCCGCAGACCAGCGGCGTCCACAACGACGTGGTCGGAGGGCAGGACCGCCAGCGGAGCGTCGTCGCCAAAGCGGTCCGCCACCAGGGCAGCCGCCCAGCCGATGCACGGGGCGGTGTTTCGCCCGCTGGGCTCGACGAGGATGTTCTCCGCTGGCACGCCGGGGAGCTGGGCGCGGATGGCGGGCGCCATATCCGGCCCGGTGATCACCAGCACGTGTCGGGGCGCGACCAGGGGCTCCAGCCGGCTCACCGTGCGCTGGATCAGCGTGGCGCCACCTCCCGGAGCCAGGCACTGCTTGGGGAGCCGCCGCCGCGACAACGGCCAGAAGCGAGTGCCGCGACCGCCGGCCAGGATCACTGCGGTGAGTGCGCTCACGCCCCCTCCCCTGATTTGCCGGGCGCGCCGACGGTGATGCGATGTAGCGCGGCGTAGGCGATCACCGCCACCGCGTTCGACAGGTTGAGACTGCGCACCGGACCGTCAACGGGGATCCGCCAGGCGCCTCGCTCCGCGACGAGCGCCTCGGACAGCCCGCGCGACTCGCAGCCGAACACCAGCACGTCTCCTGGGGCGTAGGGACAGTCGAGGTAGCCCCCCTCCCCCTTCGTCGAGAACAGGTGCGCGGGCCGGTCGCCGACCCAGCGCCAGAAGGACGGCAGATCCTCGTGCTCTCTGAGAGAGACGTGCCGCCAGTAGTCGAGACCCGCGCGTCGAACGGCCTTCTCGCTGGTCGAAAAGCCCAGCGGATGCACGAGGTGGAGTGTCGCGCCCACGCCAAGGCAGAGGCGGCCGATGTTGCCGGTGTTCGGGGCGATCTCGGGATGGATCAGGGCGATGTGCATGCGCGGCATGGACCCTCCGGGAACCGGTCACCATCGTTGCGACCGGCGGGGGGGCCATGATACCGATCGGTTCCTGATACGGATCCGGTGGTGAGGTCGGTGTGGAGCACCAGACTTGACTCCGGAGCCGGATCGACGCCGCGCAGCGGTGGACTGCAGGCTCCGTCGTACGGCGCAGGCGCAGTCGGCTCAAGCCGGGACGCTCGAGCCACAAACAGTATGAGTTCCGGGGGCATGATGCGACGAAACAGTGATCCCCGGCGCGGGCTTCTCCGGCTCGGTGTGCTCGGCACATCCGCGCTGGTACTCATGGGCTGCGTCGGCTGCTGCAGCGGCGCGATCGAGGGGTTGATCGCGAAGATCCAGACCCAGATGGAGACGCTCGGCACCGAGATCGTCGTGCCCCGCGACGAGGTGGACGGCTCTAACGCCGAGACCGAGGCCCAGCCCGAGGCGGCTGCGAGCGAGTCCACCGAGCAGGGAGGCAAGGACACCGGGAAGGCCGCCGGGGATGAAGACGGCGGCGAAGAGGACGGTGAGGGCAAGGACACCGGAAAGTCGGATGACGAGGCCGAAGAGCCGGAGCCGGAGCCGGAGCCCGCCCCAGCGCCCCAGGCGACGCGCTCATCACAGCCAGCTCCCCCGCCGCCGCCCGAGCCCGCTGCCGACGACAACAACCTCGACGATCTCGACGCCATGCTCAATGAGCTGGACGACAGCACCGGCAGCGACGCCAGCATGGAGTCGCTCACCGAGGACCTCGACGCCCCAGCCGACGACGGCAAGAAGAAGAAGAAGAAGAAGCGCCGGCGGAAGTAGGGCGGAACCAGGGCGGGCCAGTCTCCCGAGAGTCGACAGGCCCCGACGTGGACAGGCCGGCGGCCTGTCGCATGGCGAAGCTCAATCAGGTGGAGCGGGAGGCCCCACCCGCAGACAGATGTTCACCCGCAGACAGATGAGAGCCTTCAGGCCTCGGCGACCACCGGCTCCGCGTCCTCAGGGAGCTGCCCGATGATGACCTTGGCTGGGGTGATCAGCCGGTTTCCGATGCGATAGCCCGCCGCGAACACGTCGATCACCACGCCGTCCAGCGCGGGATCGGTGATGGGGATCATCGTCAGCGCCTCGTGCAGGTTGGGATCGAAGCGGGCGCCCTTTCCGGGCACCTCCTCGAGACCCAGCCCCTCAAACGCCGCCATGAACTGCGACAGGACCATCTTGAGGCCCTCGGCGGTGTCCTCTGCGGAGGCCCCGCGCGCCGCAGCCTCCTGCGAGCGCCGCAGGTTCTGGACCGGCTCGAACAGCGAGGCCACGACCTCGCCGCGACGCAGCTCCTCCTTGACCGCCGCTTGACGCTCCAGGCGCGCCCGCACAGCCGTCATGTCGTCCTGCTGCTGACGATACGCCGCGCTGACCGCCCGCAGCCGGCCCTGCAGCTCGGCGATCATGCCGTTCAGGGACTCCACCTCTTCACGGAGCACCCGCACCTCGGGCGTCTCGAACTGAACCACTACCGGGTCGTCCTCGGGGCCGTCCGAGAGTTCCGCTTCCGAGAACCCTGCTTCCGAGAACCCTGCTTCCGAGATGTCACCTTCACAGATGTCCTGGTCGGAGATGTCCGCGCCAGAGGTGTCTCCTTCCGCGGTGTCCCCGGCAGAGGTGTCAGGGGCCGAGACGTCCGCCTCGGAGATGTCCCCTTCAGTGATGTCCGCGTCGGAGACATGCTGGTCGGAGGCGTCATCATCATCGGAGGCATCCTCCGCGTCGGGGGCGACGGTGGGTGTCGGCTCAGTCCCCGCAGCCGGGGCGTCGTCTTCTTCGGCAGCCGGCTCCTCGATTCCATCGTCTGCGTCGATGTCTGGAGCGTCGATGCGCTCGTCGGGGGTCTCGCTCATCTGGGACATGTTCGCCTCTCGCAGGAAGGGGGGAACGGTAACCCTCCCGGTCATCGAGTCAACCGGTGTTCGCCGCACCGCTCGCGGCCCGGTTCGACCCGGCGAACCGAATTACGACCCCGCCCCCTGCACCGACCCGGAGGAACCCCATGGGGGATCGCCAGAGCCAGGCAGCGCTCCTGATGGCAACCGTCATGATCGCGTTGATCGCGATCATCGTCTTCATCGAGCCACCGGAAGAAGAAGACGAGACCGCGGAGGAGTGGCACGAGCTGCTGCCCGACACCGAGGCGGAGGACGTCACCGGTCTCACCCTCGCCCACGGCGGCGCCTCGCTGTCGTTGGAGCGTCGTGACGACGGCTGGCACCTGACCGCGCCCATCACCTCCGCCGCAGAGGATCGCAAGGTCGAGCGCCTCCTCGAGACCCTCACCGCGCTGGAGGTGGGGGCGGTCTACGCCGACGCAGACCCGGCCGACTTCGGTCTCTCCCCGGCGCGGGTCACCGCGGCCCTGCACACGCGAGACGGCGAGGCGCACACCCTGGAGATCGGGGACGACGCCCCCGTTGGCTACCAGAGCTACGTGCGGATCGACGGGGGCGTGAAGCCCGCCCGGACCCGCCTCGCCGAGGCCGCCGCGCTGAAGCTCGACGATCTCCGCTCCCGCGAGCTGGTCGCGTTCGCGCGCACTGCCGTGGCCTCGGTCGCCATCGAGGGGCCGGATCTCCTGCGGGTGTTCTCGCGCGACGATCACGGGTGGTGGACGACCGTGTCGGGTCTCCGCACCCGCGCCGACGCCGACGCACTCGATCGCCTCCTCGCTGCCGTCTCGGAGCTGCGCGTTGAAGAGTTCGGCGCGTCCCTCGCGCCCCCGGGCGCCGACGCCCTCCGCCTGACGCTCAACGACGGAACCGACCGCCACATCCTGCTCCTCTCACCGGGCGAGGACGGCCTGCGCACCGTCGCCGGACCCCTGCAGGACGGCCCCCGCCTCGTCCGCACCCACACCCTCGATGAGCAGCTCTCGCAGCCCACCTGGACCAGCCCCCTGCTGCTGCCGGTCCGCGCCGTGACCCTCACCGATCTCACCTTCTCGCTGGGCGGCGTGACCCTGAGCGCCACCCGCGATGACAGCGGCTGGGTTCCCGCCGCGGGTGAGTCGCTGCTCTCGGCCGTCAAAGCCGCGCGGGTCGATCGCACCATCGCGGCGCCCGAGCCGACCGTCGCCACCGGTGAGCTTCGCCTGCAGGAGGCCGACACCCGCGCCGAGGCGCTCACATTTCACCAGACCACGCCAGACGGGGTGGTGACCACCGACGCAGCCGGGGGCCCGCCCTTCCTGCTGCCCGTCACCGAGGTGACGCGCCTGCTCACCGCCGCGCGCTCTCCCGAGGGACCTTCGACCACCCTGGGTTCTTCGGCTGCGGGTTCTTCGGCTGCGGGTTCTTCAGCTACTGTGGGTTCTCCAGCGGATCCCGGCCGCCCCTGAGGCAGACGGGGTTGGCGAGCGGCAGCCCACCGACGCTGGGCGCCTCCACCAGGCGCTGCACCTGTCGCCGCCACGCCGCCTGGGCCCCCAAAAAGACGAACGCCCCCAGCGGCAGCAGCAGCCCGCAGACGTACCAGCCCGTCGCCAGTCCGATGACGCCGGCGGCGATCAGCCCCCCTCCACCCACGTAGCGGAGGAGATCCCGGGCCATGATCTGCGCCCGCAGCAGCCGCACCGAGCGGCGCACAGCCACGTCATCGGTGTCGCGACCGAGCTGCCGAAGCAGAGGGCGGCCCACGCCGATCCGCCCTTCCACCAGAGCCAGGATCGCCTCGAGCAGAACCACGGGGGGCTCTCCCGGCTGCGGCATCCGCGCCAGCGACGCCGCGGCTGCCGCGTGATCGCCGGTGCGCAGCCGGCTGAGCGCGAGGTGGTAGATGATCATGGGGTCGTCGGGGAAGTACCGGGCCGCCATCGTCGCGGCCATCAGCGCTTCGGCGTGAGCCCCGAGCTGATCGGCGACGACGATCGCCCCCATGTACGCCACCCGCCGGTACGGCGACACCTCGTAGGCCCGCGTGAACCGCGCCAGCGCCTCGACGCGGTTGCCGCGGCGCATCAGCAGCAGCGCCGCCCGGAGTGGATCGTCCAGCTCTTCCGCCGGCGGGTCGCGCTCGGCGGCGTTGAGCACGTCCCCCTCGGGCATCGCCCCCGCCCGTCCCGTGAGGATCAGCCCGCAGTCAGCCGTGTGGTGGTGCGCGACCAGCGCCTCCACCCCCTGGCCGCCCCCCTGGACCTGCTGAAGGATGCGGAGGAACGCCAGGTACTGCTCGCGGATGGGAGAGCGCTCACCGCCGAACCGGTAGATGTAGAGGAGGAGCGTCAGCGACTCGGAGCCCTGCGGCTGTCCGCGGATGCAGTAGACACCCTGGTGCGCCTCGTGGTTCAGCAGCGAGATGTGGTAGGCCTCGAGATCCAAACGGCTGGTGGCCGGGAGCGTGCGTCGCAGGAACGCCGCCACCTCGCCCGCCAGCTCGCTGGAGGCGTCGGAGCCCTTGAGACCCGCAGACAAGCTGCGCTCGTGGCGATCGACCAGGCGCACGGCCGCCCACCCGTAGCGCGTGAAATAGCTACGCCGGAGCTGCTCGATGCGACGGCGGCAGTGGCGGACCTCCGCGGCCACGATGTCTCCGTCGTCGTAGCGGCTCTGCGCGGAGGCCACCCGACGATGGTAGAGGCTGACGGCGTCTTCGAAGCTGTACTGCTGCACGGAACCATCGCGGCCGACGATCTCGACGGGGAAGTCCACGAGCTGCGTGTAGTCCTTTCGGTTGTAGCGACGCAGCTTTCGGGCCTTGTCCATCCTACACCGCAGCCAGAGACACGCACCCTCAAGGGTAGCACCAGATGTGTGGCGCGGGCAAGGCCACACGATCTGTGCAGAGATCTTGTCCTTGGATTGAATGTGCTGAGCTTGGGCTCGTCGGACGAACGAAATGTCCCCGGGTGTTGGCGCGTACCCCCCTCGAGCCAGCCCCTCCCTGACGCCTGGTTCACCCCGGAAAGGAGTCTCCCCTGGCCCTCCGACTTCACACCCAGCCCGTAGACGAGCGCGCGCGCATCGCAGAAGCCATCTCCGGAGACCCTGCAGCCCGCGCCTGGCTCGTCGAGCGCTTCACCCCTGTGGCCTTCCGCTACGCGCGTCGCACCCTCCGCAACGATCAGGACGCCCGCGACGCCGCCCAGGACACCATGGTGAAGGTGCTGCGGAACCTCCACCGCTACGACGATCGCTGGCGCTTCACAACCTGGATCATCGGCATCGCCCGCAACACCTGCATCGACGAGTTCCGTCGGCGCAAACGCCGCTCCGACCGCGAGGGCCCCGAGGTCACCGATCCCGGGCCCGGACCTCTTGAGCTCACCTCTCGCGCCCGCCGCGCCGACCAGCTCCATCGCGCGCTGACCACGCTTCCGCCGCTGTACCGCGACATCCTCATGCTCTACCATTTCGAGCACCTGAAGTACCGCGAGATCGCCGAGATGCTCGAGATCCCCATCGGCACGGTGATGAACCGCATCTTCCGCGCGCGCCGCAAGCTGCGGGACGCCTACACCGCCCTCGACGCCCCTGTTCACCTGCCCGCCGAGACACCGGAGCGCCTCCAGGCATGACCTGGCGCCACGCCACCGACGCTGAGATCGCCGCGTTCACGAGCGGTGATCTGCCCGAGGCCGAGGCCGTATCGCTGGCGCTGCACATCGACGAGTGTCCGGCGTGCGAAGCCCGCTGCGTGGCGGAGGAGCCGCTCGCGGATGTCTTCGCGGCCATCGATGATCCGGACATCCCAGCCGATCTCATCGCGCAGATCCAGGAGAACCTCGGCGATCCCCCCTCCTACGGGCCCGAGCCGGCCATCGCCGCGGGTCTGCTGGGCGGCGCCGGCGTGCTCCTCCTCCTGGCTGGCGCCCCCACCGATCTTCTGGCAGGCGGCGCGACCGTTCTCAGCGCCTGCGTCACGGCAGGCACCGTGCTGCTCAGTCGCATGACCACCCCGTCGCTGATGACGACCGCGCTGGCTGGCGGTCTGCTGCTGGCGTGTGTCTTCGCCGCGCAGCGCATCGAGCGGCGGAGGAGTGCATGAGCGCGCCGCTCGCCCCCCTCGCGATGGCCCTGTTCGTGACGACCCTGTCGCTCGCGGCGCATGCCGACGCCCCCACCGACCCGGATCTGCAGCAGCGGATCAACGCGCTGGAGGAGCGACTGGCGGTCCTGGAGGCGCAGCCCGCGCCCGCGGATGCCCCCCTGACGCATGCCGCGCGCGTGGTGATCCCGCCCGATGAGAGCGTCGACGACGCCATCGGGCTGGCGGGACCGGTCGACGTCTACGGCACGGTGCTCGGCAACGCCATCGCGATGGGCGCCGACGTGCGCGTCCACGACGGCGGGCGCGTCATCGGCGACGCCATCGCCTTCGGCGGGCAGGTCGAGATCGATCGCGGCGGCGAGGTGGTCGGCGATCGCGTCGCCATCGGCGACACCTCCGCGGGGCTGGGCGAGGCGGTCAAGCACAGCGCGGCGGCGTGGGTGGCAGACGCCGCGCGGCGCCTGTCGCTGATGCTCTCGTTCTCGGGGGTGGGGGTGCTGGTGGTGGCGTTCTGGCCGCAGCAGGTCTCGCAGGTCTCGCGGCTGCTCATCACGCGCCCGGGCTGGTACGGGCTGGGCGGGATGATCCTGCTGGCGGCCGAGGTCG
>CAYXGP010000131.1:8972-23494 GCA_964464515.1 uncultured Enterobacterales bacterium
CAGGGGTGGTGCTCACGCTGTCGGTGGTGGGGCTGCCGATCTCGCTGATGCTGGCAGTGCTGATCGGGGTGGCGTGGCTCATCGGCTTCGTGGCGACGTGCAAGGCGCTGGGCGATCGCTTCGGCTTCGGCGACACCGGCGGGTGGGCGGCGTTCCTGCTGGGCGCCGCGGTGCTGTCGGTGGTCAGCTTCATCCCCTGGGTGGGCCCGGCGCTGCTGGCGCTGCTCAGCCTGCCCGCGGTGGGAGCGGCGTTGATCAGCCGATTGGGCAACCGGACCGATCCCGACACGTTCTGAGCGAGACCACGCGCCTCAGAACTGCTGGGCCTTCCAGCCCTTCTCCGCGGTGAAGGTCTGCCCGTAGATCGTCTGGAACGACCCGTCCGGCAGGCGCAGCCGAAAGTACAGGCGCAGCACCTCTCCGGAGACCATGAGCTGCCACCAGCCGTGCGTTGGGAAGCCGCGTGGATCGTAGGCGCCGGTGAAGCCCTCGAAGCTGCCCCGAGCCTTCGCCTGATCGACCACCACCTCGGGGACGTCGTGATCGCGGTTCCACTTGTCGAGCGCGCCGAGCAGCGAGAGATCGAACAGGGGCTCGAGCTGTACGTCGGCGTCGCGCCCCGCGGTGTCGGCGGGACCCCAGCGCCGGAGCAGCTCGGCCGACGCCCCGCCGCCGCCCGCGCCCACATGAAGGACACCGAACGGCCCGTCGGGGGTGAGGGCCTGGCTGGCGTGGTGACCAGCGGCGAGCACGAGGCGGATCTTGAGCAGATCGACCTCGTCCTCGATGGCGGCGATCAGCTCCAGCGGACCGCCGCCGACATTCATCTCGACGTCGGGCCCGGCCAGGTCGAACACGGGATCGTGCATCATCACGATGAGCCCGGTGTAGGTGCCGTCGGTGATGACCCGCTTGAGCCAGGCGAGCTGCTCGCCCCACCGACTGCCCAGCCGCTCCTTGGCGGAGTCGAGCATCAGCACGCGCCAGGTGGCGTCTCCCGACACCAGATCGAAGTGGTACCAGCTGCCCACGCGGTTGTAGCCGATGGCCGCACCCACGCCGGGCCAGACGCCGTTCCAGCCCTGGTAGCGCGCGTCGCGACGGGCCTCATGGTCACCGACGACCGGCAGACCGGCCAGACGCGGGGCCTCGCCAGGCAGGTCCCCCTCCAGGAGCACCGCGTGGCGCTCCGCGAAGCTCTTCCAGGCCCCGGCAGTGGACGCCTCCACGGTGTCGCCGAGCAGCGCGACGCCGGCAGCGGAGGCCGCCGAGGTCTGGCGAATGTCCGCCAGGATCCCCTCGGTCACGTCGCGGCCGCGGGTGTTGCCCACGATCGCCAGGGTGATGGGCCCGTCGGCGGTGATGCGGCCGCCATCGTCGGCGGCGAGGCGATGGGTCGGCAGCTTGGACGGGTCGAGCCCGAACGCCAGCGAAATGGTGAGAAGAAGGGGGAGCATCGTCCCCCTTCTTGACCAGTTGCGGCGGCGCTGTCCACCAGCGCACCAGATGGGAATGGCCTATCCGCGACCGCCGGCGATCGACGCGTCGGGGAAGCCGCCGCCATCCAAATCGCGTGCGGCGTCCATCACGCCGATGACCGCGTGGTACGGCACAGCGTCGTCCGGCACGAGGATCAGGCCGCGGTGAGCGGGGCGAGCGTCCTTGACCTGACCGAGCACGCGGGCCAGCTCCTCGAGGTCGTAGTTGCCCGCGCAGTCGGCAGCGCAGGGGATGGTGATCTTCTCGCCGTCGATCTTCTCCACGCCGGTGTTCTCACCGAAGATCGACAGACCGTTCCGCGCGATTGCGACAGACAGGCGGGTGGCGTTCGGGTTGGGCGGCGTCACCGAGTCGACGATCCCGGGAAGGGTGGTGTCGACGAAAGAGAGCTGGGTGAACTGGGCCGAGATGAGCAGCAGCGGGATCAAGATGGTGACAAGATTCATCACCGGAAGCAGGTTGAGTTCGGCGGGCTTGCGGTCACGGGGGGGGTTGGGCATCGGGTTCTCCTGGGGCGCTTCGTCGCGCGCAGGAGAATGGACCCCGGCTTTCGCGTTGGGTTCTCCACCTTACATGGGATTGACAAGGCCTCACATTCTCCAGACAGCGCCCGCTCCGCCTCGACGGCGCCTACTCGACCGTGACGGACTTCGCCAGGTTCCTCGGTCGATCGATGTTCCGGTCCAACACAAGACCCGCCTTGTAGGCCAGAAGCTGAAGCGGCAGCACCGTGACCAGCGGCGACACCAGATCCAGTGTCTTGGGAACGGCGATCGCGACGTCGGCCTGCTCAGCGATGTCGTCGCCCTCTGTATGAATCAGCACGATCCGGGCGCCGCGTGCTCGGCACTCGTGCAGATTCGACATCGTCTTGTCTCTGTGGACGTCTCCCGGGGCGATGACGATGACAGGGCTGCCCTCTTCGAGCAGGGCGATCGGTCCGTGCTTCATCTCTCCTGCGGGGTAGGCGATGCTCGGCACATAGGCCACCTCCATCAGCTTGAGCGCGCCCTCGGCGGCCACGGCAGACGAGACGCCGCGGCCGAGAAACAGCGCCAGCTTGGCGTGGCTCACCAGCGCGACAGCCTCATCGATCGGCCCGGGATCGGCCAGGTATTTTTCGACCAGCTCGGGGACCCTCTGAAGGCTCTCGGCGATCTGGCGGCCTCGATGCACCGACAGCGCTCGCGTGCGCCCAATCTGCAGCGCGAACAAAGAGAGCGCCGCGACCATGTTCGAGAACGCCTTCGTCGAGGCGACGGCCATCTCGGGACCGGAGTGGATGTACGCCCCGCGTCCGCAAGCGCGCGCCAGCGTCGAGCCGACCACATTGATGACGCCCATGACGGTGCCGCCCTTGAGCTGGATCTCCTTGATGGCGCCGATCGTGTCTGCGGTTTCTCCGGACTGGCTGACGGCGAAGTACAGCGAGTCGGGCGCGACGCAGGGGTTCTGATACCGGTACTCGCTGGCGATCTCGGCCGTGGCGGGGATGCGCGCGAGCTGCTCGATGGCCAGCGCACCCACCTGGCAGGCGTAGTAGGCGGTGCCGCAGCCGATCAGCCCCACCTGCCGGATCCCCACCAGCTCGCGGGGGGTGAGATCGAGGCCGCCCAGCTTGGCGGTGCCGTCCTGGGCGAGCACCCGACCGCTCAGGCACTGCCGAAGCGCCTCGGGTTGATCGTGGATCTCCTTGAGCATGTAGTGGGGGAACCCCTCCAGCTCGGAGCCGCCCCACTCCTCTTCGAGGATATGCACGGCAGGGCTGGTGAGCGCGCCGGCGCGGAACGTCTGCACGCCCGAGGCGTCGAGGATCGCCAGCTCGCCGTCCTGCAGAAAGACCACCTGCCGGGTGTGCGTGACCAGCGCGTGGGGATCGCTGGCGAGGAAATTCTCGCCGTCGCCGATGCCCAGCACCATCGGCGAGCCGTTGCGCGCCGCGACGATGACCCCGGGGCGATCGTGAAACATCACCGCGATGCCCCAGGTGCCGCGGACGAGGGCCAGCGCAGCGCGCACGGCGGCGACGGGATCAGCGCGGGTCTCTTCGCCCTCGTCGCCGGCGTAGAGGCGGCCGATCAAGTGCGAGAGGATCTCGGAGTCGGTCTGGGAGCGGAACACCACGCCGAGCCGCTCCAGGCGAGACTTGAGCGGCCCCATGTTCTCGATGATCCCGTTGTGGACAACAGCGACGGAGCCGTGAGTGTCCAGGTGGGGGTGGGCGTTCTCCTCAGAGACCCCGCCGTGGGTGGCCCAGCGGGTGTGGGCGATGCCGCAGGTCCCGGGCAGCGCGCCGTCGACTGCGGCGGTGAGGTTCTCTACCTGCCCCACGCGACGCTGCAGCGAGAAGGTGTCGCCCTGGTGAATGGCGAGCCCGGCGGAGTCGTAGCCGCGGTACTCCAGGCGCGTGAGGCCGTCGAGGAGGAGGGGCACCGCCCTCCGCATACCCACGTACCCGATGATTCCACACATGCGGCCTCCACTGCCCGTTCTGTCTCTGCTCGTTCTCTCTCTTCCCGTGCGCTCGGTTCAAGTTCGAACAGTCCGGGGCGATTCGAGAGTACCCGCGGACTCTACGCCTACCATGTCGCGGGATGTAGATCCCGCACGGCGTTCAGCCGCGCCGCGCCAACGCTGCCATCAGCGCGCGCAGCGCAGAAGGCGGGACATAGCGGGAGACGTCTCCGCGATTGGCGGCGATCTCTCGGACCAGCGACGACGAGATGAAGATGGTGGAAGGCTCGCTGAGCAGGAAGACCGTCTGCACCTCGGGCGCCATGTCCATGTTGGCGAGGCCGATCTTGAACTCGAATTCGAAGTCCGTCACCGCGCGGAGCCCGCGGAGAATGGCGCACGCACCGACCCGCCGACAGTAGTGCACCAGCAGCCCGTCGAACCGATCGACGCGAACCCGGGGGATCCCTGCGGCGGACTCGGTGACCACCGCGACCCGCTCCTCAAGCGGCAGCAGGTAGCGCTTTGCCGCGTTGTGCCCCACCGCCAGCACGACCTCGTCGAACAGGTCGGTGGCGCGTCGAACCAGATCGAGGTGTCCCTCGGTGATCGGGTCGAACGACCCGGCGTAGACCGCCACCCTTGCCATGAGATCCTCCCGAGAAAAAGCGCGCAGCCAGAGAAGTCGACGAGCGGCCCGTAGATCAACGAGCAGGGAGCGGTCCCGCGGCGCCGAGATGTCGGTGGATCAAACTACGAAGACGCGCGTCCTTTCGCAAGCCGGAGAGCACGGGATCCAGCGCCAGATCGCGGCGCAGCTCGATGCGCAGCTCAGGCGGGAGCAGGCTGCGATCGGCGTAGGCGCGACTCAGGGCCTCCATGCCCGCGCGATCACGACCCCGCATCACCTCGAGCAGCGCGACGGTGACCTTGGTGTAGGGCCACAGCGGAGCGCGGATCTGCAGCTCATCAGACAGCGTGATCGCCTCGTCGAGCCGGCCCTGTCTGCCCAGCGAGAGCGCGAGACCGCTGAGCGCCTGCGTATGTCCGGGATCGGTCGCGAGGATCTCCCGATACAGCTCGGCCTCGGCCTGGTGGCGCCCCCGCCGCCGCTCCGCCCAGGCGAGGCGCAGCCGGAGATCGTGGTCGTCGGGGTGGCGCTCCAGCAGCCAGCGATAGTGCCACGCGGCCTGCTCAAAGTCGTCCGCGGCGTAGGCGTCACGCGCCAGCACGCGGCGCGCCGGGGCGTCGTCGGAGTTCCAGCGGAAGCGATCCCAGGCCTCGGTCACCTGCGCCTCGTCCGTGGGGACAGCACGTCGGTACCACCGGTACCAGCCCATGCCCGTCAGGTGGTCGTCCGACTCGTGGCGCGGCCCCTCGGCCATGACGGCCGCCGTGACCTCCTCGGCGTCCTGCTCACCCGCCGACGACAGCGCCGCCTGCTGGCCCAGCGTGGCGTGCGGCTCGTGGAAGGCGGCGCGCTCGAACTGCACCTCGACGGTGTCCATCCACGCCCCTCCGCTCATCAGCAGCATGGCGACCGCGAGGAAGCGACGATCGTAGAGGCCGACCCACTCCCTGGGGGTACGATGGCGGATGGTGTGGGCGACGGTGACGTGGGCTGCCCCCAGGCTGATGCCCATCCCCTCCCCTTCGGCGAGAGGGCGCCCGCGCACGACGAGGTGAGGCCCCACACGCGTGACCCGGACGTCCGCTCCCGGGAACGACACGACGGCGTCAGCCGCCTCGCCGATGCGAACAGAGTGACGCACCCGCGCCACCCGGTCATCGATGACCGCGTCGTTCAACCGCACGGTGACCGCCAGGTCACCCATCGCCAGCCCTCCCTGAGCCCGCGCGCCGATCCCGGCGCGGAGCCAGGATCCCCTGGGCATCATCTCCATAATACCGCTGAAGCAGTCGCCTGAAACGGCCATCTGTGCGGAAGGGGTCGAAGACCGGATCGAGACGAAGATCCTGACGGAATTCGATGTGGTGGAGGGTGTCCAGGCCCTGCACACCATCGAGGGCGCGGCGGAGGTGTCGGTAGGTGCGCTCGCGACGGCCCATGGCGGCGTAGATCTTCGCGCGGTGCAGCTCGGCGTAGGGGCTCTCGGGGTCCAGCTCCTCGAGGGTCTCCATGATCTCCAGCGCCTCGTCAAAGCGGCGCTGGTGCGCGAGGTTCACGGCGAGGTTGTTGAGCACGTGGACGTCGGCGGGGTCCAGCGAGAGTGCCTGCCGATACAGCGCCTCCTCGGCGTGGAACTCGCCCGTGCGCTTGTAGCTCAGCGCGAGGTTGTTGTAGCCGGCGGGCTCGTCGGGCATCAGGGCGATCAGCCGCTCGTTGGCCGCCCGCGACAGCTCCAGGTTCTCCGCGAGGAACGCGTAGTTGCCCAGCATCGTGAGGGCGTGGGGGTTGTCCGGATCGATCGCCAGCACCTCGCGCACGGCTTCGAGGTTGCGGCGCACCCGCGCGGCCGTCTTGGGATCGGCGCCCTGGGCGATCCAGTCGTGGAAGCCCCAGCCCGCCAACAGCTCCAGGGGGGTGGGGCTGCTGCCGCCGGCCTCCTGCGGCCTGGAGGTCTCCGCCAGCAGCTCCGGCGCGGGCGTCGGAACATCCGAGAGGATCGGCTGGAGGCGCTCTCCGTCAAGCGGAACATCCGCGGCGTGAGCCAATTCGAGCGGCTGGTCCTGCGCGTCGGGCTCCGACGGCGCGCGCACCACCTCCAGGGCGATCTCGTGCCCCCCGCCAGCGGGGCCGGCCCCACCCAGCTGACCCGCGGGCACCCAGGCGTGCTGCGACGGCTGATCATCGACGTCGCGGTCTTCGATCTCCAGCTCACCGTCTTCGGCGCCGGCGAATTCCTGCTTGAGCAGCCGCGCGATCAGCTCGGGGCTGGGATCGGAGTAGACGCCGCCGCTCCCCCCGCCTCCAAACATGTTGCCGATGATGCGCGCCTGAGCCACGCCTACCAGCAGCGTCATCACGAAGACGAGCAGCGCGACATCGCCGCCGGTGTGTCGTCCGCGCCGCCGCGCGACGATGCGCGGGACGAGGTCGAGGCGAACATCCACCCCCGCGCCCCCTGTCCAACAGAGGTGCTCTCCCCCACGCAGGGTGCCCTCGGGTGCGCCCGGACACAGCGGAAGGATGTGGACCTCGCCAGCCCCCAACCAGCGGGCGCGGGCGAGCGGGCGGTCATCGGGGGTGGGGACGGCGTCGGCCCCGCCGCCGATGACCACGCCGAGGGGCTGCCGCCAGTAGACCTTCTGGACGACGACCACCCCGTTGAAGGAGACGGTCATGCGCAGACCACACGCGCGCGAAGACTTCGGCGCGAGGGGGGCGACCGGTGGCCGCTCCGGAGTAGTGGGGGACCGCGCGGAGGACGTTGCGGAGGACGTCGCGGAGGACGCTGTGGCGAAGGCCTGGGAGATCACGCGCTCCAGGGCAGGATGTATTGGCAGGACAGCGGCGGGGGCAGGAGGTTCCGCCCCGCAGCATGCAGCTGTGTCCAGCACGCGCGGTTCCCCTTCACTATACTTCGCCCGAGATCCGCCCGTAGCCCCTCTTTGCCCATGCCCTCCGCCATCGTCATCGTTATCGGCGACGAGCTCCTCCGCGGTAAAGTCCGCGACGAGAACGCGCCCTGGCTGATCGACCGCCTCGCGGAGCTGGGTGTCGATCTGCTGGCGATCCACACCCTCCCCGACGACACGACGGTGATCGCGCGGTGTGTCCGCGCAGCGTCAGCGACCGCCAGGCATGTGCTCACGACCGGCGGCGTGGGGCCCACCCACGACGATCTCACCATGGAGGGGGTGGCCCTGGCCTTCGACGTCCCGCTGGTGGTGCACCCACAGCTCGACGCGCTGCTCGCGGGCAAGCTGGGCGATCGCTACAACGACGCTGCTCGCCGGATGGCGACGGTCCCGGACGGCGCGGAGCTGCTGTGGGACGGCGACGTGTTCTTTCCGCAGGTGCGGATGCGCAACGTGCTCGTCTTTCCCGGAGTGCCCAGGCTGCTGCGCCGCAAGTTCGACGCCGTCGCGGAGCGGCTCGGCGGGGTGCCCCGGGCGAACGCGGCGCTGCTCAGCTCCGAGCTTGAGACCACCATCGCCGCGCGACTCAGCGCGGTGGCAGCGCACTACCCGCAGGTGGCCATCGGAAGCTATCCCCAGATCGCCGAGCGCACGGTGAAGATCCTGCTGGACTCGCGGGATCGCGACGCGCTCAGGGCGGCGTTCGCGGCGCTGGAGCAGGCCCTCGAGGGCGGGCTGCTCCGGGTCACCCCGCCGACCTGATGTACGGCCCCCCGCCGGACCCCCGGCAGCTCCTCGCGCCGGTGCAGCTGATCGACGATCCGCTGAGCCACCTGGCCTGCGTGGCGATCGGCGCAGCCCTGACCCTGCTCGCGTGGCGGTGGAAGCGCCCCGGTCCCCACATCCGCGCGGCGCTGTTCATCCTCGGGCAGACCATCTGGCTGACGATGCCGCTGGCTGCGCACCTCGACACCTACGTGTACGGCAGCTTCCCCACGATCGACAAGGAGGGCTCGCTGCTGTTCTACCTGGACGGGGTGCATCGGCGGCTCCTGGCCCACCCCGTCGCGTCGGCGGCAGACCCCGCGGTGCGACTCATCGGGATCCACGTCGGCCACCTGTGGGTCACCGAGCTGTTCGACCTCTTCCTGTCGCCGATGGGCGCGTTCAACCTGCAGGGGCTGCTGTACCCACCCCTGGCGTGGTACGCGGCCTGGCTGCTGCTGCGCGATGTCTGTCGCGACGATCGGATCGCGCTGCTGCTGGGCTTTCCGTTTGGGATGGGCCTGCACCTGTTCCGCGACTTGAATTGGTACACCATCGAGAAGGCCGCGGTGTTCTGGCTGGCCCTGTTCGCCTGGGCGCTGCATCGCGCGTGGAGAGACGGCGGGCCGTGGCGCGAGCTCACCGGCGTGATCTACCTGCTGATGAGCTGGATGAACCTCTACCTTGGGTTGGTCGGCGCAGCGCTCGGCGGGCTCGCCATGCTCGGGGCCGGCTGGCCGTCGCTCCGGTCGCGCACACTCCTGCCGCAGACACGCTGGGTCGCCCGAGCGATGTGGGCCTGTGCGGCCGGCGGGGTCCCGCTCGCCATCTGGCAGCTCGCGCTGCTGAACGGGGGCCCCGGGCTGGGCAGCCCCGACCGGTTCCTGTGGGAGCGGGCCGCGCTGGATGGTTTTTCGCTGTTCCCGCTGCGTTGGAACCGGCTGGAGATCCACCGCGCGCTCAACCTGATCGCGGTCGGGCTGGCCCTGGTCGGGGTGGTCCGTCGGTGGAAGGACGGCCGGGTGCGGTGGGCCCTGGCTGCCGGGCTCTTCCTCGCCGCGCTCAGCGTCGGGCCGGTGCTGCTTCCCGGACCGGTCGAGAACCCGCTCTACATGGCGGTGCGGGCGGTGGTGCCCGGGTTCTGGCGGGTCGCCAAGCCCGAGGTCTTCTTCCACGGGACGTGGCTGCTCATGCTGTGCGTGGCCGCGATCGAGCTGTCCAGGGTCAGCCGCAAGGGCCTGGGTTGGCTGTACGCGCTGTTCGTCGTGGGTTGGGTGATCATGGTCCGGACGCACCCGGCCTATCCTCCGATGACGATGCCGGTGGAGAGCAGCCTGTCTCCGGATTGGGCGGAGAAGGTCTTCGTGGAATAGTGGACGGTCTGGAGGACGGTGATGGCGATCGAGAGCGTCACGATCGAGGGGTTCAAGGCGTTCCGGGATCGGACGACGCTGAAGATCCGGCCGCTGACGCTCCTAGCGGGCGCCAACAGCTCGGGCAAGTCTTCGGCGATGCAGCCGCTGCTGCTCATCAAGCAGACGCTGGAGGCGCAGTATGATCCGGGACCACTGTTGTTGTCCGGCCCCAATGTGGCCCTTACTTCAATGACGCAGTGTCTTTGGCGTGGTGTTGATCCACTCGGCCGCGCCTCGACCTTCTCCGTCGGTTTTGAGCTCGGAGATGGGCTCAGGTTCAAGCCAACCTTTCAGTCAGCCGAGAGGAACACCCCCGTCCAGATCCGCGCCATGTCGATCGTCACCAGGGGAAAGGAACACTGGATCGAACCCGGCATGGGAACCAACGTACTGATGGAGATGTTCGACTGGCTCCGGACTGAACTCCCGTTTCCGATGACTGCGATTGGCCTACGACAGGAGCGCTGCTTCCTGGAACTCGTGCTGGTTACAGAGAAATTCGGACTTGTCGGCTTCCCGCTGGTTCCACCAGAAGCGCTTCCCGACATCATCCACATCCCGGGACTTCGAGGGAATCCGCTCCGGCAGTACCCGACCACCCAGGTAGGAAAGCGTTTTCCTGGAACATTCCAGGACTATACAGCGAGTATCGTTCTTCATTGGCAAGAGTCACGATCCGGGAAGTTGTTTGTCCTGGGGAATCAGCTCCAGCGCCTGGGCCTGTCGTGGAAGATCGAGGCGGTCCCCCTGAGCGCCGTGGGCGTCGAGCTCAAGGTCGGACGACTACCCAACAGACCAGAGCATGTAGAGAACGATCTTGTAAACATCGCCGACGTCGGCTTCGGTGTTTCACAGATTCTCCCCGTCCTCGTCGCGCTCCTCGTCGCCCAGCCAGATCAGCTCGTCATCATCGAGCAGCCCGAGCTACACCTGCACCCGCTGGCCCAGGCACGTCTCGCTCCCATCATCATCGAAGCGGCAAAGGGGGGAGTCCGACTGGTGATCGAGACCCACAGCCTGACCCTGCTCACCGCCCTCCAGGCTGAAGTAGCGAGAGGTCACCTCGATCCGGACCACACAGCCCTCCACTGGTTCTCGCGCGATGAAGAGGGAGCCTGCTCTGTTAAAAGCGTCACAATGGGTCGAGACGGTTCGACCGGAGACTGGCCGGTCGACTTCGCAGACATCGAGATGGCGATCGAAGGCGAGTACATCGACGCGGCGATTGCGGCGGGGGAGAGCGGTTGAGTCACGCTGTCGTCGTAGATGCGTCCGTGGGGCGCGCTGCGGGCTCCAGGGCCGCCGGAAATCCGGCGTCGCGAGACGCGCGCGGGTGCGTCCTCGAAAAGGGGGCACCCGCGCTCTCGCGGAAAACGACCTTACCAAGCACTCTATCGACGGGATTGCCGACACCATTTCCATTTCGGCTGAGAGCCGTTGAGAGCCGCCGAGGCGTATCTTCCGGTAGTTCTCGGGGGTTCTCCCGGCTCCCCGGCACGAGATTTCAGTGAGTTAGAGGTGGACGCGCCGCTCAAAGTGCACCCTTTTCACCGACAGGCCCGACGCGCGCTCGGCCCTGAACTCACTGAAGAATGACGGGCACCGGGTTGTTCTGTATCCAGAGACCGACAGGGAGTGGCGTCGACACGCCTCTCGCTTTGGGATGCTCTGGCTGCGAACGATGGTCAGTCGAAAGCAGACTGTGTTGCTCTCCCACACCCCGCTCCCCCGCCTTGAATCCGCTCTCCAGCGATCTGGCCTCCGGCGACTCCATCGGAGACGTCCAGCCAAACGAGTACGACGCCACCCGCAAGGACACTCATCTGGTCGAAGCCGCTGTCGCGACCGACCATCGGGTGCTATCGGCAGATGGCAGGGTCCGTGACAAGTTTGTCCGGCTCGCTGAGGTGATCCCCGAGATCGGGCCGGTGCTGTGGGACGATCCAACGAAGACTCCCGGCCTCGATTGGGTCCGTGAGGGCCTCCCGAACCGGGCCGCCCTCCGGCTGCGCCCCTGAACCGTCTGCCGAACCTGTGCAGCCGCGGACATCTCCCGCTATCCTGCCACCTCGCAGCGCAGAGGCCCCCATGAGCAGCATCTACTACCGTCCGACCGCTGACGAGGTGGCCGTCTTCGAGACGGCGGCCCGCCTCAAGCTCCCGGTGCTCCTGAAGGGCCCGACCGGGTGCGGCAAGACCCGCTTCGTCCGGTACATGGCGGAGAAGCTGGGCCGAGAGCTGATCACCGTGGCCTGTCAGGAAGACCTGGCCGCGGCTGATCTGACCGGTCGGTTCCTGCTTGAGGGTGGCGAGACGGTGTGGCGTGACGGCCCGCTGACCCGGGCCATTCGCCAGGGAGCGATCTGCTACCTGGACGAGGTGGTGGAGGCTCGGTCCGACGTGATGACCGTCCTGCACCCGCTCACCGACGACCGCCGCACCCTGCCCCTGGACCGTCTCGGCGAGGAGCTGCAGGCCCCCGACGACTTCCTGGTCGTGATCTCGTACAACCCCGGCTACCAGGCGCTGTCCCGCGAGCTGAAGGAGTCGACCCGTCAGCGCTTCGTGAGCCTGACGATGAACTACCCGGGCGAAGACGCGGAGATCGAGATCGTGGCCCACGAGTCGGGCTGCACCGCCGACGTCGCCGCCACCCTGGTGCGCATCGGCGCGGCGACCCGCAAGCTGCGGAGCCACGGCCTGCGCGAGGGCGCGTCCACACGGCTGCTTATCTACGCCGGCGCCCTGGTGCGCTCGGGCCTGCCCCTGGCGACAGCGGCGCGCGTGACCCTGGTCGACTCGCTGACCGACGACGCGGAGATGCGCCGCTCCCTGGTCGAGCTCCTCCGCAGCGTACTCGGGTAGAGTCTACACATGGGCGCACCCACCTGGCCCCCCACCCCTGAGGAAGCCTTCAAGGCGACCCTGGAGGAGTACGGCGACGACGCCCGCAAGGTGATGGAGGCCGAGACCGACGAGGAGGCCGAGCGCGCGCTGCTGGCACACTTCCTGTTTCGCCCCCCGGCGCGCGAGCTGGCGTCGGGTGAGGTGGTGGGCACCGGCCTGGACGACGTGAGCCGCAGCCTTTCGGCGTGGCTGCGCATGATCACCGACCTGGACGTGCAGCTCGCGGCGTCTGATCCCCCGTCCACCGACGGCGAGTCCATCTACCTGCCGCGCGCGGTCCCGGCGCCGGCCCTGCCCCCCGAGGACCGCCTGTTGTTTCGCGCGATGGCGCTCATCCAGGCCGGCTTTCTGCAGTTCGGGCTGCTGCGGTCCAGGCCGCTGCTGGCGGAGATCCACCGCGACTGGGTGCTGCGCAGCGCGTTCCACCTGCTGGCCGTGCGCTACATCATCCGGCGATGGTCGGAGGTCTGGCCCGGCGTCGCGGCCGACTTCCGGGCCGCCCGAGCGCTCGACAAGGCGGCGGTGATGCGCGTGGGCGTGACGGTGGTGCCCACCCGGGGCATGCCGCGGGCGTTCCTGCCGCTGTACGAGGGGCTGATCGATTTCGTCGAGGAGGCCGGCGAGGCCGGCGGTCCAGCGCGTCGGGCCGCGGCGGCGGTCGACGCCATCACCAACCCTGCCGCGGCGATGCCCGTGATCGTCGGACAGGCCCAGTCGCTGCGCCAGCACTTCCGCAGCCAGCGGCTCGGTCCCCCGCCCCTGCCCTACTTCGCCGGCATCCTGCGGCCCGAGTGGCTGCTCCATGACCTGCGCGAGGAGATGCGCGCCGCCGAGGCCTGGAAGGAGGGCCCCAAGCCGCTGCGCATTCTGCGCGACGCGATGAAACGCAAGGGCAGGACTTCCCCAGGTAGGACCTCCCAGGTCAGCGGAAAAATGCGCCGTTTCATGCGTGCTGACCCCGGCCCGACGATGGCCCCCGAGGCCGAGCCCCCGCCTGAGCGCGACGACGACGCCCGTCAGTATGACGAGTGGGACGACAACCGAGGCGCCTACAAGCTCCAGATGACCCGGGTGGTCGAGGTGGACGCCCCCGGCGGTCCCCTCGCCTCATACGAGCGCATCGTGACGGCCAACCAGGGCACGATCAAGGAGGTCCGGCGGCGGTTCGCGGCCCTGCGGCTGGAGGAGCGCTGGCTGCACGGGCAGCCCGATGGATCCGAGCTGGACCTCAACCGCGCGATCTCCGCGGTGGCCGACATCAAGGCCGGCTACACGCCGCGCACCGACTGGTACAAGCGGTTCCAGCGACAGAAGCAGTCCGTCGCGCTCGTTACATTGGTCGATCTTTCGGGGTCCACGCAGGGCAACATCATCCGACTGGAGCAGGAGGCCCTGGTGCTGCTGTCCGAGGGGCTGCGCGCCGTTCGGTTCCCGCATGCGCTGGCCGGGTTCTCCAACCACGGCCCCCGCGAGTGCCGTATTCAGAAGATCAAGCCGTTCGACACCGAATACGACGACCGGGTCCACAAGCGGATGGCCAACCTCCGACCGGGCGGCGCCACGCGTCTCGGCGCGTTCATCCGGCACGGGACCTGGATGCTGAGTCAGCGACCTGAAGGCCGCCGGCTGCTGATGCTCATCTCGGACGGCCGACCCCACTGTCAAGGCGAGTACCGGGAGCGATACGGCGTCCGCGACTCGGCGATGGCGGTGCGCGAGGCCGTGCGCGCAGGGGTGTTCATCTTCTGCCTCAGTCTCGACACCCACGAGGAGGCGAAGGGGTACCTGCACGAGATCTTCGGCCCGGGCAGGTACCTGATGATGGAGCGGCCGGACGATCTGCCGGTGCGATTGCCGGAGGTGCTGCGGGGGCTGGTGGCGTAAGGCCGCTCCAAGAAAAGCAATCTCCCCCCTCGACCTGAGGGCGGTCCCACACGG
>CAYXGP010000132.1:0-23241 GCA_964464515.1 uncultured Enterobacterales bacterium
GGGCCGCGAGGCCCGGGGGGGGGGTTCCGCGGGGGGGGGCTGCGGGCGCACAGGCGCGGAGACGACGCGGTGGTCGCCGAGCGCCTGGTCGACACCTACGTGCGGCGGCTCAGGCGCAAGTTCGAGGCGGTCGATGGGGGGTTCGGTGAGATCCAGACGGTGGTCGGCGCGGGGTATCGTTGGCGTCAGGGTTGAATCTGCTGAGAATACGTTCCCTCCGCCACCGCGCAATCGCGGTCGTCTGCGTGGTCGTGTTCGCGCCGCTCATCCACGTGTGGCTCAGCGATCTGGGAGACGCCACCGCTGGCGCGCGCATGAACCAGCGCGTAGAGCGCGTGGCCCTGAAGGTCGCAGAGTCGCTGGAGAAGGGCGAGGATCCCCGACGTGTGGCCGACGAGCAGGCGGCCCGGGCGGGCGTGCGTCTGCGGCTCCTCGACGCGGACGGAGCGGTGTCGATCGACGTCGATCACGAGGCAGGAACAGGGGTCCTCCATCGAGTCGGCACGGTCTTCTTCGGACCGGACGGCGCGCCGCGCCTCGATGAGTGGGACGCGCAGCAGGGGCCGCCCATCGAGCGGACGGTCGTGCGCACGGCGATGGAGAGCGGACGGGCCTCGGCGTGTGTCTCCACCGAGGATCGCAAGCTGCTGGTCTGCGAGGCCGCGCTGCGGACAGACGACCCCGAGATCTCGACCATCTATGTGCAGGTCAGCTCGCGGCGGGCCATCCGCGCGCTGTACGACGTGCGCTACCAGCTCCTCAAGCTCACCCTGTTCGTGCTGGTGAGCGGTCTGGCGTTGGGTTGGTGGCTGGGTTGGCGGATGGTGCGCCCGGTGGAGATGCTGCTGGAGCAGGTGCTGGCGCGCAGACACGCCCGCGACCCCGCGCCCATAGCGCTCGATCGCGACGACGAGTTCGGTGATCTGGCTGCGGCGTTCAACGAGCTGATGAGCGCGCTGGCCCAGCGCAACCGGGCCAACGAGGCGTTCGCGGCAGACCTCGTGCATGAGCTGAAGAACCCGGTGGCGGCGGTGCAGGCAGCGGCGGAGGCGCTGGAGTCGGGCCGGCCGGTCAGCCCGGAGCGGGCGCAGCGGCTGGCGCGGGTGCTGCGGGACAGCTCTCATCGTCTCGACGTATTGGCTAGCGCCTTCCTGGAATTGGCCCGCGCCGAGGCGGGACTGCGCAGCAGCGTGCGCGAGCCGGTGGATCTGGTGTTGCTGGCCCGGGGCCTGATCGCTGCGCGGGGGGCCGAGCCGGTGACCTTCGAGTTGATCGCGCCCGACGCGGCGATCATCTCGGGGGTGGCCGAGCGCGTCGAGACGGCCTTGCGCAACCTGCTGGCGAACGCCGCGGCGTTCGCCGCCAAGGCCCACCCGAGCGGCGACGGACGCGTGACGGTACGAATTGCCGCGGGCGGTCTCTCCGACATGACAGCTCACGAGGCGACTGGGAGCCACCGCGTGACGGTGAGCGACAACGGACCGGGGATCGCCCCTGAAGACCTGCCGCGCATCTTCGATCGCTTCTTTACGCGCGGTCGGCAGGGCGGCACCGGGCTGGGGCTGGCGCTGACACAGGCCATCATCGAGGCCCACGAGGGGACCATCGCCGCAGCGTCCACCCGGGAGGGCAGCGACTTCACGGTTACACTGCCCCGATGGCCCCCCCTCCCCGGATAGACGGCCCGCGGCTTGACGGCGTGCGCATCGCGCTGGTCTTTCCGCTGTTTCTGAGCCACAAGCTGGCCAGCTACCAGGACAACGGACGCTTCCTGGGCAACGTGCCGCCGCTGTCGCTGCTGTATGTGGCGTCGGCCCTGAAGAGCGCGGGCGCGACGGTGCGGCTGTGGGACTGCCCGGCGCTGGGCCTGAGCCTGGACGATGTGATCGAGGCCGTCCGGTCGTTCGCCCCCGACTACGTGGGGTTCACGCTGACCACCGTGGACTGGGGCAGCTCGCTGGAGTGGATGGAGCGGTTCCACGGCGCGCTGGGGGTGCCCGTCGTGGTCGGCGGGGTCCACATGGAGTGCTACCCGGCCGAGACCCTCACCCACGACTGCATCGCGCTGGGCTTCATCGGACCGGCCGATCTGGGGGCGGCGCGGCTGCTGGAGGTGCATGCCGCTGGCGGCGATCTGCGCGCGGTGCCCGGGGCGGTGTTCCGAGACGAAGAACAGGTGGTGGTGGTTCCGCCGCCGACGCAGCCCCGCACCGACGCGGGCATGCCGCTGCCGGCCCGTGAGCTGATCGACAATCGTCGGTACTTCACGATCGTCTCGCAGCGACGGAACTTCACTGCGGCGATGAGCAACTTCGGCTGTCCGTACGGCTGTGAATTCTGCATCCTGCGCGCGAGCCCGGTGCGGCAGCGCAGCGCGGCGTCTGTCGCCCGCGAGATGGAGATCTGCTACCGCGACCACGGCGTTCGGGAGATGGACTTCTTCGATCCGGTCTTCACCCTGCGGCGCCCGCGGGTGTTCGAGATCTGCGCGGAGATCAAGCGTCGGAACCTGAAGGGGCTCATCTGGTCGATCCGGGCACGCACCGACACCATCGACGAAGAGCTGCTGGACGTGATGTGGGACGCCGGGTGCCGGCGCATCTACTACGGCATCGAGGGGGGCTCACCGGAGATCCGCGGGAGGGTCGACAAGCGACTGGTGTCCAACGCGCACATAGCGCAGGTGCTCGCGGCCACCCGGGCCCGGGGCTACGAGGTGTTGGCGTTCGTGATGATCGGAAATCCGCTGGAGGATCACACCAGCGTGCGGATGACGCGCAACCTGCTGCGCGACTCGGCGATCGATCTCATCCAGGTCGCCAGCCTGTTTCCCCTGCCGCGCACCCCCATCTACCGGGAGATCGTCGCGCGCACCGGCCGGGACTACTGGCGCGAGCATGTGCTGCACGGCGCGTCCATCCACCCGGTCGAGCGGCTGGACACGGGACTCTCAGATGACGAGATCCGCCGGATGGTCACCGAGACCTACCTGTCGTTCTACTTTCGGCCGACCTTCGTGGCCTACGCGTTGAAGCGAGCCCGGCGCCCCGAGCACCTGTGGCGGGGTCTGCGGGCCGCGGCGGGGGTGGGGCAGACGTTCCTGGCCTCCGCACGTCAGCGTCAGGGCTGACCGACCTCGACGCACGCCGCGCGCAGGGTGTCTCGCAGCGCAATCAGCCCCGCGGATCGATCGGCGTGCCAGTTCGACTGAGCACCCTGCAGCAGCACCCGCCCCGACAGCTTGCCGATCACGTTGGCGAAGACCAGATCCGAGCCCGACCGCAGGCGCTGGTTGCGCGCGATCTGCTCCAGATCGGCGTCGCTCGTCTGGGGCGGCGCGGCCTTGAACGAGACGAGAAAGACCCGGGGGGACCACCCGCGGATCTGCGCGAGGATCTTCGGCGCGGGCTGGAGCGTGAGCGTGAGCGAGGCCTGTCCGGAGGGGATCTTGCCGGCGGAGGTCGCCACCTCGTAGTCACCGACGGCGGAGGCATGCACCACGACCCCGCCCGGGTGCTCGGTGATCCACCGGGCCATCTTGCCCATCAGGTCGCGGGTGGAGCCGAAGATCTGGCTGCGGATGCGGCCGGACAGGTGCTCGGCGCGCAGGCAGGCCTCGGGGCTGCCGAGGAGGGTGACCGCGGCGGCGCCTGCGAGCTGCTCGGCCAGCCACACCCCGGTGCGGCCCGATGAGCTCGCGGACAGGTAGCGGATGGCGTCGATCGGGTTGCGCGTGGCCCCGGCGGTGATCAGGACGGCTCTCATCGGCGCCTCGGCAGGATCACGGCTCCTCCACGGTGGGGCGCAGCTTATCTTGATGTCGCGCCCTCGGTGGGGTCATCGCGCAGCTCCAGCACCTCGGTGTACCAGGCCGCGACGGCGGAGGGATCGGCCGGGAAGGCCCAGCGTGGCGTGCTGGGAGGAGGCGCGAGTCGGCCACGGTGGTGGGGATCCGGTCGAGGGAGTTCGGTGGGGTTCTCAAGAGAGTTCTCCGTGGAACCATCTGCGAACCATCTGCGGAGGGTGTTCGGGTGCCTCGACGATCAGCGGTGTTCTGCAGGGCCGCCAGAGTTGATGCGCGGTCACTCCGGCGCGGGGCCGGCGCTGGATAGTGTATCCCTGGTCACGAGCCGCGAGGTGTGGTTCTGGTGCTCCGGCCTCTTCTGATCATCGCTCTGTCGATCGCGGGTGCTCACCTCGCGGACGCGCCGGCGTGGCGTCTGCTGCACAGCGGCGATGCGGCGGCGCACGACTGGCACCGGCTGCTGCGGGTGTGCGGATTCCTGCCCACGTGGCTGGCGATCGGCGCGGCGCTGGCGCTGGTCGATCGCGCCTGGCGTCGGGCAGGGCCGCTGGTGCTCTCCGCGGCGCTCAGCGGGTTGGCGGCGGAACTTCTCAAGCTGATCGTGCGTCGCGAGCGCCCCGGAGCAGCCGGGGAGTATTCGTTCCGGGCCTTCAGCGATGACCCGCTCAGCACCGCGGCACTCGGCATGCCGTCCAGTCACGCGGCGGTGGCGTTCGGCGGCGCGTGGATGCTGGCGCGGCTGCATCCGCGGCTGGCGCCGGTCCCCCTGCTCCTCGCAGCGGGCTGCGGGCTGACCCGGGTGATCGACCGGGCACACTTCTTCAGCGACGTGATCGCGGCGGCGGGGGTGGCGTGGATGCTGGCCTGGTGGCTGGATCAGCGGATAGGGTCTCGGCCATGATCGTCGTCACCAACCGCATCCCCGTCTCCTCCGGCCACGAGATCGACTTCGAGGAGCGGTTCCGCAACCGCATCCACCTCGTGGACACCCACCCCGGGTTCATCCGCAACGAGGTCCACCGGCCCCGCCCCATGCGCTTCGACCACGAGAGCGGTCGCTGGGTAGATGATCCGGAGGGGGAGGGCTACTACGAGATCAAGACCTGGTGGCGCGAGCTGGCGGACTTCGAGGCGTGGGTGGGCAGCCCTGATTTCCGGCGCGCACACAGCAGCCGCCCGCCGCGTGAGATGTTTCGTGGTCCCAACGTGCTGGAGATCCACGAGGTGCTCTTTCAGCCGGAGTGACGAAAGCGCGTGATGCTCCGCCTCAGGTGCTCCAGACGACCTCGTGCTCCGGCCAACGCCACGCCCCGACGCAGCCGCCGACGCCTCCCTTGTGCATCCCCTGGTAGTCCACGCAGACATGTCGCACCGAGTGGGAGAGTTCTACCCGACCCGCCGGACCCCGCTGCGGGCTCCAGGTACGGAGCCATCGCCTCTCCGCCTTGGAGCCCAGCACCTCCACCGGCGCGGCTGGCCCATCGGCGCCTGCGGGCGGGATGTTCCAGTAGTGTCCGAAGACGGTCCGCTTCGAGGTGTCGATCTCGGGCGTGTCCGTTTGCCACCATGGCAGCCGGGCCAGCGGCCACTGCCTCCCCTCGGCGTCGGTCACCGGGCCGAGCGCTGCGGACTCCAGGCCCTTCATCAGCACCTCGTGGCGAGTGGCATGCGAGCCGTCCACGCCCCAGCGAGGGAGGTCCGGCCGAGGACCACGCTCATCGAACGGAGAGCCGATGATGATGTACGGTTGGAGCCACGCCGCGCGTCCGTCGGACACCGTCTCGCTACCGGTGGGGGTCAATGTCGCGCGGAGCATGCGGACGCTGCTGGTGTGCCAGCACGAATGCACCAGCCGCACCTGAGGCAGGTCGATGGCGATGGGAAGGCGCGCCAGGAAGGCGAGGGCCGACGCCCATCGATCAGGAACCGCGAGGATCTGCCGCCGTGTCTGCGCGTTGCTGGTGCGCTCCTTGCTTCGTCTCTGTGCGTGAGGCGCGAACCACCACTCCAGCAGGTTGTACTCGTGGTTGCCCATCAGGCAGAGCGCGTCTCCCCGCTCCATGAGTCCCCGGACAAGCTCGACCACGCCGATGCTGTCCGGGCCTCGATCGACAAGATCGCCCAAGAAGACCGGCGCGCGCGCGTCGGGGTGGGACCAGCCCTGGTTGGTGTCGTAGCCGAGCGCCTCTGCGGTGCGTAGGAGCGGGCCGAGATGTCCGTGGACGTCGCCGAAGACGTCGATTCCAGTCACCTGAGCCTCCGCGGGGTCACGTCCAGACTCGGGCCTACCACGAAGATCTGGCGAGAAGGGAGCTCGACGGCGAAGAGTCGGCCAGTCTGGTCGATCTCCCCCGAGAGGCAGATGCGATTGGGTGTGAGCACGTGGGGTGCATGGCTGGAGAGCCCTGAGCGTCGCGCGGGGTTCCTGGTGTGACCGCTGACCACGACGCGGTCCCAGCTCGGGTCGGAGCTACCGCAGAGGTCCTTGTCTCGGATGGCGGGCGGAAGCCACTCGTGCACGTCGGGGAGCAGCTTGCGGGCCAGGCGGTCGCGCTGCGGACCCAGCGGCCCGGTCTGCATCCCGGCATGAACGAACAGATGCGCGCCCGTGTCGAAGAACCAGGGGAGCGAGCGCAGAAACGCCTGGTGGTGCGCGGGCATCGAGGTCGCGAGATCCTCTGCGGAGTGAGCGCCGTAGGCTGCGGCGGTGCCCAACCCCAGGTTCCAGTAGCGACTGCGCCAGCGCGCGTACCAGACCGGATCGGGCGCGGTGCCGGGCCAGCCCAGCGCGCGGAGGCAGGCCAGATCGTGGTTTCCGATGATCGGAACGAAGCGGTCTTTGCGCTCGGCCCGCAGCTCGATCAGCAGGTCGAGCAGGCCAGGGATGTCCGGTCCGTTGTCGACGTAGTCCCCGAGCGTCACGAGGTTCCAGCGGTCGCCGTGGATCTGGTCGAGCCGCCGGATCAGCGCCCGCAGGTGGTCGGGGTGGCCGTGCAGGTCTGCGACCGCCACCCAGGTCTCTTCGGCGGACCTTCTACAGACCTGCTCAGCCGCCGAGGTGTCGCGCTCTTCGCTCACGGTCAGGAGCCGAGCCGCGACCAATGCATCGATCGTCGTGCCACCCTCAACCTTCAGTTCGTCGCTCTGGAACATGCGTAACGGCTTCCAGCAGGGAGCGACCCTCGAGGACCTCTCGCAGGATCCGGCACGCACCCACGGCCGCCTCTGCGGCGTTCGGGTGTCCGTGGGTGATCATCGCCGAGACGCGCACTGCGTCCAGAAGATCTTCGCCGCTGAACAACACAGGCAGGGGACAGATGCGCATGACAGCGCCGCAGCCCTCAGAGCTGCGCACCTCGCCGGAGCGCCACACCCGACGTCAGCAGGTCGGCATCGGGATGCGTGGGAACAAACGCCGCAGGATCGCCTTGCAGCGGGACGCGGTCATCGACCACATCACCGGCCGTCGGGCGCGGGTCCCGCGATGTGCTGGCGGGTGGGGTAGAGTGATCACCGAGTCTGCGTTGGAAGGGCAGGAGGTCGCCATCGCCCTCCGAGCGCGGGAGCAGTGGCCGAAGTGGATGCGCTTCCTCCGCCTCTATCGATGACCTCACTGATGAGCGCAATACGAGCGAAACCGACCCGACACAAGATGGTTCAGACACGAATGCTCTCGACAGGGCGATGGTCACAGCTCCGAGTACCCAACCCGAGCGGGCCGCCATGAAGACACACATGGCGAGCCCTGAAGCGGGGAGGCTACTCAACGCGCCGCGTGTGGCTTCCCGCGACCACGCCGACCTCCATGACCGCCATGTGCAGGCGCAGGCTTGCGGGCGGGGATCTGGTCTGCGGAGTCGTCATCGATCAGCTTGTCCACGCCGACGTGAACCCGCGAGTCGGTCGGCACGACGATCACCTTCTTCGCACCTTGCCCCAGCTTGGCCTGCTCCAGCGCGATGTAGGCGGCTCCACCCTCGCCGGACAGGATCGCAGCGAGCGCGCGCAGGCGCTCCTCCTCTGCCTCCCGCTCCGCCTGCGCGATGAGCCGGATGGCCTCGGCCTGCCCCTGCGCCTTCTCCACCTCGGCCTCACGCGCCAGTCGGGCGGCGGCCAGCCGCTTCGTCCGCTCGTTCTGGATCTCCAGCGCGATCAGCGCCGCTCGCGCCGTCTCGTTCTCGACCTGTCCGTCGATGAGGAGGCGCTCGCTGGCCAGCTTGGCCTCGTCCTGCTGGCGCTTGGTGTAGATCCGGACGTTGGTCTTGATGGCCTCGGCCAGGTGCTTCTGGATCTCCTTGTCGTCGGGCGAGATGCCCTCGACGTCGATGCCGAACACCTCCAGTCCGTTCTCGGCGAACACCCGGGAGGGCCGCGCGCCGAACAGGGCTACCTTCACCAGCGACGCAGCGCCGGAGTGCAGACTCTCGAACGTGTGCCGTGCTGCCTCCTCCCGGATCTCGGCCGAGAGCGTCTGTGCGATGAACCCGACGAAGTCCTTGAGCGCGAACAGCTTCTCCGGCGCTGCTGCATTGACGACGAATCGCCACCGGTAGGTGACGTCGATCGTCAGCGTGGCGTTGTCCGCCGTGCGAACCCGGAGCTGATCGCGGATGAAGTCGGGCCCCAGGCTGAGCTTTGCCAGCCGCAGCACGTTCGGCCGGACCGGCACGCCGCCGCTGATGTGCAGCACTCGCGGGCGCTCGTGCGGTCCCAGGAAGACCGTCTTCGGCCCGAACTCCACTCGGGTCTCATCGCCCGTGAACAGGCAGATCGCCTCGCGGTGCTCCAGATCGAGGACCACAGCCTCGTGTTCGGTCGCGCGCTGGCGGGGGTGGGCCGAGAGCACCCGGCCGCCGCTGGTGCCCTTCTGCGCCGCGAAGCCCAGGGCCTCGGCTTCCTCGCCGGTCAGCTTCTTGCGCCACAGGGACTCGTTGTGTTGCAGGAAGATGTCGTCGGGACCGCGGACGAGCCGCACAGCGCCGGTGTCATCGTTCTGCACATAGACGCCGTCGTTCTCGGACAGCGACAGGTTCTTGCGCTGCTCGAGGACGAGGATGTCCTTGTGTGGGATGAACTTGCGCGGGCCCGCGATGACCAGCTCGGTGCCAGGTGGGATCACCGTCTCGGGATCGAGCGGATGGGGGCAGGTCTTCTCCGCGCGGACAAGCAGCGAGTCGTCACAGGTCAGCACGAACTCGCTCTGGATCTCCTTTCCCTGCAGGCACTCGCCTGGGCGAAGGGAGAAGACGCAGGGACCCACGCGGACCTCACGCTCACCCTCGATGATGTCGCCGAGCTCGGCGCTCCAGGGATTGAGGACCACCGCGAACTGGCCGTCGAACAGGCGGATCTTGCGGTGCTTTCCCTGCAGCTCCTGGTGGGAGTCGAGCTGGAGCCGGCAAGGCCCCTCGTGCAGGTTGATGGTGCCCGTGTTTCGATCCTGCACGAAGCAGTAGTCGAAGCGGTTGAGCAGGATGGTGTCGGTGGACATGGGTGCCTCCTCGGCGAGGAGACGCTGTCGCGAGGGTCAACGGTAAGGGGAACATCGATGACCAGATCCGCTTTAGCGCCTTGTTTTACGTGGCGGCAAGCTGGACTGCTCAAATCACCACGGACCCCTACGGTAGCCGCCCGATCGGAGATGTCAACCCGCTTCGCTCTGCTCTTTGGACAGGATCGGGGCCTCGCAGGCCGCTGGGACGCGCCGATCATGGGAGCTTTCTCTCCCAGGAACGGCCTGAGCTCGGGACTCGCCGTTGGTCCGCCGCTGCGTGGGTGGGCACTGGTCGACTGTCCGCACAGTTGACCTGTGTCCGCTCAAGGATACCGTAGGCTGATGAACTCCATGCTCTTCCTGCTGCTCATCGGCTGCGGCGCCGACCAGAATCCGGCCCCACCCGGCGCAGATGCCGACGCGGTCACCGACACCTCCACGGCCTCGGCCACCGAACCCCCCGGGTCCTCCAATACGGGCTCCGGCAACACGACCTCTGGCAACACGGGCTCTGGAGCGGGCACCGGCGACACGGCCTTCCCCTGCCCTGCGCTGGGGGATGCGGTCGTGCCCACACAAAAGGCCAACGTCCACTACGATCCCGGGACCGTCTTCTCCTCCCCAAGCGTCACCTGCGGCGACGGGGAGTGGTCCGTCGAGACGGAGATCAGCGGCATGGGTGACGCGCTCGAGAGCGCCGATGCAGAGTTCTGGGATCTGTCGACAGTGACCCGGGTCGGCAGCTGGCCGATGAGCAGCAGTGATGGTGGGACGAGCTGGAGCATCTCGGTGAGCGAGGGAGACGTGGGATTCGCCTGTGGGCCGGGCCCGGTCGTGGTGGTGACCAGCGGGGTGTACGACGGCTCCGCAATCCAGCCGGCCGGCGCCAGCGCCCTCGGTTGGCAGCAGGCCGAGTACACCCAGGACGGGGACGGTTTGGCGCTCTCTGCGATGATCGACGGCGCGGACGCCGTGTGGGGCTGGGTCTTCTACCCCGAGCCCGACGAGACCTTCGGCCCCTTCTCGATGACTGACGAGGGCTCGATGACCGACGAAGGCGGTGGGTTCACCACCTGGGTGGACTTCACCGACAATCCCTTCGACGACCAGGGCTTCGTCGTGGGTTTCCTCGCGTGCGGGGGTGGGGACATCGTGGGAGCGGCCGCGCAGTAGCCGACCGATGTGAGCGTCACGATCACCCACCCCATCGACTCCGGGATGGAATCGGACCGCGTGGGCGTACCGGCCCATCTTCGGCACCCGCACCAGGCCCATGGTCGGAGTCGCGCGGGCGATGCGCGCGGGGTTCCCGCGGAGCGTCTCGTCGATCTCCTGGCGAAGCGCGGGTAGCTCTTCGTCGATCCTGTCTTCTCGCCAGTGCTCGTTGTACGAGACGATGATCGCCTGCTCATGCGCAGACACGAAGTCGTACGCCCGCTCGACGAGCGCGTATCCGACGTCGGTGGGGTCTTCAGGAGGCTATCGCGCTGGCGGTGTCCTCACGCCGATCAGCACCGCCTGTCGCCTGGCGGGTGAGAGCGCTGACAGCGCAGCATCCGCCAGTGAACGCAGCTCCTCGATGGGCAGGTGGTCGAGCGTGAAGGCCATCGGGCCAGCCTTATCCGGCGCCTTCGACTCTACGCGACATCGTTCATCCCGGCGGCACGCCAGCGGTGAAGTGAAACCCATCCGGCCCCAGACGCTGGGTGAGGGTCGCCATGATTCGATCGACGTCGTCGTAGGGCCCCGCGAAGAAGAACGGCTTCCCGTCGAGGCCACCGACCGGGATCTCCTCATCGCACGCACCAGCGTCGATGCCCTCCAGGAACGGGCGCGCTGCGGCCATCTCCCGAGCGGGTTGGAAGCCGAGGTCACCGGCGTAGCGCTCGGCGGCCCGAAGCACCTTCACCGCCAGCTCCGGCGCGCAGGGACCCCCAGGCCTGTGGGCGGGAAACACGCGATCACGGAGGCCGAGAAGCTCTCCATGAGATGCCGCTGGGTAGAGGTTGACGCTCTTGATTCCCAGGCAGCCGAGGTCCACCAGGAACATCACTGCGGCGCGGACGCTCCCGGTGCGGCGCCGGACCAGCAAGATCTGCGTGAGCTGACGGGTGTCGCGCCAGGTGTCGCTGATCCAACAGCTCTCGATGGGCCAGGCGCGGCTACCCTGGAGGTTGGAGCCCACTCGGCCGCTGCGCTTCGTGGTGGCCTGCCGCTTCTTTCGACGGGCCAGAGCCTTCTTTCGCCGGCGCTCGTTTCGCTTGTCCCTGCCCACGGAGTACCCCCAGTCAACAGTCCATCTCCGGAAGTCGATGAGGCATGTAACCACAGGGCAGTCCTGCCCAGAGCATTCTCGCACGATACATCACCGGGAGCATCGAGGAGAAGCGATGAACCTGGGGACCGGCAGCGACATCGACGGTCGGTACACCATCGAGAGCTTGCTGGGCAAGGGCGGCATGGCCACCGTCTACCGCGTGCGCCACAACCAGCTCGGCAGCTCTCACGCGCTGAAGATCCTCGATCTCCCGGCCGCCTCCATCCGCGCCCGTCTCCTCGCAGAGGGCCGCCTCCAGGCCACGCTGCGCCACCGCAACATCGTGGCTGTGACCGACGTGGTGGAGGTCGCCGGAGCCCCCGGCTTGATCATGGAGCTGATCGAAGGCCCCAGCTTGGAGAGCCTGCTCGAGCGCCACCGCCTGACCATGGACCAGGCCGATCAGCTCGCCCAGGGCATCATCGACGGCGTCTCGGCGGCGCACCACCATGGTCGCGTCCATCGCGATCTGAAGCCGGCAAATGTGATGCTTCAGGTCACCAAGGGCGGACTCATCCCCAAGGTGGCGGACTTCGGGTTGGCCAAGGCGCTCACGGCAGAGGGAGAGAGCGTCAACCGCACCCGCTCTGGCCTCGCGATGGGCACGCCTCCCTACATGGCTCCCGAGCAGATCCGGGACGCAAAGAACGTCGATCATCGCGCGGATGTGTTCAGCCTGGGCGCCATCCTCTACGAGCTGGTCTGCGGACAGCGCGCGTTCGGTGGCGCAGACATGCTGGCCATCTTCAACAACGTCACCAATGCGGTGTTCACCCCCCCGCATGAGCTGGCGCCCGATCTGCCTGAGCGAATGGAGCGGGCCATCCTGGGCGCGCTGCAGGTCGAGCGCGACGAGCGGATCTCCGGCTGCGATGAGCTGCTCGCACTGTGGAAGGGCGAGGTCTGGGAGCCCGAGAGCGCCGCCCTGGAACCTGTGGGCCCCTGGTCCGGCACGATCCTCGCCGACGCCAGCACGTTCGGCTCTGGGGAGCGCATCGAAGCGCCTGCGGCCCCCGCCCTCCCCGAAGACTCCCTCGACACCTTTCACGCCGACGCCCTGCCTGAGCCCACCGCGGTGCCCTCCGACCTGCGCATCGCCAGCGCTGGGAGCTCTGGCGGGCCGCTGACCATCTCGGCACCCCTGGAGTCGTCGCCGCCCGAGACCGACTCCCTTCCGTCCCAGGGCAGCGCACCGCATCTCACCGTCATGGCGCCTGTCGCGCCGACCGCATCATCGGTCTCCAAGGCACAGGCCGCGCAATCCCCGGAAGGGGAGGCGCCCCGAAAGCGAAGTCTCTGGGGGTTGCTCGCAGTCGGGCTGGGAGTGGTGCTGCTGGTTCCGGTGGCGATACAGCTCTCTGGTGAAGACCCGGTGTCAACGCCGGAGCCTGCCGCTGAACCCGTCATCGCGCCAGCCTCGGCCGCGTCGGCCCCGCTGGAGGTGACCCCGGCTGAGCCAACGGAAGCCGCCACGCTCCCTGCCGCTGATGAGGCTGTGGCCCCGACGGAGGCCGCTCCTACAGAGGCGCATCCAGCGGCGGCCCCTGCTGAAGCGCCGAAGTCAGCGGCGTCGAAGTCAGCGGCGTCGAAGTCAGCGGCGTCGAAGCCTGTGGCACCAAGGCCTGCGTCCAAGACCTCCGAACCGCGCGCGGCGTCTGCGAAACAGGCCGCCCAGGTGGCACCGCCTGCCGAGGAGCCCAAGGCGGAGCCTGCCGAGCCCGAGGCACCCGCGGAGATGATTGGTAGCTTCATCAACAGCCGTCCCTTTGGAAACGTGACCATCGACGGAAAGCCGGTCGGCCGCACCGTGTGGAAGGGTGAGCTCTCCGTGGGCACCCACAGCGTCACGATCACCACCACGGACGGGCTGACCCACAGCGGCACCTTCCTTGTCCGGAAGGGGGGAGACAACCGATACTGCTGGGACTTCTCCCTGGGTGCCCGATGCGCGCGTTGATCCTGCTTCTTCTCGGGTGGTCCCTGCCGTCGTGGGCGGTGGACCCGGTCCTGCACGCAGGAGAGGACTCCCGGCTGCTGTTGGCCCGCGCGGCCGCAGCGGCGGATCGCGATAGCGCCGAGTTGACGGCCTACACGTTCCTGGAGCTGGGACTGGGCAAGCCGGCGGTTCTGTTGGGTGGTGGTCGCGTGGAGAGCTGTCGCGGCTTCCCCACCACCGACCTCGCCGTGCGGGATGCCCTGGACCGCGCCGATCGGGCGATGGCGTACGTCGAGATGGAGAAGGCCCGCGCCCACCTGCAGGTCGGCCAGGACGCGGTCCGCTGCCTCTCAGTGCCGGTCGATCCGAGGCGGGCCGCGCAGCTCGCGTTCCTGCGTGGGGTGCTCGCAGACTCTGACGGGGAAGCCGACACTGCGCGCCTCGCGTTCGAGGAGGCCCAGGTGCTCCAACCGGGCATGGGCTGGGACATGAACTTCCCGCCCGACGCCAAGCCCCTGTTCGACGAGGTCACCGAGGCGCGGGCCGCGCTGGAGCCCATCTCCATCCGTCTGGTGCCGGTGCCCGACGACGGGCAGGTCTGGCTGGATGGCGAACGGGTCGCGCTGACCGACGGCAAGCTCTCGGTGACACCCGGACCGCACCTCATCCAGATGCCCGGTGTTCAGCTCATCACGCTGTATCTGCAGATTCGGGCTCCGGACGACGGCGTTGAGCCGGTGCTGGTGGTCCCCGCTGCCATGCCGATGGCTGGAGTCCGCTGGGTGAGTGACGAGTCTCTGCGCCCAGACCTCGACCTCGTCCTGAGCACGCTCTACGACCCCACGTCCACGGTCTACATCTCCGCAGATGGCGTGCTCTATTCGCACGTGCTGGGCACGGAGGAGTGGACCGAGCTGAAGATGCCGAGCGGATTCGCGGGTAGCGGGGTCGGCCGCATCGTCGCGGGTCGTTCGCTGATGTGGACGGGCGTCGCGGTCGGCGGTGGTGGCCTCATCCTCGCTGGGACCAGCTATCTGCAAGCCAACACTGCTGCGCGCGCCGGCGAGACGGCGCAGGCCTGGAGCGTCTACGAGTCTGAGCAGGCACGCTACGACAGCGCCGGAGATCGCATGGTGATCGCCCGCTGGACGCTTCTGGGAGGTGTCGCGCTCGGCGGAAGCGGACTGCTTCTGCAGATCGATGGCGACAAGAAGAAGGAAGCCAGGCCGGTCGCCCTGGTGCCTGCGCCGGGTGGCGCCGCTGTCGTCGTCCAGGGGTGGTGATGAACCTGTGCGGGAAGCTCAGCCTGGGACAACACGGGGCGCCCAGTAGCCGGGCTGACGCCGTTGGTGGGCGATCGCAAACACGATCACTTTGTCGCCATCGACCCCATACACAACTGCATAGGGATAGCGGCGCACCATGACCTGGCGAAGTCGGCGCGCGGGATCGAGATCTTCTCCAATCCGAGAGCCAGCCTCTGGATTCTCTGCGATCAGCTCAAAGGCAGAAGCGAGCGCGACTCGGAACCGGCGGGCCGTCTCGCGAGACCTCCGTGCGTACCAGCGGGCCCCGTCGCGGGCTTCCGCGAGCGCATCGCCGTGGATTTCAATCGCATGCGGCTTCGGCAATCGCCTCATCCAACAACTGCAGCGCATCGTCTGCTGCGATGAGGACAGCCGTCCCGTTGTCTACCTCCGCCATGCGCCGCTTGAGTTCGCTGGCCCAAGCCACCCGCCACTCGTCACTCCCTCCGTTTTGCTCGGACTGGTACACACTGTCGAGCAGGCTCAGCGCGAACACCTCCCGCTGCTCCAAGGGGAGTTTCAGCGCTTCATTCATGAGCTGATCAACGGCCATGTTGATGCGGTATCTCAAGCGATGCGGCAAGTCCAGCGCCATTCGGAGACCACGCTATGTCGCGCCTGATCGTGCCATTGGGAATCCTGGCTGTGCTCTCCGGGGGCTGCCTCCCCTCCTTCCCCGACCGCAGCTTCAGCGAAGATCCCGAGCACGACTTCGACGGCGACGGCCTCAGCGAGCTGGACGGCGACTGCGACGACGCCCAGGCCACCGCCTACCCCGACGGCGAAGAGATCTGCGACGGGATCGACAACGACTGCGATGGCAACATCGACGAGCCCACCGCCACTGACGCCTCCACCTGGTACGGCGACGAAGACCGCGACGGCTACGGCGCCGACACCTTCACCCTCACCTCCTGCACCCAGCCCGACGGCTTCTCCGCCGAGTCCGGCGACTGCGACGACGCCGTAGCCGCGATCAACCCCGCCGCCACCGAGACCTGCGACGGCACCGACAACGACTGCGATGGCCTGATCGACGAAGCCGACCCCTCGATGGAGGGCGAGGCCACCTGGTATCTCGATCGCGACGGCGACTACGTCGGCGACGAGTCCGAGTCCGTCGAGAGCTGTGACCAGCCGAGCGCCTCCCATGTCCGCGATGCAGGCGACTGTGACGACACCGACGCCTCCATCCACCCCCGCGCTGAGGAACGGTGCAACGAGAAGGATGACGACTGCGATGGCCTGATCGATGACGACGACGCGGTCGAGTCCCCTGCGGTCTGGACCATCGATGCGGATGGGGACGGTTACGGCAGCGCTGCGACCAGCGCAGCAACACTGGAGCAGTGTACGCCCCCCGATGGCTATGTAGAGGACGCCTCCGATTGTGATGACTCCGACGCTTCAGTCTCACCGGATGGCGAAGAGGTCTGCAACGAGATCGATGACGACTGCGACGACGTTGTCGATGACGGGGTCCAGACCACCTACTTCGATGACTCCGATGGGGATGGGTACGGCAACATCGCGATCAGCCAAGGCGCCTGTGAGACCCCACCATCCGGGTTCGTCTCGGACGCGACGGACTGCGATGACCTGAACGCGTCCGTTCACCCGGATGCTGACGAGTACTGCGACGAGATCGACAACGACTGCGACGAGTACACGGACGAATCCGACGCTGTGGACGCGACGGTGTGGTACCGGGATGCGGACGAAGACGGCTACGGCGATGACGTTGTGAGCGAAGCGAGCTGCAGCGCCATCTCAGGCTACGTCGACGTTGGTGGTGACTGCGAAGACGCGATGGATGGTATCAATCCTGGAGCGACCGAGACTTGCTATACCACCGATGATGATGATTGCTCAGGTAGCACCAACGATGAGGGCGCAACCGCCTGCGTGACCTGGTACCTCGACGATGATGGCGATGGCTATGGTACTGAAGATGATGATGCCTGCCTATGTGTTGCCGAAGGGAGCTACCGAAGTAGGGTGACCGGAGACTGCGACGACTCAGACACCACCATCTCTCCCGATGACCTTGAACGCTGCGATAGCGTCGACAACGACTGTGATGGCGATACCGACGAGGAGGATGCTGATGATTGTACCGCCTACTTCTACGACTGGGACGGCGATGGCTATGGCATCAACGACAGCAGGTGCCTCTGCTCTGATGATGGGTACTACAGGACTATGGCACTGGGAGACTGCGATGACGAAGATGCGGGAGTCTCACCGGATACACTCATGTGCGGATTGTATGGCGAGATCTCTTCAGATACTTCTGTAGGGTACTTGTCAGAGGGAGTGGTGCATGCTGGAGGAGCCGCTGTAAAGGCCTTCTCTGGAGATTTTGACTACGACTTGGATGGCTATACAGATATTGTCGCTGCCAGTACGGGTTTTGATAGTTCCTACACTGATGCTGGAGCGGTATTTCTCTTTCGTGGCCCCGTGTCTGGTGAGCACCTGTTGGATAGCACTACGGATGCGGATATGGTAGTAACTTCTACACAACCACAGTCCTATTTTGGGTCCGAGGTCAGCGCCGGTGACTTTGATGGCGACTACAGAGATGAACTGTTGATCTCAGCTTGGGGGAGCGGCCAGAGTTACTTCGTTGATGATGGGATGAATGGGATAGGGACGCTGACCACGTCGTCTGTTGGAGTAGAGGTGTTGGGGTATGGTTCTGTAAGAGCACTATCAGATGTGAATGACGATGGTTTTGATGATGCGGTTGTGGCGAGTGGGACTGCATCCACAACCTACCGATTGTCTTCAGGGTACATCGCATATGGAAGTCTGAGTGGATTGATCCCAGACACTTCAGGAGGCGATTTTTTTGATGGAAGGCTGTCGGGATCTGGAAACGCGGGTTCCATCGAGGCCCTTACGGCGGGAGGAGACGTTGATTCCGATGGGGTTTCTGATCTTATCGCATATACTCATTCGTATTGGTTCTTGCGGGTTCACCTGGGCCCCTCAACGGCTGGAGGAACACTGTCTTTAGTCCCCGATGCCGAAGTCAATATTGAGGCGTCCGAACCGGTTGTGTCCTTCATTGGAGACCTAAATGATGATGGATATGGCGACGTCGTATACGGCGAATATGCATATGACGGATATAGTAGCACAGAGGGTGATTTATACAACTCCGGAATTGTATTGGTGTTCATCGGGGATGCCACAGGTCTCCAAGCAACGTCTGAGGAAGACGCGAACTGGATTTTGTTGGGTGAGGACCACTATGATGAGTATGGGTTTGACTTTGGTGGTGGTGATATCAACGGGGACAGGTCTAATGACATAGTGATTTCATCAAAAGAAGGGCGTCCAGCCCTCCTATACTACGGTCCTTTGGTAGACGGCTCGTACGTGCAATCTGATGCAGATGCATCATTCTCCTTCCTCAACCCAGAGGCTGTTCACTCTGCGGGGGATGTAGATAGCGATGGATATGACGATCTTCTCGTTGGGTCCGTCGATGATGAGATTTATCTCTTTCTGGGAGGCCCCTGACCTCCCATGCGCCACTTCAACACCGCCGGCGTCTGCCAACCCACCCACCATTACATGCTCCCACCGGAGCAGCGCCTACCTGATCTCGGCCGCCTGGTAGATCAGAACGCCTACCTCATCGTCCACGCCCCCCGACAGACCGGCAAGACCACCACCCTTCGAGCCTTCGCCGCCACCTTGACCGCAGAGGGCCGCCATGCCGCCTTGCTGATGTCCTGCGAAGGAGGACAGGTCTTCCCCGACAACATCGCGGCGGTCGAACAGCAGCTCTGGCGCTCGTTGATGCGATCAGCCCGAGCCCAGCTCCCCGAGTCATTGCGCCCACCTGAACCGGTCGCTGGCGCGGTCGGCGCCCATCTCGAAGACAACCTGGCTCGCTGGGCCCAGGCCTGTCCCCGCCCGATTGTCCTGGTCCTCGATGAGATCGATGCCCTGATCGGCGATGCGCTGATCAGTGTGCTTCGCCAGCTCCGAGCGGGTCACCCCGATCGCCCGCAGGCATTCCCGGCCTCGGTGATCCTGTGCGGTCTACGGGATGTGCAGGACTACAAACTGGCGGCCGGCGGCGGTCCGGTTCGCCCCGGTTCGCCGAGTCCGTTCAACATCCTGGTCAAGTCGATGACGCTGGGCAACTTCACGGAGGCCGAGGTCTCGACGCTCTATGCACAGCATACGCTGGATACGGGACAACCCTTCACCGATCAGGGAACGGCGCGGGCCTACCACCTGAGCGGTGGTCACCCGTGGCTGGTCAACGCCCTGGCCCGCGAGGTCATCGAGGAGATGGGTGTCACCGACCCCATCACCGCTGCACACATGGACACCGCAGCCGAGCGACTCATCCTGGCGCGTGCGACCCACCTCGACAACCTGGTCCACAAGCTCTCTGAGCCACGCGTTCGGAGGGTGATCGAGCCCGTGATCGCGGGGAACATCGCCCGAGTCGGCGCAAACTGGAGCGAGGACGTTCGCTATGTCCGCGACCTCGGTCTGATCGCCCCCCACTCGCCGATTCAGATCGCCAACCCGATCTACCGGGAAGTGATCGTGCGGGTTCTCGCAGACGGGCCGGACGATGTCCTCGTCATTCCACCGACCCGGTCCTTCATCCAGCCGGACGGCACGCTCGATCTGAGACGCATCTTGGAGGAGTTCGCGGTGTTTTGGCGAGAGCACGGCGACGCCCTCGCCGACGGCATCGTCTGGCACGAGGTGGCGGCGCAGCTCGTCCTGATGGCGTACCTACAGCGTGTGGTCAACGGCGGCGGCTTCGTGACCCGGGAGTATGGCATCGGGCGCGGGCGCATCGACCTGTTGGTCCGGTGGCCGCACCTCGTCCTCGAAGAGCGCCACTGGCAACGCGAAGCGCTGGAGCTCAAGGCGTGGCGTGACAAGAAGCCGGACCCGTTGAGCAAGGGCCTCCAACAGCTCGACGGCTACCTCGATCGGCTTGGATTGGATACCGGGGTGCTCGTCCTCTTCGATCGGCGATCCAACGCCGGACCCATCCATGAACGGACTATCTTCTCCGAGACGACCACCCCCTCCGGCAAGACCATCACCCTGCTCCGCGCATGACCCGGCTCCACCGATGAAACTCAGCAAGATCGGCCGGAACGAACGCTGCCCCTGCGGGAGCGGCAAGAAGTACAAGCGCTGCTGCCTCAACCGAGATCCACTCGCCGACGCTGCCAGCGAAGATCTACAGGTGATCGCGGACCTGGTAGAGAGCAGGGATGATGTCCTCGGCGAGGAGCTGCTGTTCCACCTTCGGGATCTGCTCAAGCCGGGCGG
This sequence comes from uncultured Enterobacterales bacterium, assembly GCA_964464515.1. Classification (GTDB taxonomy): domain Bacteria; phylum Myxococcota_A; class UBA796; order UBA796; family UBA2385; genus CAYXGP01. The sequence continues at coordinate 20,185 of CAYXGP010000132.1, forward strand.
GCTGCTCGAAAATCTGCGCTACAACGATGTTCGCTTCACGCGTGCGGTTGCTCCGTCCCTTCCCCGGCTGATGGAGGAGTTTCCCGATGGGCCCAGCACCAGGGATGGTGGCCAGAATCCAGCTGCTCTCGACCGCTGGATGGAGCTCAGCATTCCTTTGCTCACATCCCGCCGGTTCGCGGTCCGGGCACAAGCCGAATTGATGGAGGTGCTCGCCGATGGGGAGCTCGATGCGCCCTATCGTCAGGCCCTTCTGCTCGCGATGCCCAGAATGGACGCCGGTCCGCATGACGGTCCCAGCTTTCTCGATGCTGCCCTCTTCCCGATACAAGCCCGAGAGTGGTTGTTAGATTGGCTCGCTCTCCAGGATGCGCTTGAACAGCCCCCTGAGCCCACCGATGACGCCTCCACGGCAGAGCCCTCGTCAACCCGATCACTCAATGAGGTCTTCTCAGGGGCTCCCCACATGATGTTGACCGTCGAAGGTCCACTCCGTGAAATGGGTCTGGGTCACCTCATCGATGGTCTGCCGACCGAGTAGTCCCGTCTGGAGCCGCTGATGCGCCCGTCTCTCATTGCCCTCACACTCTCTGCATGTATGCCTTCTTTCACGGAGCGCGATTTCTCGGAGAATCCGAAGGGCGACTTTGACGGTGATGGACTCTCTGAGTTGGATGGGGACTGCGATGACACCCAGCCCCTCGCCTACCCTGGCGCAGAAGAAGTCTGTGACGGCATCGACAACGACTGCGACGGGGACGCCGACGAGGACGATGCCACCGACGCCACGCTCTGGTACGGCGACGGCGATCACGACGGGTACGGCATCACCACCTACACCATCACCGCCTGTGATCAGCCCGAGGGCTTCGCCGCCGAACTGGGCGATTGTGACGACACCCTGGCCGGCATCAACCCAGGCGCGACTGAGACCTGCTCCGGCTACGACGACGACTGCGATGGCCTGATCGATGACGAAGACCCCAGCATGGAGGGGCTCCACTCCTGGCACCTCAATGCGGACGGGGATGGGTACGGTGATGACTCTGTCACCGTAGAGGGCTGTGAGCCTCCGCCTGGCTACGTCTACGATGGCGGTGACTGCGACGACCTCAACCGCGACGTCTACCCGGGGGCCACCGAGGTCTGCAACGAGCGGGACGACGACTGTGATGGGCTGACGGACGATGCCGACGCCGACATGGTCGGTCCTGAGACTTGGTACCCCGACGAAGACGGCGACGGCTATGGAAGTAGCGCGTTGGATGCGGTCACGATCGAGCAGTGCAGCCAGCCTGAGGGATACACGGCTGACGCTGACGACTGTGATGATGCGGATGCGGAGATTTCACCGGAGGGGGCCGAGGTCTGCAACGAGGTGGACGACGATTGTGATGGGGTCGTCGATGACGGGGTGCAGACCACCTACTTTCTCGACTCGGACGGGGATGGGTTCGGCAACATCGAGATCTCTGCTGGGGCCTGTGAGGTGGCCCCGTCGGGGTATGTGTCCGATGCGACTGACTGCGATGACTTGAACGTGTCCGTACACCCCGAAGCCGACGAGTTTTGCGACGAGATCGACAACGACTGCGACGAGTACACCGACGAATCCGACGCCGTGGACGCGACCGTCTGGTACCGAGATGCTGACGAAGATGGCTACGGTGACGACGATGTCAGCGAATCGAGCTGCAGCTCCATTTCTGGCTACGTCGATGTGGGCGGAGACTGCGAAGACGCGATGGCCGGCATCAACCCCGACGCGACTGAGACCTGCTACACCACCGACGACGACGATTGCTCGGGCAGCACCAACGATGAGGGCGCGACGGCTTGTGTGACCTGGTACCTCGACGATGATGGCGATGGATACGGCACTGAGGATGATGATGCTTGCCTTTGTGTGGCCGAAGGGAGCTATCGGAGCAGAGTCACTGGGGACTGCGACGACTCCGACACTACCATCTCGCCAGACGATCTGGAGAGTTGTGATAGCGTTGACAACGACTGTGATGGCGATACCGACGAGGAGGATGCCGACGATTGTACCGCCTACTTCTACGACTGGGACGGCGATGGTTACGGTGTAAACGACAGCAGGTGCCTCTGCTCAGATGATGGGTATTACAGGACTACTATTCTCGGGGATTGTGATGATGAAGATGCCAGTATTTCTCCTGACTCGCTGTCTTGTGGGCTATACGGCGACGTTTCTAATGATGGGGCTGCGGCTGTATTCCAAAATACGGGAGCGACCTCGAATTACCAGTTGCTCTCTTCGACAAAGTCCTATCATGGGAACTTCGACTACAACCTAGATGGGCACGCGGATCTCGTCATGGGAAACGTGCAATACGACTCCTCCTACTCGGACGCCGGTGCCGTATTGTTGTTTCTTGGCCCCATTGAGGGCAGTTACTCCATTGAATCCTCATCTGATGCAGATCTCATGTTCACAGTCGATAGTGCACAGGCATACTGTGGTTCCGAGGTAGGAGTTGGGGACTTTGATGGTGATGGCCGCGTTGAACTGATAATCGGATCCGTGGGTAGTGGCCGGAGCTTTCTTGTTGAAGATGGAATGACAGGTTTTGGAACGCTTACAGACACCAGCGCAGGCATTGTCGAACTAGCATATGAATATACATCCATTGGCTCAGTTGCAGCGGTTGGAGACGTCAACGACGATGGATTTGATGATGCCATTTTATCCTATACAGGTGGGAGTTCCTCTTATTCTGTCATCCAGTCCTACATTGCCTATGGGAGTACAAGTGGTCTTCAAGTGGACACTTACGCGACGACACATTACGGCACCTACTATGGTGCAGGAGCCAGCACTGACAAGACAGGATTGGTTGGCAGTTATGTAAGTAGCGGAGACCTTGACGGGGATGGCGTCACTGACGTCATTGTCGCTGAGATTGGCGTAGGAATTCACGTTGTCTCGGGTGTTAGTGGTTCTTCATTTGATCCTACAAACACTACCACCACCATCTCAGGAGGTCTATCAGACACTTTGAGGGGCCCACGTAGCCGCTGTTCTCGCCGAGT
>CAYXGP010000133.1:0-22876 GCA_964464515.1 uncultured Enterobacterales bacterium
CGGACCTGTACGAGGACGAGGACGGCGCCTGGGTGACGCTGTCGGGCAAGACGGGGGAGCGGAGGTTCCCCCTGGCGGCGGCGGATCTGGCGGAGATCCGCGGCTTCCGGCGGAAGTACGAGCGGGACGCGGACCGGCTGTTCTCGCCGCACCTGCACAAGAACGGTTCGGCGTCGCTGGTGGTGGCGTGCGAGAAGCGCGGGATCGAGCCGTTCACGTTCCACGGGCTCAGGCGGCTGATGACGGACACGTGTCAGCGGCGGGGGGTGGACGTCGGGACGTACGCGGCGCTGATGGGGCACACGGCGGAGGAGGCGCTGCGGCACTACCGACAGCCGACGGTGGACGACCTGCGGGGGGCGCTGATCAAGATCCGGCGGCGGCAGGCCGGGCCGGGGATCCTGGCGTGGCTGGAGAAGGCGGGGATGACGGAGGAGGAGGCGGTGGGGGTGTTGGAGGGAGTGACGGGCACCGTCGGCCCGAGGGTTCCTCGCCGTTCGCCGCTACGGCTCGTCCGAGAGTGAGGTCGTTCGCCTACTCGTCGGGGTCGTACCAGGAACCGTCGTCGAGCTGCGAGCCGCCCTGAGGCGGGGGATCGTCCCACCACTTCTCCTCCCGTCGCGGGTAGGTGGGACGGGGCGATGAACTCGCGGTCGTCCCACTAGAGGAGCAGCCCTGCTTGCAGGCACCACACTTGCCGCAGTGGTACCAGCCGCACGTCGGGCAGCGGCTGTGGAGGTTGCTGGAGATTCGGGACTTGCAGCTCCAGCAGCGGTTCTCGTAGCTGCGCGGGGCAGTTCGGCCTGCGCTCGCGCCATGGTTTGCCGTCGAGCTGAAGAACTCCGCGATGAGCCCTGCGCCGACGATGCCGATCCCGGCGAGCGAATGCGCCACGACCTTGACCGTGCTCTCAACCGCGTTCTCGGGCGTCGACCAGTCGTACTGTGCGTCCCAGAACCCGGGCTTTTCGGGGGGCTTCTCCTCAGACACTGGGACCCGACCATGCCAGCGGGCATCCCTCCGAAGAGTCCCTCCTCATCGTAGGGAGTAGACTCAAGAATCAGCGCCGAATGCGCGGGGAGGGAAGCACCAGTGAAACCAGAAGAAGCGTACGACATCCTCGCCAATGAGGTGCTTGAGAAGGAACTCAACGGGATCCGCGCGCAAGCCGGACAGTGGCTTGCCGAGAAGCGGCAGTCCTGCAACGTGAATGACTACGTAGCCCAACTGGAGAAGAACGCCGTCTACTTCGCGGAGACGGCGAACTCGCTGAGCGGCCTGTTCGCGCTGGCGCTCGGGGCGCGGGGGGCGATGGCCGGTGGACCGCAGGCGGTCATGCTTCGAGCGCGCCAGTCGGCGATGGAGGCCGTGCCCCATCACCTGGCCTACCTGGCGGGTTCCTGCTCTGGCTGCCCAGTGCACCCGAAGCATGAGGGTGCGTACGGAGGCCTTCTCGAGAGGAAACGGGGAGGCAACCCGACGCTCTACCAGGAGGAACTGGAGTTCACTTGCCTCTTCTTCCACAGCATCGCCGTGTTCCTTCAACACATGGTCTTCAAGTTGTCGGAGTCAGCGCCCATCGCCGTCAGCGGGAAGCTCCCGGAGGACGCGGTTTGGAGCCGCACCCTTACCTGGGGCCAGATGATCACGGGGGCTCGTTGACTCTCGGAGGGGACGCCTTGACGCCTGCACAGGAAGCCGCCGTTGCTCATGCCCACCGCCTGCTTGAAGCTCGGGACGCCCCGAGAGTCAATGCACCTGCGGTGGTCGAAGCCTCCGAGAGGCAACTCCGCGAGTTGCTGAGCATCACAATCTGGAAGTTCAGCGAGAGTCCGCACAAGTTCGCGACTCGCGCGCTCCGCAACTACTTCTGGACGCCCGCCGCGTGGGACTACTGGTCGGCCCATGGGGACACGAAGCGCCTCAAGCATGAGCACCCGTTTCCCCGCTCGGTGCTTGTGGGCCGATTGCTGGCGCGGTCCTGGCGTTTCGATGAACTCGAGGAGGAGTACCGGCGCCGAGCTGTAGGCGTGGTCGTGACGAGGGCGGAAGACAAGCAGCTCGACGGGGCCCGCTTGAGGACCAAGGTGCCCGCCACGCCTGAAGATGCAGACGGACTCCCGCATTCGACGTGGGCGCGGTACTCGGTCGTGGGACTTCGGGTGGCCGACCTTCCGGGGCTGCCGGATCTTCACCGCCAGAGCTTGAGTCAGCTCGGCTTGCTCGCCGCAGCGGACTCGTAGACCGCGAGCCCCACGACGCCGGTGAATGGCGTTCGGCCGAAGAGCGCTTGATGTCGTACCGATCTCACTTCTCGAAGGCGCTACTCCGCGAGCAGATGCGCCGCCGAGCCCTCGCCGAGCACGGCGACCGAGCCGCACACACCTCGCCCCTTTGGCCCGACTGGCGGTCAAACCTACACCCGGCCCTGCTGGCGCCCGCCGAGGCGCGGGTCGCCGATGGGTCGCTCCCCCTACACGACTACGCCCCCGCCCTGAACAGCTCCCAGGCGTTCGCGATGAACCTCTTCCTGCCGCTGGCGGGAGGTGACTCGGGCGCCTTCTCTGACTTCCTGCGCGCGGAGCTCGGCGTCGACGTCGTCGTCGAGTCTGTCGACTTGGAGTTCTTCGGCTCCGGCGATCTCCTCGCCGAGATCCCGCGTGCCGAACCGGGGCCCGACGACAAGCTGACCGCCGCGGATGTTGCGATCCACCTCCGCGATGCTGACGACCGCCGCGGGGTCCTCCTGGTCGAGGTCAAGCTGAGCGAGGGGGGCTTCACCTCCTGCGGCGGCGTCGATAGCCGAGGCAACCGGGACCGCGCGCCGTGTCTGGACGCGGCTCTGTTCTTCCGCGAGCCCGACCGGTGCTACCTGCGACGGCCCTACCGCGCCCAGCGGGACCGGCGCTACTGGCGCATCTTCGATGCGGCCCACGGTTCGCTTCGAGACGCCTTCCCGGGGCGATCCGCTGCCGGGGGCTGCCCTTTCGCGGGCGACTGGCAGCAGCCGATGCGGAACCACGCTCTCGCGTTGGCGATGAAGCAAGCCGGGCTCGTGGACTTCTGGCACCTGGCGCTCGTCCACCACGACGACAACCCCGACGTGCCGGAGCCGTGGGACGAGTACCGTGGGGCGGCGGAGGACGGGGAACTCCTGCACCGGTGGCCCGCCTCGGCGCTGCTTTCTGCTCTCGGCGCGGCATCGGGGGCAGCGGACTACGAATCCTGGGTGCGGGCTCGCTACGTGCTCGACAGAGAGGCGGCGAAGTGAGCTTTGAGCACGAGGTGGTGGTCCCGGTCCGCGGGTTCCTCGGTCGTGGCGTGCGGTTGCCCTCCGTCGGCACGTGGTCGTTCGAACCGGTGGGTGGCGTGCCTGCGCTCGCGCTCGAACTGGACGCGAGCTGCCTCGGCCGCAACCTCCAGACGAACCACGCAGCGGCGCCCTTCTTCCTCCTGTGCTTCGCCTACTGGCTCGAACGGGCCCGCGGCCTCGAGGTGGGGCTGCGGGTCGAGATCGTCGGAGCGCCGCCCTCACGGACCGGGCCGCTGCGGCACTACCGCCGTGCCTGGATCGCGCTCGAGGCGCTGGAGGCCGCGCTCGGCGACCGACTCGAGATCCTCGGTGCGCCCGCTCGTGGGTGGCCGCAGGCCCCGGTCTTCAACGCCCCGCTCGTCGACCGAGGAGGGGCGGACGGCACGGGCGGCGGGCGCGAGCACAAGGTCGAGGTCGCGCTCACCGAGGACCCCGACGCCGCGGCCGGGTTCTCCGACCTGCACGCGCCGATCACCGGCTTCCGCCGTCAGCTGCCGCTGGGACTCTTCGAGGGCCAGGTGGCGAAAGCGAACCACTGGACGCCCGGGAGCGGAGCGCAGGCGGACCTGTGGTCCACGTCGCCCGATGGCGACGCCTTCCACCTGTTCGAGCTCAAGGTCGGCGGAAACACCCAGGTCGGTGTCCTGCCCGAGCTACTCACCTACGCGTGGTTGCTCCATCGAGCGCGGGTCGGGCTCCCCGGTGGAGCGCTCATCGGTGGAGGTGGCCCCGGGGTCGAGGCCGCCCGGCGCGCGAACCGACTGGTGGGCTGGATCGTCGCGCCGACGGTTCACCCCCTGGTCGCGCACGGGGGGCGCGGTCCCCTGGAGTGGCTGAGCGCTGGACTGGCGCCGGACCTTGAGTTCCGTCTCGTGCGGTACGACGAGGGTGGGGATTCCGGGTTCGGGGGCTGGTCCTCGACCTGAAGCCGAGAGTGCGATGCGGACGAAGTGAGAAGGACGCCCGTTCGTCGGGTCAGACCGCGAGCACCGCCCGGGCCTCCGTGACCTTGTGCGACTTGTCGAGTTGGAGCCGGAATGTCGCGGGTTGTGGACTACGGGCGACCCTGAGGGACTCGGTCTCGCGTCGCAGGAGGAGGTCAAGCTCAAGTCCTCGGGCCGCAATCGCTGCCACGGCAGCCCGCGAATCGGCTTCTGTGGAACGGCGACGGAACTTGGTTCCCTCCAGAGAGTAGAGGCTCGTTTCCAGACGCGAGACGAGCTCCCGAGCGCGCTCGTCCGTCCAGTCGCCCCACGAGTCGGCGTCCTGCTCGTACTGCTCTCCGATCGAGTCTCGGCCCTTCAGGGCGCGGCGCAACTCGGCGGCAGCCATGAACACGAGGGTGTTCAACCGGATCCCCTGCAACTGCCGGAAGGTCGACTCGACATCGTCCGTCAGCTCATTCGTCGCCCGTCCGAGCGTTCGGCCGAAGTACCGAGCGCCGCGAGCAGCGTCGAGTGTCTTCAGCGACTCCCCGACTCGGGCTTCGAGCTGCTGCTTGCGGTGGCGGCACGACCGCACGATCCCGTCGAGGGTCTGGTGCAACTCGGGGGACTTCGCGGCATCGAGCGGGGACGCCATGTGCGCGCGACCCAGGCTCATGAGGTGCTCAGCGTCGCCACGAATCTCGCCGAAGATGTCGTCGTCCTGGAGCCTCCGGATCTCATCGACCTTCTTCTCGAGTCGGTCGAGCCTGCTGTTGATGTCGGCCAAGTGCTTCTGGGCCACCAGCACGGAGAGCAGATACCAGGCTCCCGCGACTCCGGCCGTAGCAACCGATGCCGGAACGAATGAGGCTTGACCGATGACAGCGCCGCTCGCCGCGTTAACGATGTTCCCCCGTAGAGCCCCATCGGCAGCGGTCATGAAGGTCGCGGTGCCAGCCTGGATCATCGCCTGTAGATCGGCGGGAATCCGGAGCACGACCTGACCCGCAACCTGACTGGCGAGGAGGCCCGCCACGGCTGCGGTTGGGAGCTGGCCGACGAACTGTCCGAGGCCGACGGGGTCAACGACCGGGCCAAGGGCAAGGTCGCCGGTCTCCTTCAGGGGGCCGAGCAGCGCGATTGGCCTCTCGCCATCGTCCTCCGCGCGAATCTCAACCGCGTTCTCGTGATCGACTATGTCAGTAACGGCTTCCTGGCTCCGACTCGCGCTCGGCCGTCCGTGCAACACGCTCGAGGCCGCCTTCAGCAGCGCTCGTGAACGGAAGTCGAGGTCTGGCGGCTTCACTTCGCCGCAATCGGGGCAGTCGAGTGTGCGCTTGCTGAAGTCGACGACGAGCTGCTTGGAGCAACTCGGGCAGCTGGTAGTGGTATCGAGGGAGTCCACCTCCCGATGATACTGCGGCGAGCGGGGGGCCACCTCGGTTGCCCAGGAACTCAGGCTGAAGCGTCGTGTTCCGAGGCGTCGAGCTGGGCCCTACAGATTCGGCGACAACGGCAACTTCATCACCGGCCGCGCCACCCGCGCGTCCCGCTTCCGCACCTTCCCGCCGTTCCCCCGGATCGCCTCGGCCAGGTCGCCGGCGATCACTCGCCGCCGGCCGGCGACGTCGTGGATGAGGTCCAGCCCGGCCATCCACCGCATCGCGTCGGCGCGGCGGATGCCGATCACGGCGACGGCCTCCTCGACGGTCAGGACGTCGCAGGGGCCGAGGCCGCGGATCGCGGGGCCGGGTTGGGCGTGGGCGCTCATCGCCTTCGACCGTAGGAGCGCCGGCCCGGCCGACTCCAGCAGAACCGCTGCCCGCCACCGTGGGCAGCGCGGATAGTGACCCGGGGCAGCGCGGGCAGTGGAGTGATTCCGGGCACTTGAGCGCGGATACCGATTTCTGGGTCTGCGCCGGTCGCCGTCGCCAGCCCGCCCGAGGCGCCGATCCCGAGAATCGCTGCCCCGCCCCAACCCCGCGAAATCAGGGCACTGCCCGCGCTGCCCCACCCGCTATCCGCCGGGGCGGACACCGATTCTCGTTGCTCGTGTCGGGGCTGCTTCCGAACCTCATCGACAGCGACAGCGGAGTCCACGCGGAGCACACGAGATGACGAACGCAGCCACCTACCTCCTCCGGCCCGAGACCGTCCAGGCGGTCCTCGACCGGCACCACCTGACCCACCAGGCCTTCGCCGACAGCCTCGGCCTCAGCCGCTCGTACTGGAGCGCTCTGTTCCACCGGAAGCGCGCCCTGACCCCGGCCGTGCGCCGCGCCCTGCTCGACAGCCCCATCCTGCGCGGGCTCGACGAGGCGCTGCTGTGGGACGTCCAGCGCGACGAGCCCCTGCCCGACGACCTCCGCGCCGCGCTCGCGGTCAGCTCCTGAGCCCCCCGATGGAGCCCGCCATGTCCACCGCGCCGCTGCCGGCGAGCCCGCCACCCGAGCTGCGCCCCGAGCACCTCGAGCACCTGCGGAGCTCGGGCCTGTCCGACGCCACGCTCCGCGCCGCGGGGATCTGCTCGCTCGACGAGCGCGCCGCCTACGCCCTCGGCTACCCCGCCGGGCTGCGTGGCATCGGCTTCCCGTACCCCGGCGCCACCGTCCAGGTCGACGGTCGCCGCATGCCGTACACCCGCCTCCGCGTCGACCGTGACCGCCAGCGCGAGCCCGGCCGCAAGTACGAGAACCCGCTCAAGAGCCGCATGCAGGACGGGCTGCCCTACTACCCCTACGTCCCGCCCGGCGTCGAGGCGCTCCGCAAGCGAGCCGATCAGCCCGTCCTCGTCACCGAGGGCGAGAAGAAGGCGCTCAAGCTCACGCAGGAGGGCTGGCCTGCCATCGGCCTGCCCGGCGTCTTCCTGTTCGCCGATCCCGCCTCGAAGAAGCGCCCCCCGAACAAGCCCCTGCACCCCGAGCTGCGTCGCTGGCGGCTGCGCGGGCGCACCGTGCTGGTCTGCTTCGACTCCGACCGCGACACCAAGGAGATGGTCGGCCTCGCCCACGAGCGGCTGTGCAGAGCGCTGACCCGGGCCGGCGCCGTGGTCCGCGTCGTCGATGTGCCGAACCTGCCCGGTTGCGACAAGACCGGCGCCGATGACTTCCTGGTCGCGCGGGGCGCCGCCGCCTTCGCCGAGCTCGTCGAGGCTGCGCGCCCCTGGGAGCCGTTCGCCTGGCTGGTCGACCTGGTCCCCGTCGGCACCGCGACCGCGGCGTTGCCCGTCGCGCTGCAGCCGGCCCGCGACTGGCTGCGCGGCGCGGCCCGCGAGGAGGTCGAAGCCGCCGCCCGCCGCCTGCGTGAGCGCTTCCCGGAGCTCGACGTGCTCGCCGCCACCGAGCTACTCACGGTCGACGCGCCCGACTCACGCGACGACGCGCGCCCCCGGGAGATCGTGGTCAACAGCCGCCAGCTCCGCGACGTCGTGGACGACGCTTGGAGCGCCCTGCTCGGCTCGCGGTACGGGCGCAACGTGCTCCGCTACGGCGACCACCTCGTCTTCGCGCCGCGCCAGAGCGCCCCCGCGGGCGAGCCCGTGAGCCTCCAGCCGCTCGACCCGCCGCTGCTCACGGCGCTGCTGAACCGCGCCGCGACCTGGCTGTGCGTTGGCCAGGAGGGCAAGACCAAGAACGCCCGCCAGCCCGCCGACGTCCCGCGGGACATGCTCGCGCTGCCGCACCGCCGCGTGCCGCGCATGACCGCGATGACGCGGGTGCCGCCGATGTGGGCGGACGGGGTCGTGTCGGGCGAGCCGGGCCTGGACCCCTACAGCGGGCTGCTGCACGTCGCCGACCCCGCGGTGACGACGGCGCTGGCTCGCCTCCCCGAGGTGCCCGGCCCCGACGACGTCGCCGCCGCGCTGCGGGTGCTCACGCTCGACTTGCTCGGCGACTTTCCGTTCGCCCGGCCCAGCGACCGGGCTCACGCGCTGGCGGCGCTGCTGCACCCGTTCGTGCGGCACCTGGTCCGCGGGCCGACGCCGCTGCACCTCGTCGAGGCGCCGTCCGAGGGCACGGGCAAGGGGCTGCTGGCGAAGGTGATCCACCTGGTCGCGGTCGGCTCGGTGTCGCAGCCTACGCCGCTGCCCACCTCCGACGAGGAGGTCCGCAAGAAGATCACGGCGGCGCTGCTGACCGCGCCGGCGGTGCTGCTGCTGGACAACATCAGCCACGTCCTGGACTCGGCGAGCCTCGCGGCGGCGCTGACGACGACGGTGTGGACGGACCGCGTGCTCGGCCAGACGAAGATGGTCACGACGCCGAACCGCGCGCTGTGGCTGGCGACAGGCAACAACCCCGTCCTGTCGCGCGAGAACGCGCGGCGGACGGTACGCATCCGGCTGGACGCGGACGTCGAGCGTCCCTGGCTGCGCGACGGCTTCCGCCACCCCGATCTGCCCGCCTGGGTGCGGGCGCAGCGCCCGGCGCTGGTGGTCGCGTTGCTCACGCTGCTGCGGAGCTGGGCGCAGGCGGGTCGGCCGAGAGGGACGGTGCCGCTGGGCTCGTTCGAGGACTGGGCGGCGGTGGTCGGCGGAGTGCTCGAGCACGCCGGTGTCGAGGGCTTCCTGGCCGACCGCGAGGACGACCACGAGGTCTGCGACCCCGAGGAGGAGGAGTGGGCGGCGTTCGTCGACCGCTGGGCGGAAGCGTTCGGCGAGGAGCGGGTGCCCGCCCGCGAGCTGCTGCGGTTGGCGGTTGACGTGGGCGCGTTCCACCTGGATGCCCGCGCCGCGCAGGACAGCCGCAGCAAGACGAGCTTCAGCCGCGCGCTGAGCAAGCGCCGCGACCGGCGCTACGGACCCTGGCGGATCACCATCCGCCGCGACACGAACAAGAAGGTGAACCTCTATGCGCTCGTTCGATGACTCGATGCTCGGCGCCGACCTGCGGGTGGTTGCGGGCGGTCGCGGGTGGTCCGGCGGTCCGTCCTGGGGACGACCGGCCGCTCCGGCGCCGCGGTCTCCTGCGATGCACGCTCGGAGCGAGGCCCAGACCCCCCGCAACCACCCGCGACGCCCCGCACCGGCGCTGCCCGAAGTGGACATGACATGTCATGTCGGAGGCTTGTCATGACCGCCCTGCGCACGTTCGAGGAGGTCCTGCGGTCGCTCGCGACGCAGTTCGGCGACGTCGACGCCCAGTTCCTGACGGCGAAGGACCGCCCTGAGCGGTTCGTGAAGGCGATTCGCGCGCTCGCGGGCGACCGCGGCGGGCTGCTGCTGGTCCGCGGGACGGCGCGGTCGTGGATCGTGGGCGCGCGTTCGGCGCGGCGTCGGGTCGAGGGCTGGCTGGAGGACTGGCAGGGGAGCCCCATCGCCGAGGCGGTGGCGACCCGGACGACCGAGGGCGCGTCGCTGGCGCTCCGGGTGCGGCCGATGCCGATGGAGCTCCGCGACGAGCTGCGCCTGGTCGAGGGTGCGGCGGTGGAGCACCTGGACCTGCGAGCGATCCGGCGACTCGATGCGCTGGCCGACCTGGACCGGGACGCCAGCTGGAAGGGGCTGTCGGCGATCGAGCTGGCGATGCTGGAGCTGAAGATCGTCGGGCAGCGCGGCGACGAGGTCGTGCCGACGGTCGCCGGCATGGTCGCCTTCGGGCTGCGGCCTCACCTGTTCCTGCCCGGGATGCGGCTGCGGTACGTCGACGGGGAAGGGGAGCGGTGGATCGAGGGGAACGCCGGCGACCTGCGCGCCGCCGTGCTTCGCGACAAGGAGCTGGTGCGCGGCGTGGGCCGAGCGGCGATGGCCGAGCTGCTGATGAACGCGGTCGCGCACCGGGACTGGTCGGCCGAAGCCGAGGAGGAGCCGGTGGTGGTCGAGCGTGAGGGCGACGTCGTCGAGGTGCGGAACCCCGGGCGGTGGGAGCCGCGGAAGGGTTCGCCGAACCCGGCGCTGGCGAACCTGCTGGCGGCGCGGGACCTGATGACGCTGACGAGCACCGGGCGGGGAGAGGTGAGGAGCTGGTTGAAGCGGCAGCGAGGGCGCGGGGTTACGTGGGTCGGGCGAGGAGGCGTCGTGCGGGTCGTCGTGGAGGTGGCGGCGGAGCGGGTACAGCCGGTGGCGGAGCAGCCCATCCCGGTCGCCGTTCGGCCCGGAGCCTTGGCTGGGCCCGCACGGCCCCGACCTCCGGCCCGGAGTCGATTGGCCGAGCGGCAAGCCGAGATCGTGGAGATCTTGCGCCGAGAGGGACAGCTATCGCGGCGCGACCTTCAGGAGGAGTTGGGCTGGTCCCGTTCCACGCTGCGCGATGTGCTCGCGGACCTTGTGCAAGAGGCGGTTGTTCGTCCCCTGGCCCCTCCGAGGTCGCCCCATCAGCGCTACGCGTTGACCCAGGGGGGCGGGGCCGAGTCCTGATCGGGCCCGTCGGCCTGCTCTGATCCCCGAAGCCCGCTTTACGCACCCCCTCGAACCCACCTAGCCTTGTCGGCTCCGGCCGGACGCCGGGGCGAGGGGGAAGGCTGTGAGGGAGGTCACGATCGGCGCCGAGGTGAGACCATGATGCGCCTCGAGGAGCTCCAGACCGGAGCCCAGGTGCAGGGGCTCGATCCCCGTCACGCCGCGACCGTGGTCAGCATCCGCTGGATCGGCAACCAGTGCGCGGAGGTGGTCTATGAGACCCCCACCGGCGGCCTCGACAAGCGCCTCGTCTACCGCGACGACGAAGCCTCGCTTGAGCCTGTTGCTGCCGGGAGACCCTGGTCCTTCGATGGTGACGGGGAGCTTCTCCGACTGGTCTCGGAGGCCTACCGCATCCATCTCGCCTGGCTGTTCGACCCGTACGTCGCCATCACGACGAGCGTGGTGGAGCCGCTGCCGCACCAGATCTCCGCGGTCTACGAGGAGATGCTCCCGCGCCAGCCGATGCGCTTCCTGCTCGCGGATGATCCCGGTGCAGGCAAGACCATCATGGCCGGGCTCCTAGTCAAGGAACTCCTCGTTCGAGGCGACCTGGAGCGCTGCCTCATCATCTCGCCGGGCAGCCTCACCGAGCAGTGGCAGGACGAGCTCTGGGAGAAGTTCGGGCTCCACTTCCAGCTCTTCAGCCGAGACATGGTGCAGGCCGCGCTCAGCGGGAACCCGTTCCTGGAGACGCGGTACCTCATCGCACGGATGGACCAGCTCGCCCGCAACGACGAGCTCCAGCAGAAGCTGCTGGACGCTCCCGAGTGGGATCTCGTGATTTGCGACGAGGCCCACCGGATGAGCGGCCACTACTTCGGCAGCGAGGTGAAGCTGACGAAGCGATACAGGCTGGGCCTGACCGTCGGCAGCCACGCGCGGAACTTCCTGCTGATGACGGCGACGCCCCACAATGGGAAGGAAGAGGACTTCCAGCTCTTCCTCGCGCTGCTCGACGGCGACCGGTTCGAGGGACGTTTCCGCAACGGCGTGCACGCCGCCGACCCGTCCGACCTCATGCGGCGCCTGGTCAAGGAGGACCTCCTTCGGTTCGACGGTCGCCCCCTGTTCCCGGAGCGAGTCTCCAAGACGGTCCAGTACGAGCTGTCAACGCTGGAGTTGGCGCTCTACAACGAGGTCACCGAGTACGTCCGAGAGGAGATGAACCGCGCCGAGCGATTCGTTGATCGCGGCGAGGGGCAGCGCCGAGTCAATGTCGGCTTCGCCTTGATGACCCTGCAGCGCAGGCTCGCTTCGTCCCCGGAGTCCATCTTCCGCTCCCTCGTCCGACGTCGCGAGCGGCTGGAAGCTCGGCTGCGCGAGGAGCGCATCCTGCTCAAGGGCGGGCGAGCTCGCTTGAGGCTCGACCCGTCGGTGCTCGACGGGCTCGATGAGGACCTCTGGGACGACGCCTACGACGAAGCTCCGCAGGACGAGCGGGAGGAACTCGAAGCCCGCCTCGTCGACCATGCAACGACCGCCGAGACCATCGAGGAGCTCGAGACCGAGATCGCGCGCCTCAAGGAGTTGGAGGAGCTGGCGCGTCGGGTGGTCCACAGCGGGCAGGACGCGAAGTGGACCCAGCTGGACACGATCCTCGACGACCCGTTGATGGTCGACGAGCACGGGAACCGGCGCAAGCTCGTCATCTTCAGCGAGTTCAAGGACACGCTCTCCTACCTGGTCCGTCGGATTCGCAACCGCATCGGACGCGACGATGCGGTCGTGGAGATTCACGGCGGCGTCAAGCGGGACGAGCGCCGCAAGGTCGTCCACGCCTTCATGAACGACCCAACGGTCGTGGTGCTCATCGCGAACGATGCTGCCGGCGAAGGTGTGAACCTCCAGCGCGCCCATCTCATGGTCAACTACGACCTGCCCTGGAATCCGAACCGGCTCGAGCAGCGGTTCGGGCGCATCCACCGCATCGGGCAGCGTGAGGTTTGCCATCTCTGGAACCTCATCGCGAAGGACACGCGCGAGGGGGACGTCTACGTCCGCTTGCTGCACAAGCTCGAGGCTGAACGCGAGGCCCTCGGCGGCAAGGTCTTCGACGTGGTCGGGGAGCTCTTCGACCAGAAGGCGCTCCGCCAGATGCTCATGGAGGCGGTTCAGTACGGAGACGATCCAGCCGTGAAGGCGCGCCTCGACCAGGCTGTCGATGGCGCGGTCAACCGGGACCGTCTGGAGGAGCTGTTGGCGCTTCGGGCGCTCGCCCACAACACGATGGACACGTCCCGCATCCTCGCCATCCGCGAGGAAATGGAGCGAGCATTCGCGCGGCGGTTGCAGCCGCACTTTGTCGAAGCCTTCTTCGCCGAGGCGTTCCGTCGCCTCGGCGGGAAACTGCATCGACGGGAGCCCGGCAGGTACGAGGTCACCCACGTGCCCCAGGTCGTCCGGGAGCGCGACCGGCACATCGGCATGGGCGCGCCGATCCTGAAGCGGTACGAGCGGGTCTGCTTCGACAAGAGGTTCGTCGACCAGGTGCCGCCGGCCGAGCTGATCTGCCCCGGGAGCCCGCTTCTGGACGCGACCATCGACGTTGTATTGGAGCGTCACGGGGACGTGCTGAAGCGGGGGGCCGTTCTCGTCGATGACGACGACCCGGGCACCGAGCCGCGGCTGCTCTTCTACCTGCAGCACGAGATCAAGGATGGCCGTCGTCGCAAGGACGGCAAGCTCACGACCGTCTTCGAGCAGATGCAGTTCGTCGAAGTCGGCCGAGACGGCGTGTTCCGCAACGCGGGCGCTGCCCCGTATCTGGACTACCGCCCCACCACCGACGGCGAGTTCGTAGCCCTGACGGCGGAGCTCGACGCAGACTGGCTGAAGGACGACTGGGAGGCGAGGGTGATGGGCTTCGCCATCGCCGAGGTGCTGCCTGGACACGTCGCCGAGGTGAAGGCGCGGCGACTGGCCGAGGTCGACAAGGTCGAGACCCAGGTCAAGGCTCGACTCCAGCGTGAGATCCGGTACTGGGACAGTCAGGCGCAGAAGCTGAAGGATCAGGAGAAGGCCGGGAAGCGGACGCGCCTGCCCGCCCAGGTAGCGCAGGAGCGAGCCGACCGAATTGCAGATCGGATGCGGGCTCGGCTGAGCGAACTGGACCTCGAGCGGAAGATCACGCCGGCGCCGCCGGAGGTCCGGGGCGGTGCTCTCATCATCCCCCGCGGCCTGCTGGAGACTCGCAGCGGTCGCAAGCCGCTCAGTCGAGATGACCAGACGGACGCCGAGACACGGACCGAGGTGGAACTCATCGCGGTCGAGGCCGTGATGGCGGCCGAACGGGCGCTAGACCGCGAGCCGGTGGACCGAGGGGCGGAGAAGCTCGGTTACGACGTCGAGTCTCGGGACCGGGACGGTCACCTCCATTTCATCGAGGTCAAGGGACGGTATCGGAAGGCGCGGGCCGTCTCGCTCACCAAGGGCGAGATCCTATTCGCCAACAACAACCCCGAGCGGCACACGCTGGCGATCGTCCTGGTCGAGGGCGACGAGGTCGACGGACCGCACTACGTCCGCGGCTTCGACTACGGGCAGCCATCGTTCGCGCAGACCTCAGCACAGTTCAACCTCGCGGCCTTGTTGGCGGCTGCGGAGGAGCCTTCGTGAGTACGTACCGCAAGAAGTTGATCGAGGTCGCGATGCCGCTGACCGACCTGAGCGATGCGGCCGCCAAGGAGAAGACGGTCCGCCAAGGACACCCCTCATCGCTCCACCTCTGGTGGGCGCGGCGCCCCCTCGCCGCCGCGCGGGGAGTCCTGTTCGGACAACTCATCGACGACCCCAGCGAGTGGCCCGAGTTCTTCCCTACGGCCGATGCTCAGCGAAAGGAACGGGCACGGCTCTTCGAGTTGTTGGCGCGACTGGTCCGTTGGGAGCACACGGGAAACCGTCGACTCATGGAAGCGGCTCGAGGCGAGATCGCGCGGAGCGCAGCTCGCGATCTGCTCGCGCGCGAGCCCGACAACGGTTCTCTCCGAGAGCTTGTCGAAGGCAGAGCGGGGCCGGAGGCGGTCGCCGCGTTCATCGCCGAGCACATTCCGATCGTTCACGACCCGTTTGCGGGCGGCGGCGCCATCCCTCTCGAGGCGCACCGACTTGGGCTTCGCTCCTTGGGAACGGACCTGAACCCGGTCCCCTTCCTGATCAACCGCGCGTTGATTGACGTGCCAGCCCGATTCCCCATTGGCCGGCTCCGAGCCCTCGCCGGCAAGTGGAGGTCGCCGCTAGCTTCGGATGTAGAGCGATTCGGTAAGCAGGTCTTGGCTCGAGCTCGGGAGCATCTGAGGACGGCCTATCCCTCTGAGGACGGTGAGAAACCCATTGCGTGGATCTGGGCCAGGACCGTACCGAGTCCCGATCCCGCTTTCGGAGATGTCCAGGTTCCCCTCATGACCTCGTTCTGGCTCCGCAAGAAGTCAGGTTCTGGAGTATGGCTCGAGCCGGTCGTCGACCCGTCGGCTCGGAGCTGGCGGTTCCGCGTGGCCTCGGGCGCGGCTCCGTCCGACCCGAAGGCTGTGAGTCGAGGAACGAAGGCGGGACGCGGGGCGACGTTCAGGTGTGTCCTTTCTGGAACTGTGATCAGTCGTGATCATGTGCGGGCCGCGGCGGAGGCCGGAACGCTAGGCGCATCGCTGGTTGTGGTGGCCCTCGACGGGGGCAGGTCGGTTGGTCGGTTGTACCGCGAACCAACTGCAGGCGACGAGGCGGCCTCCCGGTCTGTGGAGCCGACATGGACCCCGGACTACGAATTCGTCGAGAACACCCGGTACATGACACCCTGTGCCTACGGGATGAAGACCTTCGCATCCCTCTTCACGCAGCGCCAGCTAGCAGCGATGGGGGTCTTCGCCGATCTCGTGGACGGGATTCACGCTGAGGTTGAGGTTGCGGGCACGGAACGCGGCCTTGCCACAGACGGTGTGTCGTTTGAAGACGGGGGTTCAGGGGCTCGAGCCTACGCAGATGCGGTGTGTCTCTATCTCGCTTTTGCGCTCGACAAGCTGGCCGATCTCAACAACAGCCTGTGCGGTTGGGAACCGATTGCCCAGTGCCCTCGTCACCTCTTTGGGCGCCAAGCTATCCCGATTGTCTGGGACTTCGCGGAGGCGAACCCTCTCGGAGAGAGTTCAGGGAGTTGGTTCGTCATCCTCAGGGGAATCTGCAAGGCTCTAGACTCCCATCATCTCAGTCTCGGAGCGGGGTCAGGGCGAGCAGAGAGCAGGCTTGGAGACGCCGCAAGTCCCGAGACGTACGCGCCTCCCGCGGTCATTTCCACCGATCCCCCCTACTACGACAACGTGCCCTACGCAGACCTTTCGGACTTCTTCTACGTGTGGCTCCGCCGGAGTCTGCGTCGAAGGTTTCCCGGCGCCTTTCGGACTTTGTTGGTTCCAAAGGCCACGGAGTTGGTGGCCGAGCCATTCCGCCACGGCTCGCCTGCTGAGGCCGAGGCGTTCTTCCTGCGCGGAATGACTACGGCGATGTCTTGCATGTCGCAAGCAGGCGCAGCGTCCTACCCCGTCACGATCTATTACGCATTCAAGCAGTCAGAGACGGGAACGGGAGGGACGAGTTCCACTGGATGGGAGACCTTCCTCCAGGCCGTCATCAACGCCGGTTTCGAAGTCACGGGCACATGGCCGATCCGAACAGAGAACGCCAGCAGGCTCCGAGGCCAAGGCTCAAACGCGCTGGCCACGTCGGTCGTCCTCGTATGTCGGCCACGGCATCCAGAGGCCCGTGTGATCACCCGCGGCGACCTGAGGAGAGAGCTTCTTGACGAGCTCCCCGACGCCATTGCGCGGCTACGGGAGGGCAACATCGCTCCGGTCGACCTCGCCCAAGCGGCGATCGGTCCCGGGATGGCGGTCTACTCGCGGTACCCACGCGTTCTCGAGGGAGACGGGCGGGACATGGCCATGAGGTCCGTTCTGCAGTTGATCAACGAGGTGGCCGACGAGGTGCTTGGTGCCGAGGAAGCCGATTGGGACTCGGAGACACGCTTTGCGGTCACCTGGTTCACCGGGTCGGGCTACGAGACTGGGCCGTACGGCGACGCTGAGACACTGGCGAAGGCGCGGAACGTCTCTGTGGCGGGTGTTGACGGGGCCGGTCTGCTCAAGTCCGCCGCGGGCAAGGTCAGGCTCCTCCGCCGCGACGAGCTCGACTCCGACTGGAGCCCGACGGCCGATCCTACTCTGACCGTCTGGGAGTGCGCGCAGCACCTGATTCGGACGTTGGATGCGGAGGGCGAGTCGGCTGCTGCTTCCCTGTTGGCAGCGATCGGTGCGATGGCCGATCACGCACGCAGTCTCGCCTACCGCCTTTACACGATCTGCGAGAGGAAGGGCTGGGCGGAAGAAGGTCGCGCCTACAACTCTCTGGTCGTTGCCTGGCCGGAACTCGAGCGCCTCAGACCTGATGCGTCCACGCCCGCGCCTGGGTCCCAGGCTGAACTCTTCTGAGGAGGACCGCGATGGCGATGTCCAACCGTGAACGCGTCCGCAAGGGTCTCGACGAGCTCAAGGCGGGCTTGATCCCGTTCATCGAGCGCGAGTTCAAGGCCCGGCTGGGCTCTTACTGGCAGGAAGATCTCCTCTCTCGGGTTCGGGGCCTGCGCCGCGACGGAGACTCGATCCACTGGGATGTCCAGGCCGTGCTCAAGAGCATGGTCGACAACTGGCGCACCGTGTTCCAGCACACGCTCGGTCACGTCGAGCGCGCCTACGTCAGCGAGCTCTTCGAGGTCCGCAACCGCTGGGCGCATGAGAAGCCGTTCACCTCCGACGACGTCCACCGAGCGCTCGACACGATGGAGCGCCTGCTCCAGGCGGTTTCCGAAGGAGAGCGCGCGGAGGCGATCGCTGCCCTGAAGGCCGACCTCATGAGAACGGTCTTCGCCGAGGAGGCGCGAAACAAGACGCGGTACCAGCTACCGCTCGAGGGCATGCCGAAGGCAGGCCTCAAGCCCTGGCGGGAGGTAATCACCCCGCATCGGGACGTGGCTTCCGGGCGCTACATGCAGGCCGAGTTCGCAGCCGACTTGGCCCAGGTTCGGCGCGGCGAGGGGTCGGACGAGTACAGAGATCCGCACGAGTTCTTCCGGCGCACCTACCTGACCGCCGGACTTCGGGACCTGCTTGTCGGAGGTCTTCGCCGGATCACCGGCAGCGGTGGAGACCCGGTCGTCGAGCTCCAGACCAACTTCGGCGGCGGCAAGACCCACTCCATGCTCGCGCTCTATCACCTTTTCAGTGGGGTCGAGACTGGGGGCCTCGAGGGCATCGAGCCTGTCCTGAAGCAGGCGGAGGTCGACAAGGCGCCGAAGGCTAGCCGGGCAGTTCTGGTCGGCACGGCGCTCTCGCCCGGCGAGACGATGACGAAGGAGGACGGCACGACCGTTCACACCTTCTGGGGCGAGATGGCGTGGCAGCTCGGGGGGCGGAAGGCGTACGACCTGATCGCCGACTCGGATCGGAACGGCACCAGCCCTGGTTCCGACGACCTCTCGGCGGTCTTCCGGCAGTGTGGTCCCTGTCTGGTCCTGATCGACGAGTGGGTGGCCTACGCACGGCAACTCGTCGGAAAGAAGGACCTCCCCGCGGGGTCGTTCGAGGCGCAGGACAGCTTCGCGCAGGCGTTGACGGAGGCGGCGAAGCGCGCCGAGGGCACCCTTGTGGTCGCTTCGATCCCCGCCTCGAAGATCGAGATCGGGGGCGAGGCCGGCGAGATGGCGCTCGACGTCCTGAAGAACGTCTTCAAGCGGGTCGCGACGCCCTGGCGACCGGCCACCGGCGACGAGGGGTTCGAGATCGTTCGTCGCCGGCTCTTCGAGCCGATTCAGCCCGGCAACCACCCGCACCGCGATGCGGTGATCGGCGGGTTCGCCCGGATGTACAAGTCGGGGCCGGAGGACTACCCGTCCGAGTGCGCTGATGGCTCCTATCGGGACGAGTTGCTCGCCAGCTACCCGGTCCACCCGGAGTTGTTCCGTCGGCTGTACGACGACTGGAGCACCCTCGACCGCTTCCAGCGCACACGCGGAGTGCTACGGCTTCTCGCCAAGGTCATCCACCGGCTCTGGGAAGGCCAGGACGGCGGCCTGTTGATCATGCCGTCCTCGTTGCCCATGGACGACGGCGCGGTCCGGTCCGAACTGACGGTCTACCTCCCCGAGCCTTGGGAGCCGATCATCAACCAGGAGGTCGACGGACCGAACTCCCTGCCCCTGGAGATCGACCGGACAAACCCGAACCTGGGCCGTGTCTCGGCCTGTCGCAGGGTGGCCCGCGCGCTCTACGTGGGCACGGCCCCGGGTGCGAGCAGCCAGAACCCTGGCGTGAGCGCCGAGCGTATTCGGCTGGCCTGCGTCCAGCCAGGTGAGTCTGCCGCTGTCTTCGGCGATGCTCTGCGGCGCATCATGGACCGTGGGCGATACGTCCAGCAGGACGTCAATCGCTACTGGATTTCGACCAAGCCCAACCTCAACCGGACCGCGCAGGACCGAGCCGCAGACTACGCACGGCAGCCCGAGGAGCTCCACGCAGAGATCGTGCGGCGGCTTGAGAAGGACCGCGCGACGGGCGAGTTCGCCGGCGTGCATGTCTGCCCGCATGACAGCGGAGACGTACCGGACGACCCGACGGCGCGCCTGGTGATCCTCCGCCCCGATGTCCCGCACAAGAAGGGAAAGGACGACAGCGAGGCTCGGGTCGCGGCAGCAGCGTTCCTGAACACCCGAGCGAACAGCCCTCGCATCAACCGGAACACCCTCGTGTTCCTTGCGGCTGACCACCGCGAGCTCGAGGCCTTGGGGCAGGCGACGGCGTCGTACCTCGCGTGGAACTCGATCAAGAACGACACTGAGATCCTCGACCTCACCGTCTCGCAGCAGCGCCAGGTTGATCAGAAGCTCGAGGACGCCGCGAGCACGCTCACGCTTCGGCTGGGCGGCACCTGGTGCTGGGCGCTCGTCCCCTACCAGGCGACCCCCGCAGGCTCTGTGGACTGGGAACAGCACAAGGTCAGCGGAACCGGGCCGCTCGGACCGCGCGCCGCGACGAAGATGAAGAACGTGGAGAGGCTCTACCCGAGCATCGGCGGCGTGATCCTGAAGATGAAGGCCCTCGACGTGCTTTGGAAGGACCGAGACCACGTCACCGTCGGTGAACTGTCTGACTGGGTGCCGAAGTACCTCTACCTCCCCCGGCTGAAGAACCGGAACGCCATCATTCGGTGCGTGCAGTCCAACGCGGACCTCCTTGGCACGGACACCTGGGCCACGGCGGAGGCCTACGACGAAGAGAACAAGCGGTACCTCGGCCTTCGACTCGCCGGGGCGCCTCCCGTCGTCGACAACCGGACCTGTCTCGTCAAGCCGAAGGTGGCAAAGGCCCAACTCGACAAGGAGAACCCGGGTCCTGGCCCCGGCCCCGGCCCTGGCCCCGGCCCTGGTCCCGGCCCCGGCCCTGGTCCCGGCCCTGGTCCTGGTCCTGGTCCTGGTCCTGGTCCCGGCCCTGGTCCGGGCCCCCGGCTGCCGACGTCTTTCCACGGGTCCGTGAAGCTGGACCCACTGAGGATCGCTCGGGAGGCCGGCCGGATTAGCGAGGAGATCCTGGTGCACCTCGCCGACCTCCCCGGCGCCGATTCGTCGGTGACACTGGAGATCCATGTGAAGGTCCCCGGGGGGATCAGCGATGACGTCGTTCGCGTGGTCAGCGAGAACGCAGCGGTCCTGAAGTTCGAGCACGCGGGGTTCGAAGACTACGTCGAGACTCCCGGGAAGCGTCGGGGGAGGCGCGCCCAGCAGCCCCCACGGGACGGTGCTGGGCCAGTCGGCGGAGGCGCCCCCGGTGGGGGAGCGGTGATGGGCATTCTCGTGCGGCTGGACGAACCCTGCGTGCGTTGCGGCGGCAAGCTGCAGTACGGAACGCTCCAGTACGACCAGTTTGCGTGCGAGAAGTGCGGCAAGGAGGAGGCTCTTTGCGCCTCGTGCGCTCGAGATCGCTCGTGCCCCGCCTGCGGGGAGGGCCCCATGCGGAACAGCGCGGAACGGGTGGAAGAGGCCTACGGGAAGGGTGTTCTCTTCTGAGCTAGGCGGAGGAACTTGGCATGGACATCGAGCAGTCATTCCAGCCCCTGGTCGAAGCCTGGGTTGAGACACCTGACCTCGACGAATTGGAGGCTGACCGCTTCCTGGCAGCAGTGCGGGGGTGGCTCGCGCTCCGGGTCGACAGCAAGCCGGCCGAAACCGTCGCCGAGGTGCTCGCGACGCTCTCTTCTGCCGGGCATCCCGTGGTGCGCTGGAGCGGGTTGCTCGAACTGCTGCGTTGGCTGAACCCGGTGTTCAACATGGACTGCAGGGCTGTTGGAGAGTGCTGCCCTCCCGCAGGGTTCGCGCGCTTCCAGTACGACCTTCCTCTCCCGGAGGTCTACGCCGACGACCCTGAGGAACTCGAACGGATTCGGGTTGTGTACCGCGAAGCTCTCTTCGAGGACATCCTTCCGACGATCTCCGGGTGGTGGAACGTCGTTGGCCTCCTTGTCGATGCGCTTCCGAGCGCCGACCAAGCTCGAAACGAACCGGGGGCGGGTGAAGCGAGAATCTGTGCGCTCGCGCTCTGCACGAAGATCCTCTTCAGCGCCTCGGAGGTCACCTTCGACGATCCCGACGACGCGGCGATCCAGACGCTTCGTGGGTCGGGGACGACCCTGAGGACGCGGCCACAACAACACGGGAACCCTCCTGCCGGACTCGGCCGCCGCCTCGTGGCCCTGCTCCTCGCCAAGCTCGACGAGTTTCGTCCGCCGGGGTTGTCCGGGGGGCTTCTCTTCGCTGAGTTCTGCCTGCCGGTGAGGTGGATCGAGGAGCGCACCCGGCGGAGGCCGCACCGCCCCATTACGCCGCTGTTCTATGAGTGCGCGCAGGAGGTGTGGGACTGGATCTCGCCTAGCACCAGCGAGAACTGGTCAGCTCTGAGGGACGCGCGATGGACCGACATCGAGACCTTCCTCGCACGCGGAGATGTGAGTCGTCGGGCGCCGGACTCCGGGATTCGTGACGCTGCCGCGACGGTCCTCTACAGGCTCGGGCGGGAGCGGAGAGCCTGGTCCCATGAGGGTGTTCAGGCGCTGTTGAGGGCACTTCAGGCGCCCTATCTGGCCGCCGACTTGGCAATCCGGCAGCAACCCGCCGACACCTCCGTGGTGGTCCGGCATGTCAAGGAAGGTCTTGCTCGACTCGGGCCGGCCGGCCCTGGAGGACTTCGCAAGATCCTCGACCCGTCCCTCCCACGGGCCTTCGAAGACGGAGATCGGCCGAGCTACCTCCAGATCGACGAGGATTGGCTTCTCGATCCCGTCACCGCGGGAGCGCTGTGCTTCGAAGCCGGCGAGCTCGATGAAGCCGAGGAGCTCTATCTACTCCGGTTCCCGACCGTGCTGAAGCGGCGCACGCGCTTCGCCGTCGAGATCGCCGAAGAGCACCGCGTCCGGTTGTTCCGGGGCCTGATGGTCGAGGAGTTGGCCGTGCCCTTCGTCACGGCGATGCTGAACAAGTGGGGCATGGGGTATGCCGGCCGCCTCGGGATCGGGAACACCGAGCACACGAGTACAGAACGGAGCTTCGGCGGGATCTACTCTTGCGCCGATCCCGAGTCGGCGGCGGCCTACGCGCGGGGGCAGGGTCTGATCGTCGAGTTCGTCGAGGACATCCGAGATGTCCGGATCGACTGGCGCGACCTCCGCCGGCAGTTGAACGCGGCTGAGGAGTTGGCACCTGAGGCTCAGGAAGTCTTCGGAGACGAGTTCGTTCGAGCCTGGCGCAAGCGGCGCGAATCGGAGGCGAATCCCGACTACCGCTGGACCGTCCTGAGCGAACCCGAGGTGGTCCGCGGATTCATGAGGAACCACACCTTCCTCAACCTCTTTGGCTGGGCGACGCGGACCTGCTTCGCGAGCCCTGAGCCGGTGCTCCCGCAGCAAATCGTGTCCATCCGTCCGGCTGGTCCGTATACGCGCCCGCCCACGCGCCAACTCGCCGTGGAGGAACGCGATGGCGTTCGCGTGATGGTGGTCGGCCCGGAGGAGGGGCACTGAGATGCCCCTTTTGTGTCTACTTTCCCAGTTTTTGTGTCCAGTCCGGCTTCAAGTGCCTGGAATCACACCACTTCCGAACTATCACCAGCAGTACCTGGCGAAGAACCCGGGTGGGTACTGCGGGCTCGGCGG
>CAYXGP010000134.1:0-22766 GCA_964464515.1 uncultured Enterobacterales bacterium
CGGACTGCACGGATCCCAACGACTACAACTGCGACGGATCCACCGGCTACGAGGACGCCGACGGCGACGGATATTCGGCCTGTGAAGACTGCGATGACAGCGCCGCCGACGCCAATCCCGACGGGGTGGAGGTCTGTGACGGTTTGGACAACGACTGCAACGGGCAGGTCGACGGAAGCGACGCCTCAGATATCTCGACCTGGTATCTCGACGCGGACAGCGACGGATACGGGGACGCGAAGATCTCCACGGAGGCCTGCGACCAGCCGACGCTGTATGCGGCGGAGTCGGATGACTGCGACGACGCCGACGCCGACATTCACCCTGACGCGACCGAGACCTGTGACGGTGAAGACGAGAATTGTGACGGTGCGATCGACGAGGACTTCGACGACACAGACGCCGACGGCGAGGCGGACTGCCTGGATTCCGACGATGACGATGATGGGCTGACCGACGAACTCGAGGCGGAGCTGGGAACGGATCCGCTGAACGCCGACACGGACGGGGACGGGTACGACGACAGCACGGAGGTGGTCGAAGGCACCGATCCGCTGGACGAGACCGACTACCCCGGATCGGGAACCACCGGGACTTCGACAACGGGCGGCACCACGACTGGCGGAACGACGGGCACCACGAGCGGAACCACCGGAAGCACGACCAGCTCCACGACCGGTGGGACGACCGGCGGCACCACCGGTGGATCCAGCAGCAGCGGAAGCAGCGGTCCGCCGCTGGATGATGGAAAGGAGGGATGCGGTTGTTCGCAGGGCAGCCGTGTTGGGATCAGGGGTGCTGGATTCTGGCCCGGATTGCTCGGGGTGTTCGCTCTGGCGATCGGTCGGCGGCGCCGCCAATCCGATCGCAAAGGGGCGTGATCGCACGGATCGCGTCGCGGTTCGCCGCGATCGGTTCCGCGCTGGTACCGCGCGGGATCCCGCCCGCTGAGATCCAGCGTTCGCCTGCCAGCCGTCAGATCGGGCGGCTGGCGGTCGAGTCAGGGTTCTTCGGTTTTCACTTCGAGCAGCGGGCGTCGCTCCCGAGCCCGGAGGAGTGGATGCAGTCCGCGCCCGAGTGGGTGAGGGGCGTGCGGAAGGAGGAGAAGTACGGCACGTTCCGGCTGGATCTCCCGATCGCGAGTTTTCACCCGGGGCACCGCGCGAAGTGGTCCGCCCATGAGCTGTGTCATCTGCTGGTCGGGTTCGGGTGGGCTCCCGATGCCACCGGTTTCTTCTTCGCCACCGCCGCTCGGCTCGCGGAGCTGCTGCCGGTGGCGCTGTGGTATTTCTTCGACGAGGCCTTCCTTCGGCGATGCGATCGCCACAGGGGAGGGGGGCCGCTGTTTCGCGAATTCTGTCCGGCGTGTGAGGAGTGTGCGGCAGAGCCAAGCGCCTCGGACGCTCGGGCGGAGTTCTGGATCTCCGAGGGGCTGCGGTTCATCGATCGAGAGCTGGCGGCGATCGCGCGGGGGCGAGGGGAGGGGCGGATCATCTCCTCCCGTTGGGCGACGCTCGATCTGGCGGACGATGGGATCGCGACGGCGCATCTGCATGGCCCGCGATACCACTCGGAGCTGTTTCATCGGTACGCCGATCGCTTCGACGTGGGATCCGCGGAGTGGAGCTCGGATCTGGATGCGCTGACCGCGCGGGTGACTGCGGTCACCGATGCGCTGCTGGGAGAGACGGTCTTGGCGCCGCTTGCACCGAGCCCTGCGCACGGACGGTGGCGATGGATCTTCCAGGACATCGGCTGGCGACTTCTCCAGGCCGAGGCAGTCGGGGTCCCTGATCTGACTGCGCTGATCGACGCCGCCGCGGGGGCGGTCTGCCGCACGACGGATCCCCAGGCGGACATCGGGCAGATCGGGAATGGTGCGCTGACCACCATCCGGTCTGGCTTGGCGGAGATCGCGCATCCCGTCGCCAGGCGTGTGTTGCAGGTTGGCTACTCGCCGGGAGATCCCGGGGTGACTTCGCTGCGGGAGGGGCTGGAGAGCGTCCGCCCGATCACCATAGATGCAGACTCATTGATTGTTCGTTTATGCGCTCAGCCCCCGGAGCGCGTCCCGCTGGCGAGACGTTGGGCGCGTCTGCTCCAGCGCGCTGCCCCGGGTCCCGTGGCGGACCTGGCCCGATTCGACGCGGCGTTGTCTGAACTGCGTCCGATCCAACCCATCCTGAACGGCGGGGGAGATGGGGTGGCGCTTGCCGATCAGGTAGTGGTCGGGATCTTCCCTCGATCGGTGCTTGAGGAAGGGGCGACCGGTAGCGCGGGAATGTTGTTGGCGGCCGACGCCGAAGGGGAGATCATCATCGCTGAGATCTCCCTGTCTGCAGTGAAGGCAATCCAAGCCGGCGAGCTATCTGATGAGCTGACATCGGCGCTCGCCGACCTTGATTTGTTGGTTCCCACATGGTGGTCTGAGCACCAATAGAAGCGGGTCGGCGCAGATTCAGGGTCCGGCGCAGACCTCGTTGGCCGTCCCCGGGGTGCCGAGGTCGCCGTCGCCGAAGTCGGTGGTGCCGGCGCACCAGTTGCGCTCGTCGTCGTTGTCGAGAGCGTTCTGTGAGCGCACGCTGAGCTGCCAGGACTCCCCGGCGGAGTCGCTCTTGGCGTGGACGGTGTAGTCGGCGGTGCTGTCGATCGTCGTACCCGTCGTCGGGCCGATCAGGATCACCGCGTCTCCGCCCTGGTTGAACTGCACGCCGCCGTATGAGCCGTCCGGCACCACCTTGCTGTATCCCCACGAGGTGCCATCGCCCGCCGCGAGCAGCGCGTAGTCACCATCGGCGAGGATCGCGCTGGAGTCGATCACGTCGGTGTTCTTTCCGGCGTCCATCACGATCAGCCCATCCAGCGAGACCGTGCCGCCGGAGGCGTTGAGCACCTCGAACCACTCACAGGCGGAGTCGGCACAGAAGTTCGGATCGAACATCAGCTCGGTCACGACCAGGTCACCGGCCGCGAGGTCGTCGGCGCACTTGTCGGCGGGGCAGGGGACAGGGGTGTAGCCGGTGAGATCCGCCTCTTCGCGCGGGACGATCTTGTAGTCGCCGTAGGAGTAGTACAGCGGGCCCGCGATGCTGCCGAAGCTGTCTCCTGCGGAGATGCCCGACGGCAGGTAGAACAGGTCGTCGATGACCAATGCCTTGTCGACCACCCACTCGCCGTTGTCGTTCGGCTCGGATGTGACGACCGCCGAAGAGACCGACACCACGACGCTCTCCCACTGCTCTGCGGTCGCCGGGTCGGTCAGGTCGGCCACCGTCGTGCTGTTCGGGGCCGGTGGCGTGAGCCCGGTCGCCGTGACGGTCACGTCGAGGGTGGCGCTCACATCGATCTCGGTGAGGGTCTCGGTGTCGGCGGTCTTGCCGTCGGGGTTGTACTCCAACACCTCCCCGATGACGGTCACCTCGTCGCCGGTGTTGAGCTTCAGCGCGGTGCCGCCGTGGTAGACGTAGACGCCGCTGTAGGGGCCGCCCTTGGTGTCGCTGATGAAGAATCCGTAGCGGCTCTCAGGCGACGTGACGATGGCGCCTGTGATGGTCACCTCGGTGCCCTGCGCGATGTCGCCCCTCTGCACCTGCTTGATCATCGAGTCGCTCGAGGTGGTGCCTCCGGTGGTCGTGCCGCCCGTGGTCGTGCCTCCGGTGGTCGTGCCACCCGTGGTCGTGCCTCCGGTGGTCGTGCCGCCCGTGGTGGTTCCGGAGGTACCGCCCGTGGTGGTTCCGGACGTCCCGCCGGTAGTGCTGCCGCTGGTGCCACCTGTTGTGCCCCCCGTTGTGCCGCCTGTGGTGCCTCCCGTTGTGCCGCCGGTGGTGCCGCCGCTGGTGCCGCCGCCGTCACCGTCGTCGTCTTTGTCGCCGCAGGCGAGCAGCGAGGTCACCGCGAGGGTGGAGAACAGGATCTTGATGCGATGGGTCATATGCGTCTCCGTGGCATTCCTGGGAAAGGGAGCAAGGGTACCCGAAGCGCGGACGGATCGCACGCGTCCGCGGCGCATCGGTCAGCGGAGGATCCGATCCACGAACCCCGCGACGCTGTGGGCGTTGCGCCACTTGACCGACGCCGCGGCCGCGCCGGCATGCAGCGCATCCAGGCGTTCGAGGCCCGAGAGTATGGCGGTGGCGATCGCCGCAGGGTCGTAATTGGCGATGACGCCAGCCCCCCTCGCTGCCTCCGAGCGGAGCGCCGCGGCCATGGTGGTCCCGTCGCTCGCGAGGACCGGGCGACCCAGGCAGAGGGCCTCCGTGAAGGTGTGGGAGGTCCGCCGACGGTAGGCATCCGGATCGTAGGCGCTCCAGATCAGATCACAGCGCTCGAACAGACGCAGCCGCGGCGCGCCGTGCAGGCTGCGATCGATCCGCTCTACCCCTGCGCGTGAGATGGCTGCGATGTGCTCCGCCTCGCCGAGCACTGTCTGGGCGAGGAAGCGCACGTCCGGGCGGATGGCTCGCACGCTGGCGACGACGGGCGCCAGCAGTCCGAACCCCTTCTCGGGGGCCGCGTCTGCCAGGAAGCCGATCGTCGGCGGACCGGACTGCCGCGGAAACACATCCGCCAGGGTGGGGAACTCCACCGGCGTCGGGCAGCACTCCACCTCGGCGCCGAGCTCTCGATACAGCGCCGTGAGCGCCGCGTTGTCCGCCATGAACCGCACGTCCGCGGGCGTGGCGCGGAGGTCCATCCAGGAGGAGAGGACCTGCCTGTACAGCAGGCGCGCGGTCTGGTGGTGCTCGGGGTGCACCATGGCCTCGGGGGGGTACCGCAGGATCACCCGGAGTCGAGGGCGTGGCGCGCTCAGCGCGCGGTACCAGCTCAGCAGACCGAACAGGTGCAGATGCGTAACAGTGTGAAGCAGCACCGTGTCTTCAGCTGACCAGTCCAGCGGAAGCGCATCGAGATCGAGCCGCAGCGTTTGGTTCTCGCCGAGGTGTTGGAGTGACGCGTCGGGCAGATCGCCGGGGCGGAACGTCACCCGTGCGGTGAAGTGAGGCCCGCCACTCAGCGCGTGAACGGGCCCGAACGCCTGCGCGCCGTAGAAGGTCTGGCACGGCAGGCCCCGCGCTGCGCAGATCCGCTGCACCGAGCGATCGACCGCGAAGTTTCGCCGAACGTCGTCGACACAGCCCGGGTCCATGATCACAAGCCTCGGACCGGCGGGGATCGGTGAGGGGCGGGCGATCAGGGGGCGACCGCCCAGGACGCGTCGGCGGTTCTCCTCGACCAGCAGCGGCGCGGCGGGAGCGGCCGCTGCGCGCTGCAGCAGCGTGGCGGCCTCTGTGGGTCGTCGCTCCGCGAGCACCAGCGCGAGACCGTAACAAGCGGGTCCGTGATCGGGGACGATCTGCAGGATCGCCCGCATTACGCGCTCTGCTGACCGGACCTGCCCGCCGGTCAGCAGGTGCCGCGCGGCGTCGTGCAGGTGAAACAGCGCGGTGTCGATGTCGCGGGCCCGCGCGACCTCCTGAAAGGCCAGGATGCCGCCGGGGAGATCTCCACGCGCGATGCAGGCAGCCGCCCGCAGCGCCTGGCCGCGAGGAGTGGGCGGGGTGGCCTGGAGGACCGCCGGGAGATCACCGGCGGCGAGCGCGGCGAGCGCGGCGTCGAGACCAGCAGCGTCGGGTCGGGGGGGCACGGGTTCTCCGCGTTGGGGCAGGCAGTGTATCCCGGGCTCGGGGTATGCCCTCTGGGCGGAGCGGCGCTCCGGACCACCAGAGGTACCCATGACCCACGTCGTCGCGCATCCCATCGATCCCATCCCGCTCACGCGGAGCCTCTCGGTCCATCAGGTCCCCGCGGCGCGCGACAACCTGGTGTGGCTTCTCGTGGAGAGCGCGCGGGGTGAGGCCGCCGCGGTGGACGGGCCCGGAGCTGACGCGGCGTTGGCGGCGTGTGAACGCCTGGGGGTGCGTCTCACGACGATCCTCAACACCCACACGCACGGCGATCACGTCGGCATCAACCGCGCGCTCGCCAGCCGAGGAGCTCTGGCGGGCATGCGGGTGATCGGCGCGCGTGGGCAGGCGGTCCCCGGACTCACCGAGCCGGTGGAGGACGCAGATACGGTGGATCTGTGGGGGGTGGCGGGCCGCGTGCTGCGCACCGAGGGGCACATCGACGGCCACATCTCGTTCGTCTTCCCCGGGACACCCGCGGGCGTGCTGTTCTGTGGAGACGCCCTGTTCACCGGGGGCTGCGGGTACCTGTTCGATGGCCCCCCCGCGAAGATGCATGCCAGTCTGGCCCGCCTGGCGGCCCTCCCGCCCGAGACGCTGGTCTGCTGCGCCCACGAGTACACCGAAGACAACCTCCGCTTTGCCGGGTGGGTGGAGCCCGACAACGCGGAGCTGATCACGCGGATACGGAGCGTCCGCGCGCTGCGCGCCGAGGGACGGTGCGCGGTCCCCTCGACGATCCGCATGGAGCTGCAGACCAATCCGTTCCTGCGGTCCCACGCCCCGACGCTGCAGCGACGGCTCGCCGAGGAGTGCCCGGGTGTGCCGCTGGAGACCCCCCTCGAGGTGTTCACCGCCGCGCGGCGGCTCAAGGACACCGGGCGCCATCGCGCGGTACCGGTCGGGGTGTGACGCCCGCTGCGTTCGGGAGTGAGCACCCGTGTTCACGCCGGGCGTATCGGCAGGACGGATCCCTGCGAAACGCCCGGCGCCGTCGCAGACCCGGGTTAGTTTCCCGGTCCGGCGTCGCGACGCCCCGGGAGTCCCATGACCCACGCCCCCTTCGCCGCCACCGATCCCGGGCTGGAGATCCTCGGAGCCCTCTACTCCCGCTTCGTCGGTGACGACGCTCGTTACGCGGTGGTCCACCCCCGTCGCTTCTGCTGGTGGGGGCACCGGCTGATGCAGGATGTCCGGGTGGAGCTCCCCCGCACCGCCACGGTGGGCACCGTGAGTCGCCTGCGCATCTCCACGACCGTCCTGGTGGAGCTGCCCGCGGGCACGGTCAGCAACGTCATGATCGATCGGCTCAACCAGCGGTCGATCCTGAGCGGGTTCCGGAGGTGCGCGGACGGTCGGCTGGTGTCGGAGTGCAGCCTGCTGCTGTCGCGTCCGCATGCCCACTGGGTGCGTCCCACGGCCCTGGCCGCGGCGGGGCTGCAGCTGGCTCTCGCGGAGCACTTCGCGGACAGCATGATCGAGCGGACGGGCGGTGGGGTGGCCGTGAGCGCGCCCCCCGGTGAGACGGTCCGTGAGGAGCCCGACCTCATCCTGGGGCTCCATGAGCAGCTCTACCAGCGCACCGGCGAGGATCGACCGGACTTCGGACCGCTGCTGGCGGGGTTCGCGGGGCTGCTGGCCTCTCGCGGCGCCCGCGCGAGCGCCGTCGACGGACGATTCGTGATGGACGCCCCGGTGATGATCGGGAACCAGGCACACACGGTCATCGTCTCCGTGGGCGTGGACTTCGATCCCCGGGTGGGCCACGGCGCGCGGCTGTCGGTCTGGCTCCCCCCGCTGGAGGAGCTGACGGGCGGCCCGGCCCGCGCGAGAGATCTACAGGCCGCAGAGGCCAGCGCGCGGTACGACGCCCAGGGGATCGGCGCGTGGTTCTGGGACCCCCACCAGCACCGGCTGGGCTGCACGCTCCTCGTGCCCCGCGTGCACTGCGAGAACGAGCGCCTGTTCAACCTCATGATCGGCATGGGAGAGCGCGCGCGGTGGGCGCTGGCGCGCGTCACGGGCAGGCCCTGATCTACCGGCGAGTTCGGATCCCGAATTTCTCGATGTAGGGCGCGAATTGCGCATGCACGGCGTCGGGATCGAGTCCGTATCGATCGGCGCTGTAGCGGTGCTTTCCGCGGGAGTCTCCGCGCTCGGTGGCCAGGTAGCGGGTGACGCGCTCGGGATCGACCGGGGGGAGGTCGAAGTGGCGCTGGATGCGCTGCACGACCGCCCCCGGATCGGCGACCAGCGCGTGAAAGTCGACGTCGTAGAAGCGGTCTGAAGAGACCTCGGCGCGAGCGGCCATCGCGCGCTCGACCCCCAGCCGGAAGCGGTCCGCGATGTGCGCGCCGATCTCCGCCGGCTCGAAGCGGCCGTAGAGCATCCGACGGTTGAGCGAGATCAGGCTGCAGTACGACGCGACGCTGGCGAGCGGGTCGCGGTGGGTCCACACGATGCAGGCGTCCGGGAACACCTCCATCAGCGCGTCGAGGAACCACAGGTGCTCCGGGCACTTGAGCACGTAGCGGGCAGGGGGAGCGCGATGGGCGAGGATCTGGAGCTGCGAGCGGTACTCGCGGTACGGGCGTTTCATGTCTGCGGTCAGCAGCCAGTCTCCGTAGCCGGTCATCGCGCTCTGGAGATCGAAGTTGAGCACGCAGAAGGTGGGCACGAACAGCGGCCAGCACTCCTCGAAGGTGTCGGCGCTGATCTCGTGGATGTGTCGCTGCTCCGGCGCGATCAGGTACGACATGCGGATCAGCCGGGCCGCGATGGTCCGGCGGGTGCGGCGGTCGCGTTCGGGATCCTCGTGGAGGGGCACAGGGGTGGTGAGCTCCCAGAACCGCAGGGCGCGGTAGGTCGGATCGAGGCACAGGAGGTTCTGCAGGAGGGTGGTGCCGGTGCGCGGAAAGCCCAGGATGAACACCGGCCGCTGCAGCGACAGCGAGCGCGCGTCGGGGTTGCGGGCCAGGTAGTCGCGGGCTTTCAGGCGGTTGGAGACGGCCTTGACGCAGATCTCGCGGGTGAAGGCCCGCGCCAGCCAGGTGAAGTCCACGCTGCGGGCGGTCGCCAGGAGGCGGTCCAGCGCGTCGATGAAGGACTCATCACCCCAGTCGCTGAGCCCGGTGCGCCGCTTCGCATGCGCCAGCACCTGATCGCGCTCGAGGTGGGTGAACGGCAGCCCGAGCATGCGGGTCAATCCCACGAGGAAGTCGAGCAGCTTGATGTGCAGCGGCGACTCGGTGCGGGCGACGGTGTATTGCTCGTCCACGGGCTCACTCGGGGGATGAGCGTCCTTAACGGCCCGGCCGGATCGAGGGGTGGCCGACACGTGGGGGTGACGTCCGCGCGCGCGGTGTCTACACCGGGGGATGAGGTGATCGTGCGCGTGGTGCAGCCCCTCCACACAGAGCCTTCCAGCGCGATCAGCGGCGCATTCCAGATCCTCGCCGGCCAGGGGTTCGAGGTGGAGCGGGTCGATGCCACCACGCTCCGTGCCAGGGGTGGCGCGGTCAATTCCAGCAAGGAGAACGCGCTGCGCGGTGCGGGAAATGTCACGGTGGAGGCCGGAGAGGGCCAGGTCATCGTCTGCGCCGATCGGCGCGGGATCCGCTCCTCAACGGCGTTCGTTGTGTTGTTTCCCCCCCTGTTGGTGATCGGGATCACCGCTTGGACGGGCGACATGGTGACGTTCGGTTTGCCGCACCTGCTCGTCTGGGCGATCGTCGGGCCCGCGATGGCGCTCCGCATGCACCGGCGAGCCGGTCACGCCGTCGAAGTGTTCGCGCTGAACATCGCCCAATGGAAGTGAGGCGGCGCAGATGGTGGGCGCTCGGCGTCCTGCTCGGGGTGATCGCGCTGTGGGCGCTGTGGGCGCTGTGGGGTGCCGATTCCAATGAGTCCGTAGCGGAGTCAGCGCCCTCGAAGCGTTCAAATGGCTCCGAGAGCCCGGTGGTCGTTCAGCTCGATCCGGTCCGCCCCGCAGCATCGGATGAACTGGACGAAGAGGTCCGCGAGGCGGACGGCGAGTCACTGGCGTCGTTGATTCGACCCTATCCGGGATGTTCCGTGGTGATCGAGCCGGATGAGCGGACCACCGCGCTCTCTCCAGGGGACCGCGATATGTTGGATCACCTCACGGCGATGCTGGCCGAGGTGCCTGCCGTCTCAGACGATCCGGTCGGAACCTACGGGATCGGGCTCGCGGTGGCGGGCGGACACGTCTGGTGCATCGCGACCGGTGATGTCCCCGAAGAGTGGTGGGAGATCACGGGGTTCGTCGAGACGGAGAGCGGCGCGCCGGTCTCCGAGGCGCTGGTGAGCGGCTGCGGTGGACGGAGACAGCGGGTCGAGCCCGATGGTTCGTTTCGTCTGCTGGTCGAGTCGCTGGACTGCGAGGTGAGGGCGGTCCGTATAGACGGTGCGTTCGTCGCCCGCGCGGAGGCCTGGGTAGATGAAGACACGTACGACGACGTTGCGCTCGTGCTGCCCGACTTCCGGCTGGCCGGGATGGGCATGGGGATCGAAGAGATCGACGAAGGGATCGGGGTCACGCGGGTGCTCGCTGACACGCCGGCGTGGGACGCCGGGCTGGTGGAGGGAGACATCGTGGTGGCGGTGGACGGCGTGCCGACGGTGGAGCTGTCGGTGTGGGAGTTCATCGAGCTGGGGACGGGAGAGGAGGGCACCGAGGTGGAGCTCGAGCTGCTGGGTGACACCGGGATCGAGGTTCTTACGTTGGTTCGGGAGCTGGTCGATTGAGCCCGCACCAGAGCAGTGACCCAACCCAACTGGGGCGCGTCTAACGAAAGTTCATGGCATAGTACGTGTATGTCCCGTACCCACCCCAGTCGCCCTCGGCCGCGGCCACACCCAATGACGCGACGTCACAGTGCATGTTGTTGCAGTGGTGCGACAGCGTGTCGGCGGTCTCGCAGTGGGGCTCGCTCTCGCCGAGCATCAGCCCGTCCATCGCCTGATCGGCGTCTTGCGCGATGGAGAGGTTCTGCCGGCCCCAGTCGTCGTGCTCCAGCTCCTCGGCCGCGGCGAGCTCCTCGGCGAGCACCCGCGCGGCTGCTGCGGCCTCCTCGTCCCACACCAGCCCGTGGCTGCACTCCAGATCGGTGCCGACATGGATCGAACGCTCGCAATTGATCCGATCGAACAGCGCACACTCGGCGTCGCTGCCGAGACAGGGCGGCAGGGTGTCGCGATCGCAGCCGGCGAGCCAGTCTCTGCCAGCAGCGGTGTCCCAACCCAACACCCCTCCGCAGGCCAGCGCTCCGGCGGCCACGAGGAGGGGGGCCAGCAGTGGACGGGTCGGTCTCACTCGTAGAGCACCATGATCTTGCCGTCGGTGCGGGCGCAGCTCTGATCGAGCGCCTGCATGAAGTCGGCGAACGGACGGCGGGAGGTGATCATCGGCGCGGCGGCGATCCGGCCGTACTCCAGCAAGCGGATGACGTGCGGGAAGCAGCCCATGCCGCCGTGCCCGCGCGCGCCGATGATCGACGCGGCGCCCGAGACCAGGACGTCCAACATGACCGGCGCGCGCTCGCCGGTGCGGCCCAGGTAGATCATCTTGCCGCCCGGCGCAAACGAGCGCTCGATCTCGGGCATGGTCTGCACCGCCGCCCCTGCGCACTCTACGAGGATGTTCGCCCCCGCCCCGCGGGTGATCCGCCGGATCTCCTCGGAGGGGCTGCTGCCGCCATCGCTCAGCGCGCGCGGGTCGTGGGCCTCGTCGGCGCCGCAGGCCACGGCCAGCGTGTTGCGCTCGGGGGAGATGTCGAAGGCGATGACGGTCGCTGCGCCGGCTGCCCGCGCCAGGGCGATGGCGCCGAGGCCGATGGGTCCCGCGCCGAACACCGCCACATGATCGCCGGGCCGCATGCCGCCGCCTGCGACGAAGATGCCGTTGAACGGACACGAGATGGGCTCGACCAGCGCGCCCAGCTCCAGCGCGGCGGTGCGGCTGCCCAGGCGCTCTGCGAGGCCGTTGAGCGACCAGCAGAAGCGCTCCTCGACCGCGATGTACTCGGCGTAGGCGCCGGGGCTGGAGAAGCCCACCATGTCCAGCCGCGGGCACTGGTTGGGCCGACAGGTGCGGCACGCCTCGCAGACGCCACAGTTGAGCATGCCCTCGGCGGCCACGAGGTCGCCGATCTTCAGCTCGCGGACCTCCGCGCCCACCGCCACGACCTCACCGGAGTACTCGTGACCCGGGATCACCGGCAGCCGCGCCGGACCCGAGAAGATGATGTAGCCCTCGTCGTCGGTCTCGTAGCAGTGGGTGTCCGATCCGCAGACGCCGCAGGCGCCGATCCGCACGATCACCTCGCGGGGACCCGGAGTGGGATCGGGCACGGTGGACTCGGTGTAGCGGGGGTGGCGCCACACCTGGCTGGCCATGTTGCCCATGCGGGTCTCGGTCTCCCAGGGGGTGATCGGGTAGCCCGGGCGGGGGGACCAGTCGGCCTCCAACAGAATTGCTCTCACGAGATGACTCCTCGGGGTGAGGTTCCACCGTAGCGCACCGCCCGCGGGCCTGCCTGCGCGATAGGACCGCTCCGCACCGGAGGACGACATGGGACGCGGCGCCGAGGCCTTCTCAACGGACTACGCGACGGCCCGCCGTCGCCTTCGAGCGCTCGCGGGCGATCTGCACCACGAGGCCCACGAGATCGGTGACGTCGGACCGGACGGCGCGGCGCTGACCATCGACCTGGTGCGCGCCGGGCCGGTCGACGCGCGGCGGGTGGTCGTGGTGTCGTCGGGGACGCACGGCGTGGAGGGGTTCTTCGGCTCGGCGGTGCAGATCGCCCTGCTGGAGCGGGGGCTGGACCTCCCCGCAGATACGGCTGTGTTGCTGATACACGCGCTGAATCCATGGGGCTTCGCGCACGGCCGGCGGGTGGACGCCGCCAACATCGATCTCAACCGCAACTTCCTGGTGCCGGGCCAGGAGTACTCGGGCGCCGATCCCGGGTACGCCGCCTTCGATGGGCTGATCAACCCGAAGACACCTCCCGGCGGCTTCGATCCGTTCCTGCTGCGGGCCGGCTGGAACATCGCCCGACACGGGATGGGCGCGATGAAGGCCGCGCTGGCCGGGGGGCAGTACGACTACGCGCGCGGGCTGTTCTTCGGCGGCGAGGGGCCGAGCGCGAGTCAGCGGGTGCTGGCAGCCCAGCTTCCGCCGTGGGTCGGTGGCGCGGAGCACGTCGTCCACATCGATCTGCACACCGGCATGGGACCGTGGGGGACGTACGTGCTCGCGCTTTCGGAGGGGTCGGACAGCGCGCGGGCGCGTCGAGTGCGGGAGATCTTCGGTCCCGAGCGGGTGCAGGCGCTCGATCCCGGGGCGGTGTTGTATGTGATAAATGGGGTTCTTGCTGATTGGTGCGTCGCGCTCAATCCAGGCGTTATGTACGACGGGGTGCTCGCTGAGTTTGGAACCTACCCCGTCCTCAAGGTGATCTCCGCGCTGCGGGCGGAGAATCGGGCGACGCACTGGTGTCCGCCGGGCGATCCGCGGATCGACGTCGCCCGAGAGCGGCTGCGGGAGATCTTCGCGCCTGCCGATTCGGGTTGGCGGGATGATGTGGTGGAGAAGGGGCTGGGGATCATCGATCGTGCGTTGGAGTACAGGGGAGGGGAGTGAGGGGTTGGGTTGGGTTTTGGACGCGGTGCGTCTGTAGAGCACATTCCTCCTCAGCACTCGGGCTGGTCGCTGGTCACTCGAATCTCGCACTCGCACTCGCACTCGTCACTCTCGTCCATCGAGCATGGTGTCTCGTTCATCGTTCATCGGTTCTCGTGGACCGTGGACCGTGGACCGTGTTCCGTGGAGACGTGGAGATGTGGAATCGCGCAGTCGTGGTTCCGTGATGTCGTGAAGTCGCGGCGCCGAACCTCAGCGGTCAGCAGCAAGTGGCTCGCAGCGTCAGCGTTGCCATGTGAGCTCGCGGAAATGTGGTCGCGTGTCCACGTGAAAGCGGCGCCACGATCTCACCAGTCCGCGAGTCCACGAACCGCGCTCCCGCGGACCACGATCCGCGAGTAGGGTGTGGCCCACCTGAACGGTCCCTCCACACCATCCTCTCAAGATAACCACTCCCAATCGTAGAGCAACCATCACTCCCCACAGCCGCTCGAATCCCCTGAGCCCGCAGCCTCCCCCCGAAACTCCGCCAGCTCTCTCTGCACCTGAGCGCACAGCCACGGCCGCAGCTCCTGCGGTCCGATCAGCGCCGTCAGCGACCCGACCTCCAGCGCTCGCTCGACCGTATGGACCCCGTCGAATTCCCGGGCGACAGTCGCCTGCACCTCGGCCTCGACCTCGCGGTAGGTGGCCTGGAACCGGGCCTGCTTGTCGGCGACGTTGCCGCCCGAGGCGTCGCGGATCTCTGCGGCGGCC
Source organism: uncultured Enterobacterales bacterium (assembly GCA_964464515.1). Lineage (GTDB taxonomy): Bacteria > Myxococcota_A > UBA796 > UBA796 > UBA2385 > CAYXGP01. Next base: position 14,110 of record CAYXGP010000134.1, read on the forward strand.
TTCACCCGGGCGTCTGCGCGCGTGCGCCGCCGGACCATCCCGGGGAACACGACCGCGGCGGCTGGTCCGCCGCCGATCACGCTGGCGTATGTGCCCTCCAGCGCGACCGACTTCAGTCGATCGTTGAGCGCCTGCGAGAACACCACGTAGGCGCCGCCGTGGTAGCGGGCGATGACACAGAACACCACCGGTCCCTGGAAATTCACCACGGCCCGGCCGATCTCGGCGCCGTACTCGAGCTGCCACAGCCGCATCGACTCGGGCGATCCATCGAAGCCCGAGAGGTTGGCGAGCACCACCACCGGACACACCCCGCTGACGGCGTTGATGGCGCGGCTCACCTTGCGCGATGACTGCGGAAACAGCGTGCCGCTGGAGAACGTGTCGGGCCCGTCGGGAGGCAGCGCGCCGCGTCGCTTGATGGGCATGGACTCGATACCGATGAGGCAGACGGGCTGCCCGCCGAGCTGTGCATGCATCACGACGGTCGTCTGCGCGTTCTCCCACGTCGCCCAGCGCTCAATCGGGGGCACGTCGCTGTCTACGACCGCGCGCATGACGTGTCGAATCGCGAACGGTCGCTTGCGACCCGGGTTGGTCTCGTCGGAGAAGATCTCGCCGATCGTCGCGAACTCCTCCCCCGCGTAGGGCGTGACGCAGACGTCGCGCGTGATCGGATCGGGGGTGGGCTGCGCGACCGTGTAGTCGCTCGGCGTGAACGTGAGCGCGTAGTGTCGAAACAGCAGGGCGTAGGCGTCGCGGAGATCGGCGGCGGTGTACTGCGCCTGACCGTTCGGGCCCATGATGGCCTCCAGCCCGCCGATCCCGAGGTTGGTTCGTGCAGACACGGAGCCGGAATACTCCAGCGCGCGCCGCCCGGTGAGCAACATCGCGCCCGAAGGCGTCATCACCAGGGTGCCGCGACAGTGCCCCAGCATCGTGGCCTCGGCGTTCCAGTACGACTGCGCGCCGACACAGGTGCCGTCGACGATGATGTTGATGACGCCGCCGGCCTGGGTGAACGTGACGATTCGACGCAGCACGCGGGCGGTCCAGTCGAGGTTCTCGGTGCCCGACTGAAACGAGATGCGCGCACCCGACGAGATCGGCACCCACTCCACGGGCACGCCCTCGCGCTCGGCGGTGTCGATGGCGGCGATCACCCGGCGGCTCTCCGGCTCGCCTAGCGAGCCCATCGTGCGGGTTGGATCACCGACGATGAGGATGCGGGTGAGGCCGGCGGGGAAGCGCGGGTGATCGTTGGTGATCCGCCCCACCACCAGGTTCGCGGTGTGGTGACCGTAGGGGCGGTCCACAGGCACGAGGGCCTCGCCGCGCTCGTCGAGATCCAACTCCGCGAACGTTCCCACCGGCGAGTCTCCGCCGGCGTCCGAGGTGAGCGTGCGGATCAGCTCGAAGGGGTAGAGCTTGCTGCGTCGCCGGGCGTCGACCACGTGGCGCTCGTACTCGGAGAGCGGGCGTATCGGCTCGGTGGAGGGCGGCGCGAACCGCACCACCAGCCCGCGTCCGGTGGGATCGGAGACCTCGATGGCGCGCATCTCCGACGGCTCGCGGTCGTCCAGACGCGCGAGCACGGAGATCTTCTCCAGCCCGAGGCCCCAGGAGCTGGGCCACAGCCGGACGGCCAGGCGCTCGATCTCGGTGCGCGACAGGTGCAGCGCGGAGCGGACGACGATCGTGAGTCTGTTCCAGACCAGCCGGGTGGGCTCAGGGTGCGATCGCCGCGCCTCGCGCATGGCATGAAGCGCCTGCAGGAACGTGCGCTCGAAGTTCGGCAGCCGGATCACGCCCTCGCCGTCGGTGGTCGGCGTGATGCGCTCGACGTCCGCCACGGCGATCACGCGCTCGTCGGAGGGCACGTCCCGCGCGCGGGCGAGGGCGACGAACAGCCCCCCCTCGCTGGACAGCCGATGGCAGTCGAAATTGGCGAAGCGGGCGACCTCCCGGGCGGTGGGCGAGGCGGGGTGCAGGTCGCGGTTCAGGAGGACCTCCCGGACCCCGTCGGCCTCCCGCCGGTAGCTGCGCAGGCGGAGGCCCTGCTCGGAGGTGCCCCAGATGAGGTTCGCGGTGGCGCCCGGGGAGCGGGCCGCGAGGTACGGGGTGATCGCCTCGGGGTCGGGGGAGAACCCGAGCACCAGATCCAGATCGCCGTCGGGGGGCACCGCCGAGAGCACGCCCACCAGCTCCGAGGGACGACCCACGCAGATCCCCACCGCCGTGGCGTCCGCGATCGAGGTGATCTGCAGCGCGGGGGTCACCAGCGCCCAGTCGGCGAGCGGCTCGACCCGTCGGACCTCATAGATGCGCTCGATGACCGCCTTCAGGAGCGTCTCGCGATGGTGCAGCGGCGCCTCCGCGTTCAGCCGGAGCTGCTCGAGCAGCGTGCCGATGGGCATCGACCGCATGGCCTCGCGGGCCTGCGCCCGTCGCTCGATGCCCACCGCGGGATCGACGAGATCGGCCAGCGCGTAGACGGCCTGGGCGGCCTGTCGGCGCGCCTGCAGGTGGTAGCTGGGCAGATCGCAGACCCGGTGGATGGTCTGCCACGCGGCCTCCGCGAGCCGGCGGTTGGTCCGCACCACGAGGTTCGCCAGGTGCTCCAGGATCTCCCTGCGTCGGGTCTCCTCGTCGGGGCTCCGGGCGTCGTTGGGCACGCGGGGAAGGGCGGAGAGGAGGCCGAACAGCACGCGCTCGTTGAGGGTGGGGTGGTGCTGGGCCTGGAACAGTCGGAGGACCGCCAGCTCGACCTGGGGCGTGCGGCGCAGGCCGTCGATGTTGTGGAGCGCCAGGAACGCCTCGAGGTTCTCGAGGAAGGGCGCCGAGAGGTGATCGGGATCGATCTCGGGGTGCCGCACATACCACCCGAGCTGCTCCGCCGAGGAGCTGCCTGCGGCGTTTCTCCCGTCGTCGTAGGGGCCGGTCTGGAACAGGGAGATCTGCAGCTCTGCGGCCTCCAGCAGCTCGAAGAGCTGCGCGCGCCGCGGCGGTCGCACCGGCGACGACAGCTGATCGATCGCCGCGCTGACCTCCTCGTCCTCGTAGTCGTACCCGAGCAGCGCCTGGAGCAGGGTGTCGATGGGATCGGGCGTGGAGGGGCTCGCTGGCGGCAGCAGCTCCAGCGGCTCGGGGGCCGGCTCGTCGCCCTGCCGCTGTCCCTCGATGGTCACCAGCAGATCGCCTGCGCCCACGTGGCTGGCCTCGTCGACGCACACCTCCGCGATCACGCCGTCCAGCGGAGCCTCGACGCTGGTCTCCATCTTCATGACCTCGAGGGTCAGCAGGCGCTGCCCGGCGCGGACGGCGTCTCCCGGGCGCACGTGCACCTGGGTGACGGCTGCTGGGATGGTCGCCAGCACGCGCCCGTCGGAGGTGGGGGTGAAGCGATGGAGGACGCCGTCCACCTCGATGGTGATCAGCGAGGGGGTGGCGATGCGCATGATGTGGTGGCGCGCGCCGGTGGCCTCGTCTTCCATGAGGAACGTCCTGGCGCCCGACGAGCGCGCGCAGAGCGACAGCTCGCCGCCGCTGCGCACCCGGTAGCGGCCCGAGCCGCGCGTGCTGACGGAGACCGGCACCGGTCGTCCGTCGACGAGGTAGCGGAGCTGGGTGGCGCCGATCGCGGGGACCCGCTGGACCAGGCCCTTCTGCGCCTCCTTGTGGAAGTTGAGCAGCAGGCCGCGGCGGACCACGTTCTGGTCGCCGATCGCCGCGGCTGCCAGTGCGATGCCCGCGAGCGGCCGCTGCGCGGGAGGCGTGCGGGTCTCCAGGTACCGATCGAGCCAGCGCGTCGTCACCGCGGCGTCGCGGATCTGCGGGTGGCTGAGCAGCTCGAGGAGCAGCGAGCGGTTGGTGGGTCCTCCCTCGATGGCGACCACGCAGTCACGCAGGCCGGTCACCAGGCGCGCGAAAGCCTCGTCGCGGGTGGCGCCCCAGGCGATGAACTTCGCCAGGTTGGAGTCGAATTCTGCGGGGACGCGGTCCCCCGCGCCCACCCCGGAGTCCACGCGGATCCCCGGACCCTGCGGAACGTCGAAGCGGTCGATACGTCCGACGCTGGGCGCGAAGTTCGCGTCGGGATCTTCGGCGTTCAAGCGCGCCTCGATGGCAGCGCCGCGAGGCTCCGGCTGCTTGTCCGGCAGCGGTCGCCCCTGGGCCACGTCGATCTGCGAGACCACCAGGTCTACGCCGTACACCCGCTCGGTGACGGGGTGCTCTACCTGCAGCCGTGTGTTCATCTCCATGAACGCGAAGCTCTCTCCGCCGGGCTCGACGAGAAACTCCGCGGTGCCCGCGCCGACGTACCCGGACGCCTGCGCGATGGAGCGGGAGGCAGAGGCCAGTCGCTCGCGGAGGGCGGGCGAGAGATCCGGCGCCGGCGCCTCCTCCAGCACCTTCTGGTGGCGGCGCTGCACCGAGCAGTCCCGGGTGCCCAGGGTCCAGATCGTGCCGTGCTCGTCGGCGAGGACCTGCACCTCCACGTGACGCGCCTCTGGCAGGAAGCCCTCCATCAGCAGGCCGCCGTCGCCGAACGCCGCCTCGGCCTGCGCCGTGGCCGCGGCGAACGCCGCAGCCATCTCGTCCGGTCCATCCACGCGGCGGATCCCCCGGCCGCCCCCGCCGGCCGTGGCCTTGAGCAGCACCGGGTAGCCCAGACGCTCTGCGCAGGCGCAGGCCTCTTCTGGGCTGGGCAGGAGCCCGCCGGACCACGGCGCGACCGGCACGCCCTCGCGCTCTGCGAGCCGCTTGCCGGCGACCTTGTCACCCAGCAGCCGCATCGCGTCGCCGGAGGGGCCGATGAAGACGAGGCCGGCTTCGACGCAGCGCTCTGCCAGCTCGGGGTTCTCTGCGAGGAAGCCCCAGCCCGGCCACAGCGCGTCGGCGCCTGCGTCGCGGGCCATCCCCACCATGCGCTCAGCGTCGAGGTAGGCCGAGCGCAGGCCGCTCGGGCCGGGCACCATCGCCGGGCCCAGGGCCACCGAAGCGGAGGCCATCCGCACGTACAGCGCCTGCGCGTCGGGGGCGGTGTAGAGCGCCAGCACCTGCAGATCCGTGCGCCGTATTCTCCGCCAGGTGCGCGCGGCGCGGATGAAGCGGACAGCGGCCTCTCCACGATTCAGGACGGCGACTCTGTGGAAACGCTGCGACGACATGGGCGGCTCCTGACCCGGTGCGGGTCCCGACTGCGGGTCCCGACTGCGGGACCCTGCTGCGGGACCCTGCTGCGGGGTGGGCCGGATTATCCGCCGATGGAGCTACCGCAAGGGGGCGTCAGCGTCTCAGGGCCGTCGCCCGGAACGTCTCGTTGTTGGAAACCCGCCGCGAGACCCGCACATCGAGGTAGCCGGCGTCTGCCAACCAGGCCTCGAGCTGCTCCCGCGTGAACCAGTGCCGCACGGGGATCCGCAGGCGATCGTAGACGTCCGCGACCACCACGTCGAACGGCCAGCGCGCGTGATCGTGGACCGGCAGGTGGCTCACCAGCGAGCGCGCCACCGGAACCTGACCGAACCAGCGATAGGGCGTGTGGCTGAAGACCCGCAGCCCCCGCGCTATCCAGCGGCTGGTCCGGTACAGCTCCTCTGCGTCGAGGTTGGTGGTGACGCCACGCAGGGCGTTGTTGACCTGCAGGGTGAGGCCCTGGCGGGGGCCATACACCCACAGCGAGAGGCGGCCGCCGGGCGCCAGGAGCGCGCCCAGCCGGCGGACGGCGTCCCACGGCTGCTCGAGGTGGTGGAGGACACCGAAACAATAGGTCAGTGAGAACAGGCCGTCGCGCAGGGGAGGGGAGTGGATGTCGCCGAGGACCGGGTGGACGCGGTCGCAGCCGTCGGTGTTGGCGCGGCACGAGCGGATGGCGTCGAGGCTGGAGTCCAGCGCCACGACCTCCGCGCCGAAGCGCGCGGCGAAGAAGGCATGCCGGCCGTAGCCGCAGCCCGCGTCGAGCACCAGGCGGCCCAGGAAGTCCTCGGGACCCAGCGGCGCGGCGTAGTCGAGGAAGCTGTCCTGCCACTCGGCGGCTGCGCTGTCGAAGGTGGTCCAGCGATGGGCAGTGGTCGGCCCCGGATCTGCGCCCTCGCGCAGGAGGTGGGGGATCCCCTCGACGATGGGGAAGGTCGCGCGACAGCTCGCGCAAGTGAGCGAACCCTCGATGATCTCGGTCTCGATACCCCGCGCGAGATCGACGCCAGGCAGGTTCTTCTCGTCGGGGGTGAACGCACCTCGCTGGACGCGCACGTCGCGCGCCTGGGTGACAACCACGCGGAGATCCGGGTGGCTGCAGGAGGGGCAGGCCAGCCATCGAAGGAGGCGGTATTTCATCTGGTGGCTCTAATCCGTCTGGTTCTGCGTGTTTCCGCGGGCCGGTTCAGAATCGGGTGTTTCGGTGCGGGCAGGATCGCCTCGCCCATCTCCGTTCTACAGCTCGCCCATCTCCGTTCTACAGGCCGCCCCGCAGTTCAGCGAGAGTCGGCACCGCGGTTTTGCGATCTCGCGACTTCGCGGCTCCACGAATCCACGAGCCGCGGCTCCTCGACTCCACCAACCGCGAACCGCGAAGGGTCGCTGGCGGTCGTCTGGCCGCTGCTCACGCACCAGAACCACCCGATTCTGAGCCGGGTCGAGGTCCCCGAATCAGAGGCCCCCAGGCCCTCCAGGGAACCAGGGCCGGGCCATGCCTGGCTGGGCCACCTGTGCTATAGGCCAGGGCCGCCGGCCCAGGCCGGTCCGCTATCCCAGAGGACCCCGACATGCAGCAACGGACCGTAACAAGCATCGACAACGTGGTGATCCGGTTCGCCGGTGACTCCGGCGATGGGATGCAGCTCACGGGAACGCAGTTCACCAACACCACCGCCATCCAGGGCAACGATCTCGCGACGTTCCCGGACTTCCCGGCGGAGATTCGGGCGCCCGCGGGTACGCTGGCTGGCGTCTCCGGGTTCCAGATCCACTTCTCGTCTCGGGACATCCACACGCCTGGCGATCAGCCCAGCGTCCTCGTGGCCATGAACCCGGCGGCGCTGAAGGTGAACGTGCCGAACCTCAAGGCCGGCGGCATGATCATCGTGAACACCGACAAGTTCGGCTCGCGCGACCTCGAGAAGGCCGAGTACAGCTCGAATCCCCTCGAAGACGGCTCGCTGGAGGGTTTCCAGGTGGTGCCGATCCCGCTGGGCAAGCTCACGCGGAACGCCGTGTCGGGGCTGGGGCTGGGCAGCAAGCAGGCGGACCGCTGCAAGAATTTCTTCGCGCTGGGGATGACCTACTGGCTGTTCAACCGCGACGTTCAGGTCACCAAGGGCTGGATCTCCACCAAGTTCAAGGCCCCCTACGACGAGGCCAACCGGCGCGCGCTCGAGGCCGGCTTCAACTACGCCGATACCGTCGAGCTCTTCCACAGCTCCTACGAGGTCCCCGCCGCGCGTCTGCAGGCCGGCACCTACCGTAACATCACCGGTAACACCGCCCTGGCCCTCGGTTTCGTGACCGCCTCTCGCCTCGCGGGGCGCCCGCTGTTCCAGGGCGCCTACCCCATCACGCCGGCCTCCGACGTGCTGCACGAGCTCGCGAAGTACAAGGACCTGGGGGTCGTCACCTTCCAGGCCGAGGACGAGATCGCCGCCGCCTGCGCCATGATCGGCGCCGCCTGGGCCGGCTCGATCGCCATCACCACGTCATCGGGGCCGGGCATCGCGCTGAAGGGAGAGGCCCTGGGTCTTGGCGTGATCACCGAGCTGCCCTTCGTGGTGGTGGACGTCCAGCGCGGCGGCCCCTCCACCGGGCTGCCCACCAAGACCGAGCAGTCCGATCTCAACCAGGCGCTGATGGGCCGCCACGGCGAGTCACCGATGCCGGTGATCGCCGCCTGCACCCCGTCGGACTGCTTCAACACCGCCATCGAGGCGGTGCGGGTCGCGGTGAAGTACCGGATGCCCGTCATGCTTCTGACCGACGGCTACCTCGCCAACGGCGCTGAGCCGTGGTGCCTGCCCGACGTAGACTCCCTGGAGCCCATCGACTGTGCCATCGCCACGGCCGATCAAGCCGAGGGCTTCCTGCCGTACAGCCGCGATCCAGACACTCTGGCTCGCCCCTGGGCGATCCCGGGCACGGCCGGTCTGGAGCATCGCATCGGCGGCCTGGAGAAGGAAGAGGGCACCGGCAACGTCTCCTACAACGCGCACAACCACGAATACATGTGCCGGATGCGTGCCGAGAAGGTGCGTCGGGTCGATGTCCCGAATGTTACGGTGCACGGCGATACCGGCGGCGTGATCGTCGTGTCCTGGGGCGGGACATTCGGCGCGGTGCGCAGCGCGGTCGATGCCGCTCGCACGCTGGGCCTGCGCGTCGGTCACGTCCATCTGCGCTGGCTCAATCCCCTACCGTCCAACCTCGAGGCGACGCTGCGCGCCGCCGACCGGGTGCTGGTGGCCGAGCTCAACCTTGGCCAGCTCCACCGCTACCTCTCGGGTGAGTACCTGTTGGAATTGGACCTGCTCGCCAAGATCCAGGGACAGCCCTTCAAGATCTCCGAGATCGTCGCCCGCATCCAAACCCTCGCTGGGTAGTGGCCCTCGGTGGAAGTCTTGATAGCCTTCCCCCGGCTGTGCTGTGCACAGCGGGATGCAAGCATC
>CAYXGP010000135.1:0-22751 GCA_964464515.1 uncultured Enterobacterales bacterium
CAGGCCGAGACTACGCGCCGATCATCGGACCTTTCTTTCCCTGGAGCGGCCTGACTCAGCTCATACAGGTTGATGTAGCCCTGGGGGTATATGACGATCCCAGCGTGGTCGCGAGAGTCTTGTGTGGTTGCATATTTGCAAGGAATTGTGAGCCTCATGTTACGGCGCCGAAACACGGGAAATCACGCCTTCCTGTTCGCGAGGTGTTCGCAGAACCCACCGGGCCAGCGGGTGCCGGAGTCACCGTCAGCGGCGACGTCGTGGGGGGGGACGCGGCGATCGCCTTGCCAGAGATACATGTGCCGATATGATTGACATCATTTTGTGTGCCCTTATATTCGTCACATGAGCGGCACGCGAACCCCTACCTCCCGCGAAACTCGACGCCCTCCTCTGGCGCGTCCGCCAAGCGATCGCCGCGCGGCGGTACCGCTTCACGACCTACGCCGAAGACGGCATCGATGACATGGGCTGGCTCCAGTCCGAGGCCATCGACGCGATCTACGAGCTGGAGCCGGCAGACTTCCTGCGCATCGACATCAGCGACCACGACGGCGCCGACATCTGGGTGTTCGTGCCCGACGACCTCTGGATACGGCTGGTCGAGCGCGCTGGCGTCGTTGTGATCAGCTTCCACTACAGCTCCGAGACCCCGTGAGGTGCCCCATGACTACGCGACCCGACGTCACCCCCACCCCCTGCGCTGAGTGCGGCGGGCCGCTGGAGCTGGTCTCGAGGCGGCGGCGGTTCCGCCGGGCTGGTCAGTCGATCCAGGTCGGTGGCTGGGCCTGGAGCTGCAGCGCCTGCACCGACCCGCAGACCGGGCAGGCGCCGTTCGTGTTCACCGATGCAGCCCTCGGCGCCATCAACGATGAGTTGGTCCGCCGCGCATGGCAGGAGCGGTTCGGCGAGCCCTTGCCCACCACCCGGCGCGGACGGCCCACGTCGAACCCGCGGACGGTCCGCGTGCCGGTCCTGCTCACCGTCAATGAGGCGGAGCGCCTGGACGAGCTGCGCGGGGAGGTGAGCCGGTCAGAGTGGCTACGGAGGGGGCTGCAGGCAGCGGGATAGCCGCCGCGCGCTACCCTGTGATCATGGCTCGACCCTCCAAGCTGACCCCCGAGCTGCAGCACGAGCTCTGCCTCCGGCTGAGCCGCGGGCAGTCTCTGAGTCGGGCGGCGCCGGGCGTTGGCGCCACGCGGCGATCAGTACAGGCCTGGATCAGCCGCTGTCAAGGTGCGGGTATACAGACCGCGGTCTGTGCGGCCAAGCAGACCGCAGTCGTGCGGCCAGGGTGACCGCCGTCCTCCACCCGACGAAGTGGCGAGGCTCCCGGCCAGCGGAGCCATAGATCCTGCCGCCGTCAGGGACCAGAACGCGGCGGTTCTGGGGCCCCAGCGCCGTGGGGCGGCCTCCCAGAGGTGAGACGCTCCCACGAGCCGCTTCCTGGGCCCCGGCGTTCGTTGACAGCACCGGCGCTGGCCGGGACAGGAGAGGGAGCACACATCCCAGCAAGCCAAGCCAACTCGACTGCGCCCCGGACGGCGCCGCACGGACAAGCGAAGATGATGGCGATCTCCCGGCGGTCAACGCACCGACCCCAGCACATCCTGTGGCATCGGGGGGCGGAGGGTGGAGGAGGGGGCCTTCACAGAAAACAGGCCCCTGGAGGAGACCAGAGCCCCAAGACGGCAAGAAGAACCACCAACATCGAGCTGCCATGCTGTGCCGCGGATGCGCCTCGGGACGCGCCGTCCAGACCGTCAAACCGATATCCCAAGGAGCACGTCAAGCTTGTCCAGGACGGACTCCTGACCCCGATCTCCGAGGTCATGCTGCGCCCCGAGGTGATCGCGGAGCGCCCACGCCTCGTCGAGATTCAGCGATAGCCGGATGAGCCCGCCGGACGACGCCCGCCGGTGGCGGTGGGCAGCCACCCGACAGCGGACATCGCAGTATTGGGCATCACGACGACGCGCATGGAACCCGTGATCACACCAGCGGCATCGACGGTGCTTCAGGCGTCCCAACGCAATCTCCAGCGAGGAACAGAACCGTTACAACGAACATGAAACGGCTCCGATATTGCGATCACACCGACGGCTCCGTCGGCTGCTGTTGTCGTCCAGGACGGTGTCCTTCCAGCGGGCGCCGACGCTCGGGCGGCGGATTGCGGTAGCTGTCGCCTTCCAGGACCAGCGTGTGGCTGTGGTGAAGGAGTCGATCCATCGCCGCGCTCGCCAGCAGCGCGTCTCCAAACAGCGGAGCCCACTCCGGGATATCCCGGTTTGAAGTCACGATCAGCGCTCCCTTCTCGTAGCGTCGCCGGAACACCTCGTACAGATCCTCGGGTTCGAGATCCCGCAGCGGCCGCAGCCCAAGATCGTCTATGATCAGCAGCTCGGGGCTGATCAGCCGCTGCATGACGCGCTCGTAGGAGTTGTCTGCCCGCGCCGCCCGCAGTTGCCGAAACATCTGGTGGGCGGAGATGAACAGCACCTTGTGGCCCCGGCGGCAGGCCCGGTGACCCAGCGCCTGCGCCAGGTGGCTCTTGCCCACACCCGCAGCACCGATCAGCAGCACCACCTCTGCCCTCTCGACGAACGAGCAGGTTGAGAGTTCGATCAGGTTCTGTCGGGGGATCTGGGGGTTGAAGTTGAAGTCGAAGTCCTCGATGGTCTTGTCGTGCTCGAAGGCGGCGCGGCGCAACCGAAGCGAGAGCTGCTTGGCGTCTCTACGTTCGACCTCGTCGCACAGCAGCCGGTACAGGAACTCGACGTAGGACAGGCTCTCATCCGCGGCCTGGCTGGCGCGGAGCTCCAAGGTCCCAAGTACGCCGCTCAGGCGTAACTTCTTGAGAATAACGACCAGGTCGTCAGTGGCACTCATCATGGTCTCCATCGGGCAGGGGGAAGACCACCGGCACCCGCGAGAACCGCGGAGCCACAAGGTGGCCGTGGGCGGGCGCAAGCGCCCCATCCGGCGGCTGCAGATCCAGTCCCAAACGGAGGATACGCTTCATGCCGCCGACAGACAGGTTTCCGTAGAGTCGCGCACGCCGGCAGGCGGCTCGGGCACGCTCGGAGGGGTACTCCTCCAGCAGCTTCACCGTCGCGATCACCGTCCGCAGCTGCAGCAGGACGTCGTCGCTGTCGAAGATGTCGTTGATGTGATCGAGCACGTCGTCGCCGATGCGCGCGGCCCGCTGCCGCCAGTAGTCGGGGTCTCGATGGCGGTGATCAACGCGATACCTGGGAAGGTGGTGATCGCGTGTGCTCCGGTACCCGTCTCCGCGCCGACGGTGATGGGCGACTCGGTCGATGTCGTCGAAGATGTCGATGACATCGGCGGTGGCGCGGACCCACAGGGTCTTGCCCAGGAGCTTCCAGGGCACGGAATACAGTCGTCCCCCGAACGAGACGTGGCTGTCGTCGTAGACCCGGCACTGCTTATAGACCACAGCCGCGAAGGCGCGCGCGGGCAGGGCGTTGAGCGCCGGCTGCTCCTCCTCGACGAAGACCTCGATCGGCACCAGGCCGGTGGTCCCGTGCTGCCGCCGACCGGCGATCTTGATGACCCACTGCTCGAGGTCGGCGTTGACGTCGTCGATGTTGGTCTTTTCGTTTGTCTTGAAGAAGTTGTTCTTGACATACTTGACGGAACGCTCGACCTTCCCCTTCTTCTTTGGGTCGTAGACCGGCGTGGGATCGACCTGCATGCGGTAGTGCCTGGCGAGTTCTCGGTAGCTTCTGTTGAGGGCGGTGTCGTCGTCGAGGCCGAAGGCGCGCCGGATGACGGCGGCCTTGAGGTTGTCGGGGACGGACACTGCGGTGGCTCCCCCGAAGAACTCGAAGGCGAGAGCGTGGAGCCAGAGCCATGTCTCGGTTCTCTGGTCGAAGACGACCCGGGCGAACATGTGGCGGCTGTGGCCGAGGACCATGACGAAGACCCAGGCCTTCCGAAGCGACTGGGACTGCGGATCCCACAGGCGTCCTACGAACCCGAAGTCGACCTGGGCGACCTGTCCCGGGATGGTCTCGACTGGGATGGCGACATCTGTGGGTTGGACGCCGCGCTCTTTGCGTATCCGCTTGCACATCCTACCGACTGCCCACCTGCTGGCGTTGAAGTTCTCGTCGTCTGCGCGGAGCCTGTCGTAGATGGCGGTGGGGGAGGCTCCCTTTTCGAGGAGCCGCTCGATGGTGGGCCGCAGGTGGGTGATGGATGACGCCTGCTGGTGGGGCTCCTTGCTCGGAATAGTGCTCTGGACCGCCTCCCGGAGCACGGTCAGTGAGGGGAGGTCGTCGGGGTCTCCGTCCAGGAACCCGAGGGGCAGTAGCGCCCGCCGGTACTCTCGCTCGGTGTTGGGGCTCATCTTGAGCTGGCGTGCGATCTTCCTCGCGCCGATGTTCATTCGGTGGAGCCTGACCATTTCCTGTAGTCTGTGCATTTGTATTCTCTTTGCGCTCATGCTTCCTCCAGGGTGAGCGAGGGCCTGGAGGATGCCTGACGGCAGGCAGAGGTGTCCGGGGCGCGCCACCGAGCGCGGCGCGAGCGGGGATGGAGGAGATCGCGTGATCTCCAGACTGGCTCAGGGGGGGAGCAGCTTGGTCGCACGACGGCGGTCACCTTGGCCGCACAGACCGCGGTCTGTTTGGCCGCACAAGATGCGATCAGCTTGGCCGCACGACCGCGGTCTGCTTGGCCGCACCGACGGCGGTCTCATAGGCCGCTACATGACAGGTGTTCGCGAGTGGTTCGCGTGGCCCCAACTCGAAAACGAAACATCCGCCTGTAACCTGCGCTCTCGCTAACTCAACTCATACAGGTTGATGTAGCGGTTTCCCTGGATGGGGATGCGACCCAGAAGAGACGTTCGCTTGGGCACCTGTCGCGCTCCGACCTCGGTGAGCAGCACCCGTCCGCGATGTGCAGAGAGGTTCATCATCCAACGCGCGAGGTAGAACGGACCGGCCAACTCCCAACCTTCAGCGGGCCGGCGCGTATCGGGCGCGACGCGGGCGACCCCCGGAGCGAGCCCGGCGCTCACCTGGTAACCGGACGTTCGGGCGGTCTGTTGGATCTCGGATGCACAGAGCAGGGCATTCGACAGCGAGGCTCGGAGCCCGCCGCGAGCGACCCAGACCAGCAACATCGAGCCCTCCTGCTGCTCCCAGACCTCGGCGCCCAGCCGCTCGGCGGCCTCGAGCCAGGTCTGTGTCAGCGCGGCGAGGGAGGTGCGGGGCTTGGCGATCGAGCGCAGCGGGCGCGCGGCCTCGGCGGCCAGCACCACCACGGCGGAGGGCGCGCGGGGGCGGTTGGACGGGAGCGGGGCCGGCGGGGCGTCGCCGCGGAGGGTGGCGGCGGCGCGCTCGATGACCGTGCGCATGAACGCGGCGAGATCGTTGTTGGTGGCGCGATGGCGCTCGGCGATGACCAGCGCAGAGAGGGCGTTGAGCATCTCTCCGGCGGAGGCGTAGCGATCTTCCGCCTTGCGCGCGAGCGCCTTGAGGAGGAAGGCCTCGAGCGCCTCGCTGATCTCGGGCCGATAGCCGCGAGGGGAGGGGACCTCGGCGCGGCGGACCCGCGCAAGGGTCTCGTCGCGGTTCTTCGCCTTGAACAGGCGGGTGCCGGTGAGGATCTCGTAGACGACGATGCCCAGGCTGAACAGGTCGGTGTGACGTGTGAGCGTCTTGCCGCCGACCTGCTCGGGGCTCATGTAGGCGTACTTGCCGCGGATGACCTTGTGACCGGCGTCGGACTGGAAGGCGGCGCGGGAGATGCCGAAGTCGGTGAGCTTCACCTCTCCCGCGTACGAGATGAGGATGTTCTGCGGCGAGATGTCGCAGTGGATGACGTTCAGCGGGCCCTTCTCGTCGGAGTGATCGTGCGCGAACGCCAGCGCCTTGAGCACCTCACAGGTGATGAACAGCGCGAGCCCGATGGGGAAGTCGCCCACGCGACGCGCGCGCGAAGCGAGCCGGCTGAGGTCGAGGCCGTGGACGTACTCCATGGCCATGTAGTGCTGACCCTCGACCTGATCGAGCTCGAAGGTCTGCACGATGTTGACGTGCGCGAGGCGCGAGGCCATCTTCGCCTCGTCCCGAAACAGCGTGATGAACTCCTCGCTCTCGGCCAGGGTGGCGAGGATCTTCTTGATGACGAGGATCTTCTCGAAGCCGGCGGTTCCGTCGAAGCGCGCACGCCAGACCTCCGCCATTCCGCCGGTCGCGATCTTCTCCAGCAGGTGGTACTTGCCGAACACCTCGGATTCGAGCGTCTTCACAGTCCTCTCGTCCCCGTCTGCGGCCGGGTGATCTGTAACGAGCGACCCGGGTGCGGGCGAGGGATGCGCGGTCGGTTCTCAGCGGATAGGCTCAAAAGTGAATGAGGGCTCATTCATCCACTTGAGGCCACTTGAGGTATGACAGATGACGACCCGCGCGTTCGATATTGAAAACGACTCGATCGGTAAGGTTGCGGTCCTCGGCGCTGGCGTGATGGGCCAGGGAATCGCCGCCCACCTGGCGAACGCCGGGATCCCCTCCGTTCTGTTCGACATGGTGCCGCGCGACCTCCCCGCGGGTGCGCCGCGCTCCGGACTGGCGCTCGCGGGCATCACGGCGATGAAGAAGTCCCGACCGGCGCTGCTGTATACGAAGGCCCACGTCGGTCTCATCACCGCAGCCAACTACGACGACGACGGGGGCCTCCTCGCGGGGTGCGACCTGATCATCGAGGTGGTTGTCGAGCGGCTGGACATCAAGCAGAAGGTCTTCGCCTGGGTGGCCGAGCACCGCAGCGAAGGCAGCATCGTCACCTCCAACACCTCCGGCATCCCGCTGGCGGCGATGGCGGCGGGCATGTCCGATGAGATGGCCGCGCACTTCGCCATCACGCACTTCTTCAACCCCGTTCGCTACATGCGGCTGCTGGAGATCGTCTCCGGCGAGAAGACCCTCCCCGCGGTCACCGCGGCGCTGGGAACGTTCGGTCAGCGCGTGCTCGGAAAGGGCATCGTCACCGGCAAGGACACCCCCAACTTCGTGGCCAACCGCATCGGTTGTTACGGCATGGTCTCGGTGTTTCGGCACATGGACCGGCTGGGGCTCCCCATCGAAGCGGTCGACGCTGTGTTCGGCAAGCCCATGGGGCGCCCGAAGTCCGCCGTGTTCCGCACGGCTGATCTGGTCGGCCTCGACACCCTCGTCCATGTGTTCGGAAACGTCTACGACGGCGCGCCCGACGACGAGGAGCGCGACGCGTTCGTGGCGCCCGACTGGCTCACGCGCATGGTCGCCGAGGGCGCCCTGGGCAGCAAGGCCGGCTACGGCTTCTACAAGAAGTCCAAGGACGCCGCGGGCAAGCGCGTCATCCTGGCCCGCGACCTGGCGACGGGCGAGTACCGCGCAAAGCAGAAGGCGCGCTTCAAGTGCATCGGCAAGGCGCGTAACTACGACGATCCGCGGCAGTCCGTCCCCATCATGATCCGCGGCGACGATCCCGCGGCGCAGCTCGCCTGGGCCGCCACCGCCGACACCCTGCTGTACTCGGCGCGGCGCATCCCGGAGATCGCCGACGACGTCGTCAACGTCGATCGCGCGATGCGCTGGGGTTTTGGTTGGGCGCTGGGGCCGTTCGAGACCTGGGACGCCATCGGCCTGCGCAGCTCCGTCGAGCGGATGCGCGCTGAAGGCCGTGACATCCCCGCCTGGATCGACGCCATGCTGAACGCCGGGCGCGAGACCTTCTATGCCCGCGACGAGAGCGGCGCTGCGACCTACTGGGATCCCTCCAGCCGCGCGGCCGTCGCCGTGGAAAAGAGCGACGACTGGCTTCTGTTGATCGACGTCAAGTCCGAGGGCGATCGCGTGGTCGACAGCAACGCCAGCGCGGACCTGATCGATCTGGGCGACGGCGTGCTGGGGCTTGAATTCCACAGCAAGATGAACGCCATCGACGCAGACATCGCGACCCTCTACCAGAAGGGCCTCGATGAGCTGGACGCGGGCAACTGGCAGGCGATGGTGGTCGGCAACCAGGGCGGCACCGCCTTCTGCGCGGGCGCCAACCTGATGATGGTCGGCATGCTGGCGATGCAGGGCGAGTGGGACCAGCTCGGCGAGATGATCGCGGGCCTGCAGAACCTCCTGCAGCGCGCGAAGTACAGCAAGCGGCCCGTCGTGGTCGCCCCCTACGGGATGACGCTGGGCGGCGGCGCGGAGATCGCCATGCAGTGCACCCACACGCAGGCCAACGGCGAGCTGTACATGGGCCTCGTCGAGGTAGGCGTGGGCGTGATTCCCGCGGCCGGCGGCTGCAAGGAGCTGCTGTCACGCGCGCTGGGTGACATCCCGGTGGACGTCGCCTACGATCCCAACCCCTTCGTGCAGGCCATCTTCAAGCGCGTGGGCATGGCGAAGGTCGCGACGTCGGCTGAAGAGGCCCGCACCTGGGGCTACCTGCGGCCGACTGACGGCGTAACACTCGACCCCGACGCGCAGCTCGGCGCGGCGAAGCGCATCGCCCTGGGTCTCGCAGCGGCAGGCGCAGCCCCTCCCGCGCAGCGGAAGTTCAAGCTGCCCGGCCCCAGCGGGCGCGCGGCCATCGAGCTGGCCCTGTACGGCATGCACGAGGGCGGGTTCGCCACCGATCACGACATGGTGGTCGGCAAGCAGCTCGCGCGGGTCCTCACCGGCGGCGACATCGCCGGGGGCACCGTGGTCGACGAGCAGCACGTCCTCGATCTGGAGCGCGAGGCGTTCCTGCACCTGTGCGGCACCGAGGGCACCCAGGCCCGCATCCAGCACTTCCTGATGACCGGCAAGCCGCTCCGCAACTAGTAGCCCTCGGCAGAAGGTGTTTACGCCTTCTGCCGGCTGCGCTCTGCGCAGCGGGATGCACGCATCCCAGTCCACTCTCCCCTTGTTGGGGGGCTCTGCCCTCCGATACCGCTCACAGAGCGGTCCCCCGCCCGCTATCACGGGCACTACTGGCGCCCGACGAAACTCCATCGGGACTTCCGCCGAGCACCATCAGCAGACGAACAGCTCATCACGCTGCCACGAAGTCACGTTTCAGCGACACGTTTCAGGGAGACGACCATGACAGCCACAGGAAACGCTGCCAGAGATGCGGTGATCGTCGCCGCCGTCCGCACGCCGGTGACCAAGGCACATCGGGGGGGCCTGAAGGATACGCGCCCCGACGATCTGCTCACCGTGGCCATCCGCGGTCTGCTCGATCGGGCCCCGGGTCTCGACCCCGCCGACGTCGATGACGTCGTGGTGGGAACGGCCATGCCGGAGGGAGAGCAGGGCATGAACGTCGCGCGCATCTCCGCGCTCGCCGCAGGCGTGCCCGACACCGTGCCCGCGATGACCATCAACCGCTTCTGCTCGTCGGGACTCCAGTCCCTCGCGCAGGCCGCCGCGCACATCAACGCTGGTTGGTACGACGTCGCGGTGACCGGCGGCGTGGAGTCGATGACGCTCATCCCCATGGGCGGGGATCGCCCGTCGCCGAACCCCAAGCTGATGGCGGAGGCCCCCGAGATCTACTCGCCGATGGGCATCACGTCTGAGAACGTCGCCAAGCGGTTTGAGGTCAGCCGGGCCGAGCAGGACGCCTTCGCGGTCTCCTCGCATCGCAAGGCCGCCGCGGCGATCGCCGAGGGGCGGTTCACCGACGAGATCGTCCCGGTGGAGACGCGTGTCTTCAAGGGCGGCGCGTGGAAGAACGTCACCGTCACCATCGACGACGGCGTCCGCGCGGACACCAGCGAGAAGGCCCTGGCCCGTCTGCGTCCGGTGTTCGCCGCGAGGGGAACCACCACGGCCGGCAACGCCAGCCAGATGAGCGACGGCGCCGCGGCCACCCTCGTCATGGCTCGTTCCCGCGCCGAGGAGCTGGAGCTGCCGATCCTGGGTGTGCTTCGGAGCTACGTGGTGGTCGGCGTCGCGCCTGACGTCATGGGCATCGGCCCCGCGAAGGCCATCCCCGCCGCGCTGAAGAAGGCCGGCGTCGACATCGGCGACGTAGATCTGTTCGAGATCAACGAGGCGTTTGCCAGCCAGGCTGCCTACTGCGTGCGCGAGCTGGGCATCGACGCGGACAAGGTGAACGTCAGCGGCGGCGCCATCGCGCTGGGACACCCGTTGGGATGCACCGGGGCCAAGCTCACGGCCACGCTCCTGCACGAGATGAGGCGCCGGGACAGTCGTTACGGTGTCGTCAGCATGTGCATTGGCGGTGGTATGGGCGCCGCAGCGGTGTTCGAGCGCGAGGCGTAACAAACACCTGCCGAGTACCACGCGGATCGAGTGAACGGGTCGTGGTTCGCGAAATCCAGGGACCGCGGGAGCGAGGCTACGCGGGTCCGCGAGATCGTGGCGCCGACTCTCTCGTGGAGCCGCGGTCACGACCGACCCGCCGGTAGCGTCGAGCAGAAGAGAACCGGACGGGGGTCACCGGGGCTTGACTCAGTCCGACGTGACCATCTCTTCGATCAGGTCATTGTACCACTGGACGTCGATCGAATCGACGACGGCGCCCTTCGTGAAGAGCGTCGTGCTCGGTGTGATCCGCTCGGGGTCCCAGCGCCCGAATACCTCGTTCTCGGCGTCCATGAGGATGGGGAACGTGAGCCCCTGCTCTTCGGCGAGCGCCGCGATCTCGGAGACGTCGCCGTCGTACATCACCATCATCGGGATGAACTCCTCGGCGGCGAATTCATTGTAGAGCCACTCCAGACCTGGAGAATTGGCGAGACAGGTGCCTCACGAGAAGCCCGCGAACTCCAGCAGGACCACCCTCCCGCAGAAGTCGTGCAGATGCACCTCGTCTCCGTACTGATCGATCAGCGCGAAGTCCTCGGCGATCTCACCCTCGTCGTTTCCGGTGGCGATGATGCTGTCTCGGCAAGCGGCGTCCTTGACCCAGCCGCCCGCGTAGGGGACGTCTGCGGAGTCCGCCGGGTTCGAACCTGCCGCGGCCTCCTCGCTGTTGGAGTAGCCGTCGCCGTCGTCGTCGCCGTTGGGGTTGGTGCTCCCGCCCCCGGTGTTCCCGCCCCCGGTGTTCCCGCCCGCTGCGGTCGTGCTGGGACCGCCGATGCCGCCGAGACCGCCGCCATCCCTGTCGTCATCGTCGTCGCCCTGATCCGCGCAGGCGATCAGGAGTCCGGCAAGGAGCATCCACTTCATGTTTCTCTCCGGTTGTTGACCAAGCGTACCCCCCCAGGCGGTGGGGGAGCAATCCGGGGTCGGTCAAAAATGCGACCGTCGGCCAAAGATGCGACTGTTACGATTCCCGGCGTCGAAGCCCGATGAGCGCGAGGCCGAGCAGCAGCGCGGAGCCGCCCCCGCCCGCCGTCGCGCAGCCTCTGCCGCCGCCGCAGCCGGACACCTCTCCCTCGTCGAGGGCGGCGGTGTCGCCACCACCCGGCACTGTCCCGCCGGTGCTGCCTCCGCTCGACGTGGTGCTCCCGCCCGAGGTGGAGCCGCTCGTGCCTCCGCTGGTGCCCGGCTCAGCGTCGCATAGCTCCACGCAGCTTCGGTTCCAGGCGTTGTCGTCGGCGAACGCCGCGACGTCCGGCTCGTAGATGCCCGAGCCGTACAGCGTCAGATCCTGGGTGGCCTGCTCGGGCGTGTACCGCATCCGGATGCGGGTCAGGTGGTGGGAGCCGTTGCGCTCGTCGAACCCCAGCGCCGCCACGTCCTCCTCGGTGATCACCACGCTCGAGCAGGGGTTGCAGTCCCCCCACGAGCCCGCGTACTCCACGGTCCAGCCGGCGTCGTCGAGGGCGGCCCAGGTCTCGGCGAAGCGCTCCTCGTAGAATTCGCTGAAGTCATCGGTCGCCTCGCCCCAGATGCACTTATCGACGACCTCGAACTCGGTGTAGTTGGAGACGCCCGCGCGGCCGGAGGTGTTGCCCTCCATCGCGGTCAGCGCGTAGATGACCATGTCCTGATGACCGGGGCTGTTGAGCGTCGCCAGCCGGATCGGGATCGAGAAGATCTCGCTGTCGTAGGACAGCTTGAGCGGGGATAGCTGCGAGCCGTCGGCCACCGCTGCCTCGTCGGCGACTTTCGCCGCCAAAAAGAAGCTGCCGGCGTCGATGTATTCCTGCAGGCGCGGCTCCGCTCCGGTGGGCAGGTAGTAGCCGTTGGCGTCCAGCCAGGTCTGCAGGTTGCCCGACTCCTTCGCACTCAAGATCACGATCAGGTACTCGCCGACCAGGTACTCCGCCTCGACGACCACCGTGCCGGTTCCACCACCCGCGGAGCCGCTATCGCTCGCGCTCCCATCTGCGGACGGGCTGCTGCCGTAGCCACAGCCGGCGTCGTCGACATGACGTGGAGCCGAGTAGCCGTTGAGCCGCCCGAAGATCTCCGGGTCCAGCGTCTCGATCTCGTGCTCTTCCAAAATCTCCGGGACCGGCAGCACCAGCGCGAACGGCTGGGACGGACCGGCCGGGTTGATCGAGACCGAGAAGGTCGTTCGGTTGTCCTGCCGGGCGATCGCAACCTGCGCGACGTCGAAGCTCAGCTCTGACGGGGTTCCGGTCGCGATGGTCGGGCAGGCCAGGGCCGGCGCGATGAGGAATGTGGAGATGAGGGTGGGGGCGAGCATGGCGATCCTCCGGGTCCGGGGGCAGCTTATCCGCGAGCGACCGGATCTGGCGCTGGGGAAGATCGCCGCGAGGGTGGGGCCAGCGCGACCTTGCTGATCGCGAGCAGACCCGCGCCACTTCCGGACGCTCCTTCGCCCCGCCGCTTTCGTGATCGCTCTGCCGCACGATGGCGACCTGCGCGACGTCGAAGCTCAGACTGCTCGTCTCGCCGGTCACCGCCGTGGGACAGGCGGGAGCGGGACCGATGACGACAGGACTGAACACGGCGAGGTCCAACATTGGGGCTCCGGTGATGGTCCGGATTTGCCGCAGATACAGTCCGGATCCGAGCCCTGCGAGGGGATATGCAGAGTCGAACGGCGCGGTACCTGCGCCGGGTCAGCGCTGTCGCCGCCGGGCCAATCCCAGCAGGGCCAGCCCAGCGGCCAACGCTCCGGCGCCGCCGACCGTGGCGCAGCCCCGCTTTCCGTCGTCGTCGCTGCTTGAGTGGGTGGGGAAGTCCCCGCTCGTCGAGCCGCCCGTCGAGCCACCAGTCCCGCCGCTCGTTCCGCCGGGATCGGTGGTCCCGGGGTCTGTCGTGCCGGGATCGGTGGTGCCGGGCTCGACGTCATCGCAGTACTCTCGACACTGCCGGTTCATCGAGTTGTCGTCGGCGTAGGGGGTGACGACTGCGTCGGTCAGCCCAGAGGCGTAGAGCGTGAGGTCCTGGTCGGCCTGGTCGGGCGTGTACCGCATCCGGATCCGGGTGAAGTAGTGGTCGCTGGGGTTGCCGGCGAAACCGAGCGCGGCGATGTCGTCTTCGGTGATGACCGTGCCGGAGCAGGGGCTGCAGTCATACCAGGCGCCGGCGTACTCGACGGTCCACCCTGCGTCGCCCACGGTCTCCCAGTCCTGGGTGAACCGGTCCTCATAGAACGAGCCGAAGTCACCGTTGGACTTTCCCCAGATGCATGTATCTGCGACCTCGAACTCGGTGTAGTTGGAGATGCCGACCTTTCCGTGCTGGGCCTGGCCGCTGCGTTCGGTCAGCGAGTAGATGACCATGTCCTGCTCGCCGGGGCTGTTGAGTGTGGCGAGTCGGATGGGGATCGAGAAGATCTCGCTGTCGTAGGACAGCTTGAGCGGGGATAGCTGCGAGCCGTCGGCCACCGCGGCCTCGTCGGCGACCTTGGCCGCCAGGAAGTAGCTGCCGGCGTCGATGTACTCCTGCAGGCGCTCCTCGGCGCCGGTCGGCAGGTAGTAGGCGTTGTCGTCGAGCCAGTTGAGCAGGCCGGTAGACTTCTCGGCGCTCAGGATCACGATCTCGTACTCACCGACCAGGTACTCCGCCTCGACGTCGACCGTTCCGTAGTCGAGGGTGCCGCTGCTGCCGACGGTCCCGCCGCCCGTGGAGCCGCCGCTCGTGCTGCCGCCGGCGCCGTAGCCGCAGCCGGCATCTGAGACGTGACGTGGTCCTGAGTAGCCGTCCAGTCTTCCGAAGATCTCCGGGTCCAGCGTCTCGATCTCGTGCTCTTCGAGGACTTCTGGGACGGGCATCACCAGCGCGAACGACTGGGACGGTCCGGCCGGGTTGATGGACACCGAGAAGGTCGTGCGGTTGTCTTGCCGAACGATGGCGACCTGCGCCACGTCGAATGAGAGCTCAGAGGGGGTGCCGGTCACCACCGTGGGACAGGCCAGGGCCGTCCCGATGAGGGCGGGACTGAGGAGGACGGGACTGAGGAAGGCGAGCATGGGGATCTCCAGGGGTTGTTGAGTATAACAGGTTGCTGGGAAAGCCCCGCCGATCCAGACAGCGTCGAGGAGGTGCGCATCGGATCGACGGGGCGGACGGTGACCGCGTCGCTTCAACGCCGCCGCCGCCGGGCCAGTCCCAGCAGCGCCAGTCCCGCGGCCAACGCCCCGGTCCCGCCGACCGTCGAGCAGCCGAACCTGCCGCCGGTGTCGCTCGAGAGGGTCGTCTCGTCGTCGCAATCTACGCGCGCGCTGCTCTCCTGCTGGCTGCGGGCGGAGCTGTCGTCTCCGAGGTAGGCCGGGCACTCCGAGCGACACGAGCGATTCTGCGAATTGTCATCGGCGAAGTTGGTGCTCTCTGCCTGGTAGATACCCGACGAGTACAGGTTGATGTCCTTGGTGGCCTGCTCGGGGGTGTACCGCATGCGGATCCGCGTGAGGTGGTGTCCGCCGGCCTCTCCGTGGAGTCCGAGGTAGCGCAGATCCTGCTCGGTGATGCTCGTGCTGGAGCAGGGGCTGCAGTCGTTCCAGCCGCCTGCGTACTCGACGGTCCACCCTGCGTCGCCGACCTCCTCCCAATCCAACGTGAACTGGTCCTCGTAGAACGCGCCGAAGTCGTCGCTCGACTTGCCCCAGACACAGGTGTCGGTGACGTCGAACTCGGGGTAGTTGGAGATCCCGACCCGGTTGGTCGTGCCGTCTTCCCAGCGGTGGGTGATGGCGTAGATGACCATGTCCTGCTCGCCGGGGCTGTTGAGCGTGGCGAGCCGAAGGGGGATCGAGAACACGTCGCTCTCGTAGGAGAGCTGGAGCGGCGGGAGCTGATCTCCGCTCGCTGTGGCGGTCTCCCCGGCGACCTTTGCCGCCAGGAAGTAGCTGCCGGCGTCGAGGTACTCCTGCAAGCGCTCCTCGGCGCCCTCGGGCAGGTAGTAGCCGTTGTCGCCCAGCCACAGAAGCAGGTTGTCAGACTCGTCTGCAGACAGGATGGTCAGCTCGTAGCCGCCGACCAGGTACTCCGCCTCCACAGCGACCTCACCATAGAGCGAGCCGCTGGACGCCGAGCTGTACCAGCCGCCGGTCGTCCCACCGGAGGAGCTCCCCCCGCCCGTGCTGCCGGTGGAGCAGGGGTCGGAGTTACTGCTGCCGCCGCCGTTGTTGCTGCCTCCGCTGCTCTGCTGGGGGCAGCCGGCGTCGGTGACGTGACGCGGGGCGGTGTAGCCGTCGAGACGGGAGAACACCTCGGTGTCCAACGTCCGGATCTCCCGCTGATCCAGCACCTCGGGCACCGGCATGACGAGGGCGAATTCCTGCGGATCTCCGTAGGGGTTGATGGAGACGGAGAAGGTCGTGCGGCGACCTTCGCGGACGATGGCGACCTGCGCGACATCGAAAGAGAGCTCTGACGGCGTGCCGGTCACGACCGTGGGGCAGGCCAGAGAAGAGGAGATCAGGGTAGCGGCGAGCAGGGCGATCATGCGGTCCTCCAGGGGTCTGAACCCCAAATTACGGAAGGACCGGAATCAGTTCTGCACGCCCATGGGCAGAACTGATGTCTCGACGTGCTGTTCTGACGTCAGATGACGCCGCTGGACAGTGAAGTCGCCCAATCGAAGAAAGTTGAAAAAAGTGACGTTCTTCCAGGAAGACACCTGCCCAGGAAGACTACTGCCAAAGTGTCACTGCCAAAGCGTCATCGCCACGGAGTAGAGCCCCTCGATCCAGGTACCGTCTTCGCTCTCCAGCGGAGCGTTTCCGACGAACTCGGGAGAGATCTCGCCGAGGCCCATCTCATCGAGCCCGCCCAGCGAGCCCAGATCGAGGTCGCCCATTACGCCGCCGAGCAGGCCGATCATGCTGCTCAGGTAGGTGCCCAGCCCCTCGATGACCGCGGCTTCGTCGGCGCCCTCTGCGCCATACTCCAGCACCACGCCGTCGGGGACGGTGATGTCGAGGTCGATCTCGGTGCCGTTCAGCCCCAGGCTCATCTCGGTCGCCAGCGAGGCCTTGAGCCAGGTCTCGCAGTCGCTGCCCTGCTTGATGCCGGCGTCGAGGACGAGGTCGGGCAGGTAGATGCCGGCCAGCGCGCCTTCACCCTCGATGATCCGCGCGACATAGGCAGAGCCCGGCTCCAGCGCGAGGCACCAGCCGTCGCCGTCAGGGGCTTGATCGCCGCCCGGCAGAGACGTGAGCCCGGCGCCGAGCAGATCGCCGTAGGTGCCATCCAGCGCCAGCTCCTGCGAGAGCAGCATGACGATGGCCTCGTCGGCGAGGAGCTGGAAGACGCCCTCGTGCAGGCCGATCGCAGCATGCGCCTCTGCGGCGTAGGGGGTCTCGATGGTGGGCACCGGCAGCCCCACGTCACCCGCGGCTGGCTCGTTCAGCCCCACGCCCAGCTCGGCTCCCAGGCCGTCGAGGTCGCCGTAGACGTCGGTGAGGGCGATGTCCATCGCCATGCCGAGCAGGTCGAATTGGAACGCGAACGGACCGCCGACCTCCATCTCGCCGACGCTGTCCAGCACGAGGTCGAGGATGGTCTCGGCGAGCGGCTCGATGATGTACTCGCTCAGCCCGTCGGTGATCAGCTCCAGCACCCAGCCGTCGAGCAGCCCGAGGTCGAACTCCGGGTCGTCGAGCGCCAGCGTCGCGTCGGTGAGCGACATCCACAGCATGCTGTCACTGTCGAGCCACGGGATCAGCGTGCCGCCGATGGCGAGCTCACCGAAGCCCGCGGAGAGCTCCTCGGTGTACCCGGCCCAGTCCATCGCCAGCTCGTAGGTGATGGTGAGGTCGGTGACGAGGAACCGCGACGCCAGCCCCTCGTCGGCGGGAGTCAATTCCACCACGGTCGGGTCGTGTGACACGCCCATCGGGGTGATGCGGATCCAGTCGGCCTCATAGCCGGGGAGGCTGCTGGAGATCTGGCTGGACCAGCCGGTGTCGTCGATCATCTGGCCGAGCGCTTCGCCCAGGGCATCCAGGCCCTCGGGGAGCAGTCGCAGTGAGGCGCCGCCGGGCCAGGTCTCCAGGGGGTGGCGCCCGGAGAACACCGGCACGCGCTCTGTCGCCAGCATCTCGCCGTGCGAGGCGGCGACGTTGATGTTCCGGTAGGGGCCTCCGATCTCGACCCACGCGCCGAAGGTGCCGTCGGTGGCGACCGACACCTGCTGTCCCTCGATCTCCACCACCGCGTCCGCCGGGCTGACGGTACCGCTCACCCACGCCGGCTCGTCGCCGGTGAACTCTCCGTAGGTCGGGCTGTCCAGCGAGAACGAGAAGACCTCGGGCGAGACGAGCTCGGTGGTCTCATCGAACAGCGAGACGATGGACGTCTCGGAGTTGCAGGCGAACAGAGCGATCATTGGGATGAAGGAATGAACGCGCATTTTTCGCTCCGAGATATTGCGGTGGGGGATGATGATGTGGTGGGGCGGCGTCGCGGGACGGGGCCTGCTGGACGGGCCCTTCTGGACGGCCCCTGCGGGAGGGGGCCTGCGGGAGGGGGCCCTTCTGGCTGGGCTGGATGTGCTTGGCGAGCCTGCAGATGAGGACTCGGGGAGGTGACTTCGCCGCCTGTCTGGTCGCCGCCTGCTCTGGTCGGTGCCTGTTGGGGGTGTAGCCCCCTGCGAGAGAGCGTGGATGATCTGGGATGTGTTTCACACATCCCCTTTGCAAACCCCCCTTGGAAACACCGTGTACGGCTGCCCTGTATGGCGCCCCTGAGGCACCCTGTACAAAGTACGGCCTGGTGGTTTACCGGTCCAGCGAGGTCGTCTACTCTAGCGCATCATGTCACGACTCGCCGAGCTGGTCTCCATCATCGACAAGCTGCGCGGTCCGGGGGGATGTCCCTGGGATCGCGCGCAGACCACCGCGAGCATGCGGCCCTACCTTCTGGAGGAGTGCTACGAGCTGCTCGAGCGTCTGGACGCCGGCGAAGATCCCGATGAGGAGTTGGGTGACCTGCTGTTCGTGGTGTTGCTGCTGACGCGGATCCGTGCAGAGTCGGGCGGGCGGGGCATCGAGGGCATCGCGGGTGGTGTCGCCGACAAGATGGTGCGCCGTCACCCCCACGTGTTCGCCGACGGTGATGCTCCACGCGAGGCCGCCCCCGGGGGGATCGCCGCGTGGGAGGCCCGCAAGGCCCGCGAGGTGGCGGGCGGCCTGCGTCACCGACTCGCTGGCGTACCCCGGACCCTCCCCGCGCTCCTCCGCGCCCACCGGCAGGGGGAGAAGGCCGCGAGCGTCGGCTTCGACTGGCCCGACGTCTCTGGGGTGCTCGCCAAGGTCCGCGAGGAGCTGGACGAGCTGGAGCAGGCCATCGCGGCCGGAGACGCCGCGGAGCAGGCCCACGAGCTGGGAGATCTCCTGATGGCCGTCGCCAGCCTGGGCCGGCACCTGGACACACCGCCCGAGGCCGCTCTGCGCGACGGCAACGATCGGTTCGCGCGGCGTTTCGCCGAGATGGAGCTCAGGGCCCACCGGCGGGGGGACTCTCTCGCCGATCTGGACGCCGCCGATCTGGACGCGCTGTGGCGCGCGGTGAAGGCCGGACCGGGACCCGCCGCGATCGGTGGTTAGAAGCGGGCAGAGCCCCGGAGAGTCATGTTCGCCCGCCTCCTCCTCCTGATGACCGTCGTCCCTGCGCTGGAGCTGTACCTGCTCATCCACATCGGCGGATTGCTGGGACCGGCGCAGACTGTGCTGCTGATCATCGTCACCGGCGCTGCCGGCGCGGCGCTGGCCAAGCGCGAGGGGATCGGCGTGATCCGGCAGCTCCAGCAGGACACCCTGAGCGGGCTGCCGCCAGCGAACCGGCTGGTCGAGGGGATCCTGGTGCTGGTGGGCGGTGTGCTGCTGATCACCCCCGGGGTGCTCACCGATCTGCTGGGGTTCGCGTTGATCATCCCGCTGACGCGGCGGTGGCTTGCCCCGCGGGTGAAGGACCAGGTGGCCCGGCGCGTCACGGGGATGCCCGGCGTCCGGTTCGAGGCGCCTCGGGCAGGTCCTGCGGTGGAGCAGACTCGGGACCACTTCCGTCACCCCATCGCCTGATACGTTCGAGGTCGCAATGCACCGCTCACTCCCCCCGCTGATCGCTGGTCTGATCCTGGGGGGCCTGGGCACAGCCGGCCTGGCGTTGGCCGGCCAGAGCGCACACAACACCATCACGACGGCTCGGGCTGAGCTGGCTGCCGCCCGCGCGCTGATCGACGAGGCTGATCGGCCGGCCGCCCGCGACGAACTGCGGCGGCGGCTCGCTACAGTCGATGGACTCCTCGCCTCACTCCAGACGTCCGGTGGCGGGGGCGGCGGGGGCGGACCCGCGATGAGCTCGCAGAAATTCGATCGGTTCCTGGTCGCCATCGACGACGCCAGCGGACGCGAGGCGCGGATCGGACTGGTGCGGCGGGCCGCGATGGATCACCGCTTCACGGTCGATCAGGTCATTCTGACGATGGAGGCGTTCAAGTTCGGCGCCGATCAGGTCGACGTCGCCGCGACGATGCACGCGCGGGTGGTCGACAAGCGGACCTGGAGTCGCGTCTACGATGTGTTCACGAGCGAGGGTGACGCGCGGGAGTTGAGGCGTAGAGTCGGCGGTTAGATTGCCTTGAGGCGATCCGCGAGGCCCGCGACCTTCCCGGCCAGACGCTCACCGTAGATCTCGACGAGCTGCGGTCGCAGCGCAGAGAGGGAGAACACTCCCGCCTGATTCAGCGTCCACACCAGCCCTGCCAGCGCGGCGCCGTTCCTGCCGGCCACCCGCCGCAGCGGCAGCCGCACCAGCCGCCCCGCCACCTCGGGCACCCCCTCCAAGGAGTCGTCTACGACCACGAGCCCCGACGTCCGACCGATCACCCCTGAAGCCATGACCCGCGCCAGTCCGTCAGCGCTGGCGACCACCACCGCGTCGGGGTTGGGAGAGCCCGTGTAGTGGATCTCCTGCGGTGAGAGCACGACCTCGGAGGTAGAGAAGCCCGTCCCCTGACTCACCAGGTTGTCGTTCTTGCGGGTCGCGAACAGTCCGGAGGCCACCGCGAGTCGCGCGGCGAGCCCGGCCACCGACTGGACTCGCTCTCCGGCGGTGCCGGCCAGCACGAAGCGATACGGGGCCGTCAGTCCGTGCTCGACCGGCCGGGCTGTCTTGCGCGCCGGCGGCGGCTCGGAGAGCGCGTTGGCCTCGGTCAAGACCTGTCGAAAGGCGGGGCGCTCGGTGTCGCGATGCTGCACACCGGTCGGCTCGGCCAGCTTCGCCAGCGCGGCGCCGCTGACCTTGTTGTGGCGGACCGCGAACGGCAGACACAGCTCCAGCACCTCGACCACGGCGAAGCCGGGGTGATCGATCGCGCTGTGCAGGGTCTGCACCAGCTCGCCGCTGGTGGCGACGTCGCGGGCCAGGAATGTGGCGCCGGCCGAGCGGAGCAGACTCAGCACGTCGATGGGCGGCAGCGGGTTGCCGCTGCGCGTGGTGGCCGTGATCCAGCCCTGGGGCGTGAGGCCGGAGCTCTGGCCTCCGGTCATCCCGTAGATGCCGTTGTTGTGGAGCACCACTGTAAGATCGACGTTGAGCTGGGCGGCGGCGACCAGGTGCAGCAGGCCGATGGTGGCCCCGCCGTCGCCGATCACCACGACCGTCTTGAGCGCGCCGTCCGCCAGCACGCCGTCGGCCACGCTGATCCCGGTGGCGAAGGCGGTGGAGCGGCCGTGGGTGGCATGTACGGTATGTATCTTGGGAAAGAGCCGGTCGATCAGGCCAACACAACCGATGTCGCTCACCATGCACAGACGATCGGGGGCGAGCCCGGTGGCCTCGAGCGCGCCGGCGATGGCGCGAGCGATCGGCGTGTGACCGCAGCCCCGGCAGTACGGCAGCTGGTCGTCGCAGATCAGGGAATCAGCCGATGACATCACGGATCTCCCGAGGTGTGATGAGGGCGCCGACGCGGTTGACGCCGATCACGGCGCGACCCGCGAGGACGGGAGCGAGGGCGGCCCGGTAGAGTCCGCCGTGGTTCTCTTCGGGGATGATCACGCGCTCGATGCCCTGCAGACACGGCGCGAGGGCGGTCCGGGGGACCGGAAAGAGGGTGCGGACGGTGGCCTGCGCGACCCGACGCCCGTCGCTGCGGGCCATGGCGACGGCGTCGCGGCTGGCGCGCGCAGAGACGCCGTAGCTGAGCACCAGCGTGTCTGCGCCCGGACACGGATCGTGATCGACGCGACCGAGCGCGGGCTCGGCGTCCTCCAGCTTGGCCCGGAGGTGCTCGAGCACGGCCATCGTCTCGGGATCGTCTTTGCGCAGACGTCCCTGCTTGTCGTGGGCGGAGCCGGTCATGGTCACCGGCTGCGAGCCGCCGACAGGCGCGAAGGGGGGCACGTCGCCGGGGGCGTCGAAGCCGTAGGGAACGAAGGGCGCGTCGCCTCCCCACGTGGGTCGCGCCAGCGGCTCCGGCGTCGGCAGCGTCGTGAGATCGACGACCTCGGAGGTGCGGGAGACCTCGCTGTCGCTGAGCAGCACCACCGGAGTGCGCAGGCGCTCGGCCCACGCGAAGGCCCGCAGGGTGTCGGCGTAGCACTCAGCGGCGGTGGACGGCGCGAACACCGGAAACAGGTAGCCCCCGCTGATCGCCCCCGAGATGAGGGCGATGTCGCCCTGAGCGCCCAGGGTGGCCGCGCCGGTGCTCGGCCCGAGCCGCTGAACGACGGCGATGACCACAGGGGTCTCGGTCATCAGCGCGTAGCCGACGCTCTCGGTCATCAGGCACCAGCCCGGTCCGGAGGTCGCGGTCATCGCCGGCCGGCCGCGCATCGAGGCGCCGATGCAGTAGGCCAGCGCGCTGATCTCGTCGGGGGCCGCGAGCGCCGCGCCGCCGAGGGCGGGCAGCGCGTCGGTCATGCGACGGTAGACCTCGGACGCGGGGGTGATCGGGTAGCCGGCGAAGAAACGACAGCCGGCCGCGAGGGCGGCCTGGGCAGTCATCTCGTTTCCGGTCGCCAGGATCCGAGCGGGGCTGGCTGTGGTCAAGGGGCCTCCAGCGCGAGCCCCCTGAATATGCCACCGGGTTCTCTCGCGACCTGACCGCAATCAGAATCGGTGGAGAGGACCGGGTCTCGTGCTGCCGCTCGTGGTCTCGTCGCCAGGGCAGACGTCCCTCGGGTTGAGCGCGTCCTCTACAAGAAGCAGTTGTCTACAAGAAGGCCGCTCCAAGAAAAGCATGTCCCCCCTCGACGCGGATGCCCTTGCCTGCGAGGCCCCGGACCCCCCGGCGTGCGACGCTCTCGAACCCTGTCTCTTGATATGGGCCAGATACGACAGCGAGCGACGAACGCCAGTGGACTCGAGCCTACGCGCCGATCATGGGACCTTTCTTTCCCTGGAGCGGCC
>CAYXGP010000136.1:0-22751 GCA_964464515.1 uncultured Enterobacterales bacterium
GTCACACCACTGCGTCTCGACGCTCAGACTGCCCCCAAATCCCGAATGCGCCCAGTAGAAACCGCCGCAGTAATTCGCTCCGTTGCGGAGGACGCTTCCACCCCTCATCGTGCACCCATCCATAGCCAATACGCCCCCGCCAGAGTCCACGGCCTGATTTTGGGATATCTCGCTGGAGCTATCCAATACAGCATCGGTGGCATCGAGTGCCAGGCCGCCGCCATTGCTTGCGCTGTTGCCCGTGACGATCACGCCGGTCAGTGTGACTGAGGTGCGCATCGTTCCAGTGCTCGCACTGGCGTAGATTCCGCCGCCGGACTCAAACGCGACGTTGTCTTCGATCGCTACATCCGAGAGTTGGTTCGCGCCTTCGTTGACGAGTATACCAGCACCGTATTCCGCGCGGTTGTTGGCGTTGACGCCACCGTAGAGGTCGCTGTTGGAGAGGTATGCCCCGCCACCAGCGGTACTGGCGGTATTGGAGGTGACTTCGCTCGCGCTGTCCAGCGTGGCCTCTGTATCATCGAGGAAGAGCCCTCCCCCATTCACCGCGGAATTGGCTGTGACGGTGGTCCCCACCATGTCTACACCGCCCGCACCGATGTAGACCCCGCCGCCGCTGACGGTGGCCTCGTTGTTGAAGAACGTGGTGTCTGTGAGCTGGGTCAGGCCGGTCAGCGAGGTGATCAGCCCGCCACCGTAGTCGGCCGTGTTGCCTTCGATCTGGCAGTCGGTGATCGAGAGTCCGCTGGAGAAATAGCCGTCAATACCACCGCCGATGATGCTGCCGCGGTCTGTGCCTGAGCCGCCAGTGATGGTGAATCCGGAGATGTAGACATCGACGGGAGTGTCGATGCTGATGGTGCTCCCATCGCCGCCGCCGTCGATCGTTGTGACATCGGCGCCGCCCCTGGAGGTCAGGGTGAGCCCGACGGAGATGGTGAGGGCCTCGATGTAGGTGCCGTCGCAGACCTGAACGGTGCTGCCGTCTGAGGCGCTGTCTATCGCGGCCTGGATGGTGGGCTGATTGAGGCTGTCGTCGAGGGTGACGACGCCGTCCTCTCCGGTCCCGAGGTCGCAGTCATTGTCGATGCCGTCGCAGCGCTCTTCGGCGCCCGGGTAGTTGGTGTCGTCGGCGTCGTCGCAGTCGGTGTCCCCAGCGACGAAATCGGTGGGCGGCTCGCAAGACTCGACAGAGCGCGAGGAGCCTCCGTAACCGTCGCCGTCGCTGTCGTGATACCAGATGGGCAACGGGGTGTCGGCGTCGGCGTCATCCACCAACCCATCGCAGTCCTCGTCCACGCCGCTGCAGACCTCGATGCCCTCGGGGTTGATGGCCGCGTCGGAGTCATCGCAGTCAGTGGCATCGCCGACAAAACCGATGGGGACGACGCACGCTTCGAACGGGAGCTCAGGGTCTCCAAATCCGTCGATGTCGGCGTCTCGATACCACGTCGTCAGCGGCGCGTCCGGGTCCGCGTCGTCCGTTAATCCGTCGCAATCGTCATCCACACCATTGCAGATCTCCTCTCCGTCCGGATTGACACGAGCGTCGTTGTCGTCGCAGTCCTCCGAGTTATCCGTATAGTCATCCGAAGGTCGCTCGCAGCCGGCCACGCTCTCGAACAGGTTGCCGTAACCGTCGTGGTCGCCGTCGAGGGACCAGATCGGGATCTCGATGTCCTCGTCGGCCTCTCCGTCGCAGTCGTCATCGAGACGGTTGCAGATTTCCGGGGCGCCCGGATAGGCCTCGGCGCGCTCGTCGGAGCAGTCACCGCTGACAGTAGCGTACCCCTCCGCTGGGCTGCACCCCTGCACCTCCACATCGCTGCCGTAGCCATCACCGTCGGCGTCAGCGAAGAACGTCAGCGCGGTCACCAAGGGGTCCGTATCGTCGCAATCGGTGGGACGAGGAACCCCATCTCCATCGAGGTCCAGCCGCTCGTCGAGTGATACCTCCGGCAAGAACGCGCATCCGGCCATGAGTAGAGTCGGAACCCAGATCGGTAACCGCATCTCGTACTCCAGCCTCAATGTCGATTCTGGAGAAGTCAGAATCCGTCACATCCCAGGTTAAGCCATCATCTTCTGGCGGTCGAGGGTTGGCGTGGCTTCGGATTCCAGCGCTGGCGCCCACCACTGCGCTCCAGATCGCGGGGGGCGGGGCGCGGCCTGGAAGCGGCGCTCCCACGCATCCTGCCCAGCGACACCCGCTCAGCGGACCTGCACCACCGGCATGAAGCTCCAGGGGATCACCAGCACGCCGTTCTCGCCATTGGTCTCCAGGCCGATCTCGCCCCGCACGGTCGTGCCGCGATCGCCCTCCTCGGAGATGTACGCGCAGACCCCGAGGTCGAACAGCCACGTGCTGCCGGGCGCGATCGTCGGTAGATCCGTCGGCACCGTGCTGTAGCCGGCCAGGCAGAGCCGCTCGAAGTCGAACCCCGCGAGGGTGACCTCGATCTCGCCCTCGCCGCTGTTCGTGAGCACGATCTGGACGGGGTCGTACCCACCCTCCGGCATATCTGCGGGCCAGCCGGTGAAGTCGATCTCTCCCCAGGCCAGCTCACCCGGAGAGGCCGTCAGGAGGCCGGGCTCGGCGCAGCCCGTTCCAGCGGCAGAGACGCTGAGCACCACAGCTGGAAACAGGGCTCGGGCAAGACGGTCCACATCCACTCGCATACCGCCCGGTAACCCACCTCCCCGCGATCTCGCAGCAGATCCTCCCACGTCAGCCGCGGCTCGTGGCGTCGCCAGCGCCAGTACTCGGCGAGCAGGCGGGCGCGGATGACCCGCCCGGGTGGGGGCGCGGGGAGCGGCAGGGCGCAGGCAGCCCACCAACCATCCGGTCCCAGCGCCGCCCGACAGATCACCGCGGGCGTACGCGGCAGCCCCGCGACGGGGCCATCGGGGACCCACGCGGCGGGGAGCGGCAGCAGCGGAGCCAGCCGATCGCCGCGGCGCTCCCAGAGCATCACCGGGGCCCGGAGCGCGCTCTTCATCCCTGAGCGGACCCCCACGGTCGGCCGCGGGCGGCTGCGCATCGCCCGACCCACCGGGCGGCTGCGGGGGGCCATGATCGGCGCGAACGCCATCACCGCGCCGGCCAGCAGGCGAAGCTCAGGCTTCAGGGGCTCGTCTGCCCAGGGGCCCAGCACGCGATCGGG
Source organism: uncultured Enterobacterales bacterium (assembly GCA_964464515.1). Lineage (GTDB taxonomy): Bacteria > Myxococcota_A > UBA796 > UBA796 > UBA2385 > CAYXGP01. The sequence goes on from CAYXGP010000136.1 coordinate 3,168, forward strand.
AGCGAGGAGGCCCAGATCGGGCACCCAGTTCTCGGCCAGATCGACGATCTCCGCGTCGGACACCACGGCGGAGCCGGGCCACGGCCGCCGCCTGTCGTGGCGAACGGGTCCGCCTACGCCCACCGCCTCTGCGGCAGCGCGGACCGCCGCGAAGGTCCCGCGCCCGTCCAGCGCGGCGCGGTAGGCGCTCCGAAAGCGCGCGTCGTCTTCGCCGGGGAGGGGATCGTCCAGCGCCTCATCCCCGGCGTAGGGATCGCGATCGGTGAGCACCTCCGGCCAGGCGAATTCGATCTCCCGCTCGGCGCCGAACGGCGCGGCCAGGCGCATCGCTCAGCGGATACGGGGAGGCTCGTCGAGCCCGCAGGCCTGCCGATGCAGCATACGCACGCGATCGACCAGCTCCGACGGTCCGAGCACCCGGACGTCGGGGCCGAACCCCATGATCCAGCTGATCAGCTCGGGCGCGATGCCCACCCGCATCCGCAGGATGAGCCCGCCGCCGCCGTCGCTCTCTACGGTCTGGCTGTGGTGCCACACGCGCTCCTGCACATAGGGCGCGGCGCGGCGACCGAAGTGAAGCTCCACCAGCGCGATGGGGCCGCCCATGATGCCGAAGCAGTCCTCGACGAGCTTGTGGGGGTCGTAGCCCTCGGGGTAGGTGAAGTGCTGGCCTCGGATCCGCTCGAAGTGCCGGAAGCGATCGACGGCGTAGGTCTTGATCTTTCCGGCGTCGACGTCGAACGCGAACAGGTACAGCCCCTGCCGGAACGTCGCCAGGGTGAGCGCGTGGAGGTGGTAGCGCTTCTGGCGCTGACCCAGCCGGGCGTAGTGGGCGCGGGCGGGGTTCTGGTAGAGCAACGCCGAAAGGATGCTCTCGATCATCTCGGCATCGCGGGTATGGTCCTTTCGATGCTCCGGAACAGCGACGAACTTGCGATCGAGGTTCTGCGCCAGCTCCATCTGTTGGCCGTCGAGCGCGATCCGCTCCACCGTATCAAGGGCCTCGTCCATGTCTTCGGCGAAACCGGTGCCCTGCAGGAACGCCACCATCGTCCGGCCGAAGCGGAGCGCCACCAGCTCCAGCAGGCTCACCCGCACGTTGCGGCGGCCGTAGCGCGCGTCGAGCCACAGGCGCCGCGTCAGGCCCCGACCGCGGGTGTGGATTGGCAGCTCCAGTCCGCGCAGGTCGGCGAGGTACCGGCGCATCGTGCGGTCGTCGAGGTCGAAGCGGGTCATCAGATCGCCCACGAGCGCGCCGCCGGGCTCCTGCATCGACTCGAGGATCCGGATGAGTTTCTGCGACTTGTTCAGACGACTCGAATCGGGCAGCTGCTCACCCATCACCGCTCCTCGGACGGTCCCCTATGCCGTTTCCACGAGTGAAGTCCAAAGACTGACCCAACGCCCACCGGAGCCGGACATGACGACAGACGTGCTGATCATCGGCGCCGGGACGGCCGGCGCTGCCGCCGCGGCAGCATGCGCAGAGGCCGGGCTGGACGTGACCTGCGTCGACCGCCAGCCCCTCGCCGAGGCTGGAGCACGCTGGGTGAACGCCGTGCCAGCGTGGTGCTTCGACCACGCCTCCGTGAAACGTCCGCAGGGAGCGGAGCTGCTCGGAGCCAGCCCGGCGTTCCACCTGGTCGCGGGCGAGAGCCGGGTGGTGGTGCGCCCTTCGCCCACTCTGGAGGTGGACATGCGCGCCCTGGTGCGGCGTCTGCAGGCCGACGCGGCGCGACACGGCGCGAAGCTGATCGGGGGTCGACCGGTGCGCGCCGTGGAGATCCAGGGCGACCACGCCCGGGTGCAGGTGGGAGATCAGCAGATCGCGACCCGCTTCGTGATCCACGCTGCGGGTCTGGCCGGGCCGGACCTTCCGGGTATGGACAAGCCCCCCGCCGAGCAGATCTGCGTGGCGGCGCAGGAGGTCCGCAGCGTCAGCGACGTCCAGGCCGCGCGAGGATTCTTCGAGCGGCACGAGGTCGCGGCGGGAGAGACGCTGTGCTTCACCGGCGTCGCTGGCGGATACTCCATCATGAACGCCCGCCTCGAGGAGCACGAGGATGGCGCCACCGTTTCGATCCTCACCGGGTCCATCCCCGCGCTGGGTCACCCCTCGGGCCGCGCGCTGCTCGATGCGTTCGCGGAGCGCGAGCCGTGGGTCGGTGAGCGGCGGTTCGGCGGCGCGCGTGCGATCCCGATCGGGCCCCCTGCGGCGCGGCTCTCGAACGGGCCGCTGGCGCTGCTCGGTGACGCCGGCGGACAGGTGTTCGCCGCCCACGGCTCCGGCATCGGCGCGGGGATGATCGCCGCCCGTCTCCTGTCGGAGACGCTGTCGCGTGGCGGGACACCGTGGGACTACAACGTGGCGTGGCAGCGGCGCTGGGGGGGCGCGAAGGCAGCATCCGCGCTGTTCGCACAGTTCTCCAGCACGCTCGGCACCAGCGAGGTCGCCGGGCTGATGCGCGCGGGGCTGATGAACGAGCGGCTGCTGGCTCAGGCGCTGCGACAGGAGGCCACACGCCTCAGTGCGGCCGATGTCGGACCAATAGTGACCGGAGCCTGGGGTCAACGCAGAGTACTCCGCCGAATGGTGCCGATGCTCACCCGCTTGCTGCGGTTGGAGACGATGCACCGGTGGTATCCCAGGGATCCCGCCGCGCTCCACCGGTGGTCTGCCCGTCGGAATCGTCTCCTGAAAATTCCGCTCCTCGCGCGCTGAGCGACTCCCCCAGAAGTCCGACCAGCACCTTTCACCGCATTCAAGGACACAATGTGTCCGGCTCAATTGTTGTTTGCGCCCAGAAGGTGCCGTACATTCTGACTCCCCGTTCAGGAGGCCTCATGTTCCCCACCCCCGATCCCGCCCTCGTCGATCTCATCTGGACGCTCGTCACCGCTACCTTCATCCTGTCCTCTGGCGTGCTGGCTCTCCTCGCGCTGCCGTGGTCCGACCGGGAGATCGACTCGGTCGATCGCACGTTTCGCAACGTCACAGCAAATCTCTCAGCAAAACACCTCTCAGCAGGCCCCCTGTCGCGAGGAGCCCTGTCGCGAGGAGCCCTGTCGCGAGGAACCCTGTCGCGAGGAGCCCTGTCGCGAGGAACCCTGTCGGGACGACACCCCACCACGATGAGCACTGATCCAGCTCATTGAGCACGGTTCATCAAGCATCGTTCTCCCTTTCAGGGACGTGGCTCCAGAAAGCGCGGCCGGACCACCAGACAGATCGCGGGGAGCAGCAACAGAGCCCCGATCAGGCATGCCGAGATGCTGACCACGACCAGAAAACCGAAGAACCGCACCGGCAAGAAGCTCGAGAGCAGCAGCACCACGAAGCCGACGATCACCGACAGCGAGTTGAACACGATGCCCCGCCCCACAGTCGTGAGCGTCGTGACGACCGCTGAGTGAGGGTCTTCTCCGCGCTGTCGCTGTTCCCGGTAGCGCCACAGGAAGTGGATGGTGTAGTCCACGCCCACGCCAATCATGATGGACGACAGCATCGCCGTCACGATGTTCAGCTCCACGCCGAGCCAGCCCATCAGACCAAACAGCATCGGCACGGCCAGCGCCAGCGGGGCCAGCGCGTACGCCCCGGCTGCCAGCGAACGAAAGGCGATCGCCACCATCCCGAACACCAGACCGAACGACAGGGCCAGGCTCACGGCCTGCCCCCTCACCACAGCATCGACCAGCTCCGCGAACACCGCGCCGAACCCCGCCACCAACGTGTCGTCCTCCCAGTCGGCCACCTCTTCCTCGATGACGTCGACCACCTGCGTGATCTGGTCGGTGCTGAGGCTGTTGACCCGGGCGGTGATCAGCGTGTTCTCGAAAGAGAAGTCCACCATCCGCTCGAGATCCTCCGGATCCCCTCCCATGCTGTACAGCAAGAAGAGCTGCGCCACCATCGCCCGGTCTTCTGGCAGGTCGGCATCTGAGAGCCCATCGACCCCACCCACCGCCGCGAACATCGTGCGGACCACCTGCGCGATCGACAGCGTGTAGTCCACCTGTTCGAGGTCCCGCAGGTGCTCCTCGAGGTCCGCGATCTGTCGAAGCATCCGAGGCGACTGGGCGTCGCCGGAGACCATCACAGAGATCTCGGTGGAGCCGCCGAAATTGCGACCGATCAGCTCGGCGGTCTGCGCCACCGGCGTTTCCGGGCCGTAGTAGTTCACCGGGTTGGTGTCGACCTCCACGCGGCTGATGCCCGTGGCGATGAGCACCGTGGTCGCCGCGATGACGCCGATCACCACGCGTGGGCGCGCCACCACCGTCCGCGCGAACCGCTCCAGCAGCCGATCGAGCGCCGCCCCCCGCCGATCAGACGTCACCACGGGGGGCGGCACGGGGAGCACCGCCAGCATCGCCGGCACGAACAGCAGGCTCCCGACGATCGCGAACGCGATCCCGACGGCCGACAGCACCCCGAGCTGCTGGGCGGGCACGATGATGTGGGTGGTCAGGCAGAGCAGCCCCGCCATGGTGGTGAGGCCCGCCGCGATCACCGGGCGCCCCAGCGCCAGCAGCCCGCTCCGCGCCAGCGCGTGGGACTCGCGCAGGCCACCCGGCACGTTGTCCTCCTGGAACCGCGCCATCAGGTGGATGCCGTAGTCATTGGCGACCGCGAGCAGGATGACCGGCAGCACCACGGTCACCATCTGGATCTTCCATCCCAGCAGCGGGATCAGCCCCATCGCCACCGCGCAGCTCATCACGACCAGCATCAGCGGCAGCACCACCCCCCGGAGCTGCCGGAAGCATGCGTACAGGAACACCAGGATCAGTCCCAGCCCCACCGGCACGAACCGCCGCAGATCGCTCCGGATGTCCTTGCTCACCTGCGCTCGCACGGTCGGGCTTCCGCCCACCGTCACCGGATCGGGGCCCGGGTTGGCCGCCAACACCTCGTCTACGGCCGCGACGGTGTCGGCGTCGCCCACGTCCAGGCTGAGCGTCGCGATCACCGCGGCGGCGCCGAAGTCCCGAGCCACCACGTTGCCGTACGCCATGCTGTTGCCCTGCAGCGACGCGCGCAGGGCCGCGCGCGCCTCATCGTCCTGCGGGATCTCCTCCACAGCTGTGCCGACGGTCATCAGGCCGTCCGATCCAGTGATCTGCGGCAGGTTGAACACGTCGATGACCCGCTCGGTCTGGTCGAGGGCGTCGAGCCCCTCCGAGATGCCCTGGAGTCGCCCGAGCACCTCGGGCGCCAGCACGTCGTCTGCGGTGAGCACCACCATCACCATCTCGGAGCCGCCGAACACCTCCTCAACCCTCGCCACGTTTTGACGGGAGGGCATGTGTTCTGGGAGCTGCTTCTTGATCTCCGGCTCGATCTCGATGTCCCGGAGCTGAGCGCCGAACAACGCCGTGGTGAGCGCGAAGACCGCGATGATGAGCCATCGCAGTCGAACCACGAGGTCAGCAAGGAACTCCATACGCCCCCCTCCCACCGACCGGTGCATCGAACATATCGGCGTGCCCCACCCTATATGCTCGGAGATCGCACCGCTGGTGCCTTCCGCTCCCCTTCACCGCTCCAACCCGGAGCACCAACCCGGAGCCTCGGACGATGGCCCGTCGGTTCTCCGCCCCGATCGCCGTGGTGCTGGTGGTGGCCTACCTGCTCGCCGGGCTCTGGCCGGCCTGGCGGGCCGTGCGCAGCGTCGAGCACGCCCGCGACTACGCCACCTACCACTACGCGGTGAAGGCGGCAGCGGCTGGAAGTGATCCCTACGACACCGTTGCGCTGGGCGAGCTGGCCCGCGCCGAGAAGACCCGGCGCAGCGTCCACCCGTACTTCTACCCCCCGCCGTTCCTCGTGCCGATGTCCTGGTCGGTGCCGCTGAGTCTTCGCGCTGGCGCCGACGTCTGGTTCTGGTTGGGTCAGGCGGCGCTCGTGGGGGTGCTGCTCCAGCTCCGTCGCTGGTTTCAGGCTCCTCCCCTGGCGCTGCTGTTCCTCCTGGCGACGTTCTCCCCCCTCGCCGACACGGCCAAGATGGGTCAGGCCAACCTGCCGGTGCTCCTGTTGGTCGTCATCGCCCTCCGCCAGCGCAGCGGCGGCTTCCTGGCGGCGGCCGCGATGTGCAAGATGTCGCCCGCGCTGTACCTCACCGGCTGGGCCGCGCAGCGCCGCTGGCGCCCTGTGCTCGTCGCCATGGCCGGGGCCGTCGCGCTGAGCGTGCTGGCCCTGCCGCTGGTGGAACTCCCCACGCAGCTCCGGTTCTACCTCGAGATCCTCCCCGGGTTCGCGGACGGCGACTACCACGGGCTCACCGTTCCGGTGACCCTCCCCGCCAACCACTCGATCCCCGATCTGTTCAACCAGCGCTGGCCCGGCCCGGACGACGAGACGATCTCGACGACAGCCGCGCGCGCAGCCCGCGCCACCACGCTGCTCGTGCTCACAGCGCTCACAGCGCTGGCGGTGCACGGCAGAGACCGCCTCGGCGACGCCTGTCTGGCCGGCACGCTGACGGTGCTCGCGGTCATCACGCCGGTTTACGCGTTCGAGCACCACCTCTCGTTCCTCCTTCTGCCCCTCGCAGCGACGGCCGGCGCGCTGGCCCGCGGGCGCCTCGGTCCGGCCTGGTGGCTCCCGCTGGCGCTGAGCTACACCTGCCTCGCGGTGCCGCTGCGGGCGCTCCGCGCGGTCCAGCGCTCCGTGCCCGACCTCCACTGGTGGCTCCAGGAGTCCAAGTTCTTCGCTGCGGTGCTGCTGATGGTGGCCTGCGCCGTCGCCACCCACCGCGCCCCCCGGGAGACCCACCGCGTCCCCCAGGAGACTCCGTGATCCCGCTCGCGTTCGCCTGGGCCTGTGGGGCCCCGGCCGAGGTCCAGCCATGGGCCGCGACGGAAGGAGCCCCAGCAGCGCCGACCACCATCGCACCCGCTCACACCGGCACCAGCTCCCGGGCGCTCGCCGAGGTGGATGTGCTGGTCGTCGGTGCGGGTCCCGCCGGTCTGGTCGCGGCCTGGCAGGCGCGCGAGGCCGGCGCGCGGGTGCTGATGATCGACCGAGACACAGAGCTGGGCGGGGCAGCCCGGTGGTCCGGCGGCCTGATGACGTTCAGCGGCACCCCGCTGCAGGCGAGGGAAGAGGTCACCGATGGGCCAGGGCAGCTCCTCGCGGAGTGGTCCGAGATGACCGGGGGGGATCCCACCGACCCGTGGGTCGTCCGCTACACCGAGCACAACGTCCCCCAGGTCTACGACTGGCTGATCGAGCTGGGCGGGACCTTCACCCTCCTGCCGTGGTCGGACGCGGGAGCGAGCACCCCCCGTGTCCACATGCTCGATGGGAACGGGGAGGAGCTGGTCGATCTGCTCGCGAGCCTCCACGGCCCGGACGACACATGGACCGAGACCGAGCTGCTGGGAATGTCGTCCGCAGGAGAGACGCCGCGAGCCCGGGTGCGCACGGCCGCGGGTGAGGAAGGATGGATCGACGCGCGCTCCGTCGTCCTGGCGACAGGAGGATTCCTGCGCGATCTCGATCTGGTGGGCTGGGCGGCGCCCGATCTCGACGTCGACGCGCTGTGGCTCTCCACCGGCTTCCAGTCCGACGGGAGCGGGCATCGCCTGCTGGAAGACCTCGGCGCTGGCTGGGCCAACCCCCGCGCCATCGGTATGTACTGCCACGGAATCGCCGATCCGCGGACCGCTCGCGAGGAGCTGATGGTCAAGCCGCTCCCCGACTCCGTCTGGGTCGACACGGAGGGCCGCAGATTCTACGACGAGACCGCGTACGCGTCCTTCGACGCCGGCGACGCCGTGACCGCCCAGCCCGATCAAGCGGCCTTCGCGATCTACGACGCTGTGGGATGGTCACAGGTATCGGTGACCGATCCGCTGCTCGCGCCGGATGAGGAGTGGCTGGAGCTGCGCGGCGGCGATCTCCAGGACTGGGGGCTGGTAGAACAGGCTGAAGATCTCCCAGCGCTCGCCGCGACCCTGGGCATGGACCCGAACGTCCTCACAAGCGAGATCGACGCCTACAACATCGCGGTGGCGGACGGCGGCGGCGACGCCTGGCGAGACGACGGAGAGCTGACGATCCCCATCGAGTCTCCGCCGTTCAGCGCGCTCCGCCTGGTGCCGGTGGCCGCCAAGGCGTTCGGCGGCATCGCCGTGGACGACGACGGTCGGGTGATCGACAACGACGGCCGGCCCCTCGACGGCCTGTTCGCCGCTGGCGAGCTCACTGGCATGGCGGGCGGTAGCCTGGTGTCCGATCGGGGCTGGACGGGGAGCTTGAGCGCGGTCATCCTCTCCGGCCGCGTCGCGGGACAGACCGCCGCGGAGTTCGCGCTCACGCGGTGACAACGGATACAGGGGCCCCTGATACACAGACATCTGATACAGGGACATCCGATACAGGGGTATCCGAATTCAGGGACATCTCGCCCCGGGGACTGCCGATGACCCAGCCCGACTTTGCGACGATCAAACCCCTCATCGCCCATGTGGACACCCAGGGGCGTACGGTGCATGTGTGGTTCCGCTGTCCGGTGAGCGGCGACGAGGTGACGGCCCGCCACACCCTGCCCGAGGGGCGGGGCATCGGCAACCAGCTCAGCACCAACCTCACCCGCTCGCTGCTTCAGAACCTCCAGTACACCCTCGCGTCGCTCCTGCGGAGCGTCCTCGGCGGCGGCGCAGTCGGTCGGGCGGCCTCCTCTGCGGCCCAGACCGCCCTCAGCACGGCGGCGCGGAGCGCCTCGGAGCCCCGCCTGTCGCCGGCCGAGCAGCAGCAGGCCGTGCTCGAAGCGTTCGGTTCGGTCTCCGCTCGGTTCGTCTTCGATCCCGAGCGGCGGCGCTGGATCGCTGCGCGCGCCGCCGCCGAGCTCATGTCGGGGTTTCAGAAGCAGTCTGTGGAGCACCCGATCGAGCACGGCTACGACCGGCAGGTGCTGGCCCGGATGTTGGTCGAGATCGCTCGCTCGGATGGCCGCCTCTCCTCCGAGGAGTCCACCTGGCTGACCGATCTCATCGCCGCTGACATGGGCTCGCTCGACGCCCTCACCCGCCGCCCCCCGCTGACCCGCGCAGAGCTCGGCCAGACCACGAAGGGGACGGTCCGCAGCACCCTCCTGATGACCGCGTGGGCGCTCGCGCTGTGTGACGAGCACCTCGAGTCCAGCGAGTCGGCGCTCCTCGAGTCGTTCGCCGCGGGCCTCGGACTCGCCCCCGCGGCGGCGGAGGCCGCGCGCCTCGCTGCGCAGCTCCACCTCATGGATCAGGCGCTGGAGCGCATGTGGACCTGGGGCGGGCACGATCAGCACGCCCGAGAGTCACTGTTCGCGCTGGCCGAACGACTGGGCCTGGATCGCGCCGCCGCCGAGGAGGCCGAGGCCCGCTACCAGCGACGCAACGTCGGGCGCTGATCGGGCAACAGCACCCCTCAGGTTGCCGTACACTTCACTCATCTGCGTGACCACCACGGAGCCGCCATGGGGTTCTTCTCCCGCCTGCGCAACATCGGCCGCGGCCTCTGGTCGAACCATGCCTCAGACGCGCCGAGCTTCTCGACAGAGATGGAGGCCGCGCTCGACGCCGAGCTGGCCCGCGGAGTCCGCTCAGGGCGTACCACCCCGCTGAGCAGCAAGGGCGGCAAGGGCAACCTCGGGGGCCGCGGCACGCTTCGGTCTCTGGAGCAGCGCTACCAGCGCGGCGAGCTGACCGCCGAGGAGTACGCCCGCAAGCATGCCGACCTGGTGCTCGGTGCCGACACCCCCGCCTCCCCGGCTCCGGAGAGGGCGGACGCCACCGCCGAAGAGGGCCCGATCAAGAAGAGACTGTGAGGTCGGAAGAACCTGGCCCCTCACGGGTAGGGACCCACGACGATGGTCCCGCCCGGATCCGTCGGCGTCTTCGAGCCGGTGAGCGCGATCACCAGCCCGGTCGCACCACCGACGGCCACCGCCCCTGCTCCCGCCCACAGCCACCACCGCCTCGCGGGCTCGGGATCCACAGAGCGGACGATGGGCTCGGGGTCGAGCAGCATAGAAGCCAGCACGTTGTTGTCGCTGATGTCGAGTGGGAGCACCCGGTGAGACACCCGGTCGGTGCGCAGCGCGCCCTGATCGCTCACGAATCGCGCGAGCCCGGGGACGAGATCGAGCATGGAGTCCACCGCGTCGCTGCCAGCCTCGATCTGCACCGGCTTGGAGAAGGTCCCGGTGCGGGGCTCGTAGAGCTGAAGACCCACCTGCGTCTCGTCCAGCATGCCTCCGAGCAGCACGAGGTCGGTGCCGACGTGAGCACCGAGTGAGCGATACAGCAGCTCGATCTGGGTGGCCCGAAGCTCGGCGGTCGCGCCCGCGCTCGCCAGCGAGCGCTGCGAGAGGTCGGCCCGGATGACCGTCTCATCACCTTCCCGGAGCACCATCCGGGAGAACTCCCGGCGCCCCTGCTCGCCGGTGATCCGCACATAGTGGACCCCCGGAGGCAGGGCGACCACGGCGGACAGCGCGACGTCCCGTCCGTCCACCATCACCAGCGCGCCGGCCGGCGCCTGTACGCTGAGCTGGGCCGTCTGACGCGCCAGGACGATCTGACGAACCCCCTCGTAGAACCGGATGATCTTCGGGGAGAAATTGACCGGGTCCAGCTCGCGCTGGGGTTCGAGCACCACCACCCGCTCATAGGCCGCCGTCGATCCCTCGAGATCACCCGACCCGAACCGCGCCAGTCCCAGCAGAAGCAGCGCGTCGATCAGCTCGTGGACGTCGCGCGCGCCGGGGAGGCCGTCTTCGAGAGAGGCGACCGCGTCCTCCAGGGCGGGGATGGCGTCGTCGAACTCCCCGCGCTCGTACAGCACACGCCCCTCATCGAGCTGTCGCCGCCCTGGACCGAGGAAAGCCCCCTCGATGACCAGCGCCTCGCGGCCCGCCAGCTCGATCTGGACGCCCTGAGGGGGGACCGCCTGCAGGGTGCCCTGCTCATCGAGCGAGCGCGCCAACGTCTCGACCGCCGACAGCGCATCCTCATCGGTGAGGCCGTCGATGTGCACCCCCACAACAGCGACCTCCGGGGTCCCGGCCGAGGCCGGTGACGAGAGGATGATGGTGAGGATGGAGGCGAACATTCCGTCCTCTTATACCACCCGGCGAGCCCCAAGCCCGGGGGGGGTTGCCAGCGCAGCGGCCCTGGAATATCCGCCGACGGAGATGCGAACGCTCATTGTCCTCCTCGCTGTGTTCCAGGTAGCCAGGGCCCAACCAGTCGGCCCCAGCATGGCCGACGACACCGCGGCGCCGCTGGACCTCCCAGCCGAACCGGAGCGCTGCTCACGACAGCGCCTCACCAGCGGCGTACCGCTGCCCGAGATGCCGGCGCTGTACCGCGCGTGGAATCCCGAGCGCATCTGGGGCACACCCGAGCTGATCGACGTGATCTCCACCGCCGCCGAGGAGCTGGCGTGGCTCAAGCCCGGTAATGATCCACTGGTCATCGGCGACATGAGCACCCGACGGGGCGGCCCGCTCTCCGGGCACAGATCCCACCGCGGCGGCATCGACGCCGATCTGGGCCTGTTCTACGCCGACGGGCGCCAGCACCTGGCCGGTCCCACGATGGTCGATCCCACCGATCTCGATGCGGAGTCGAACTGGCTCCTCATCCGCTCCATGCTGGAGACCGGCATGATCGAGCGCATCCTGCTCGATCAGGCGCACATCAACGTCATCAAGCGGTATCTCTACAGCCGGGCCGAGCTGACCCGGCGACAGATCTGGCGCACCTTACCGAGCGGCCCGACAGACGATCCGGACTACCACTGGAAGCGCACCGGCATCATCCACCATGTCCCGGGGCACAAGCACCACATGCACGTGCGGGTGATCTGCTACCGGTAGGCGAGCGCGGCTCAGGCGCGCAGGCCGTCCCCGTTGGGCGCGCGCTTGAGCTTCCGCCACAGCGTGGTGCGGTTGATACCCAGCAGCCGCGCCGCCGCCGCGACGTTGCCCTCGGCCCGCTCCAGGGCGCGCGCGATCGCCGCTTGCTCGAGCTCCAGCAGGTTGGCCGTGGTGCTGATGAGATCGCCCGACTCCGGGGCGAGATCGGCGCAGGAGACCAGAGCGCACGCGCCCATGCGCCGCGCCGCCATGCGGAGCACGCGCTTCAGCTCGCCGACGTTTCCGGCCCAGGGACGACTCATCAGGGCGGTGAGGGCGTCCTGGGTGATCTCGCGGGGTCCGCTGCCGACCTCCGAGGCGAACACTCCGAGGAAATGTGCTACCAGCTCCGGGATGTCATCGAGGTGATCGCGCAGGGGGGGGACCCGGATCTGCACCTCGGACAGGACCTGGTGGAGTCCGGCGTCGAAGGTCCCCGCGTCGACCCGCGCCCGCAGCCCGTTATCGCTGGTGGCCAGCAGGCGAACCGCCGCCGCACGGTCGCTGCGCAGAGCGACAGCCAGGCAGCGCTGCGCCTCGGCGCCGAGGGCCCCGACGTCATCGAGCAGGAGGGTACCGCCACGCGCCTGCTCCAGGAGACCGCGGCGTTCGTCGTTGCCCAGGAGCAACGCAGCGGAGGGGTCGAGACCTGAGCAGGCCACCCGGATGAACGGCTCTCGTGTAGAGACCGCCCCGATGGCCTCCGCCACCCGCCGGCGCCCCGAGCCCTGCTCGCCGATGATCAGGACGGGAAAACCATACGGCGCAAGCTGCTCGATCAGCTCATAGACGCCCTGCATGATCTCGGAGCTACCCACCAGACCGTGCAGCCCCCGTCGCCGCAGCAGATCCCGCTCGAGCTGCCGATACTCCGACAGATCGCGGAACATCTCGATGCCCGCCACGGGTCGACCCGCGCGATCGCGAATCACGAGCATGCGGGCATGCGCGTGGACGATCCTCCGGCCGTCCCGGCCCCGATAGAACAGCGTACGTGAGTCGCTGCGCTGTCCGCTGTCCAGACACGCCTCCAGCGGGCAGGAGAGCACACACGTCGGAGAGTTGAGCGCGTCCTTGCACAGACAACCCAGGGCTTCTCCCTCGGCGTAGCCGAACAGCTCACGCGCCTTGCGGTTCATGGAGAGCACTCGTCGATCCCGGGGATCGATGACCACCGCCCCGTCGGAGCAGGTATCGAGAAGTGCCATCACCAGCGGATCGGAGACGATTTGTTGAGGATCGTCCTGGGAAATCGTCACATTCATACGATCAAGGTAGCGGGCGCCGTTGCATCGTGCAACACTACCCGTTGCCTGTTGCAACCAGCCCGTTGCCTGTTGCAACCAGTCGATGGAGAGGGATCGCGGGAACCAGAGATGGCCCCACACCCCTCTCATACCTCAACCATCCGGCCTGCCAAGCGGGCCCATCACACGGAGGGTGCATGCGTTGGACTGCCGAGGAGGAGCGAGCCGTTGCCCGTCAGATGCGGGGAGCCGAGACCGAAGCCCGCATGGCGATCGCGGGAGTCGATGAGGCCGAGGCCATCCTCCGCCGACGGCCCGTTCGTGCAGAGCGGACCCGAGCGGGTGCGCTGGAGCGCCTGACAGACGCGATTCGGGTCTGCGCGAAGCTCACCGACCCCGAAGCCCTGGAGGCCCACACCCAGGCCAACGCGGCGCTGATGCGAGCAGAGGCCCTGCGCTGGCGGCTCGCCATGTCCGCCCGGCGCGTCGCCCATGGAGAGGCCCGCAAGCTCGCCTGCGCGCTGATGAGCGAGCCTGATCTCATCCAGGAGGGGTACATCGGGCTCGTCCGCGCCGCCAAGCGCTTCGATCCGGATCGGGGGATCCGCTTCTCCACCTACGCCCGCTGGTGGGTGCGAGCGCAGATGACCCGCGCCCTCGAGACCTCCGGGCGCATGGTGCGCCTGCCCGGCGGCGCCGTCGAACAGATCCGCAACCTCCACCAGGTCGCCGACCAGATGGAGCGCGCCGGTGAGGCCTGGACCATCGACGATCTGGCTCGCGAGGTCGGCATCGAGCGCAAGCGCGCCGAGCTGCTTCTCTCCCAGGGAGGCGTGGTGTCGATCGATCAGCCCGACGATGACGGCATGAGCCTGGGTGATCGACTGCCGGCAGATGGCACGGCCACCACCCCCGACGTCAACGCGCACCTCATCCGCGCGCTGGGCCGCGTCCGCGCAGCGTTCGCGCAGCATCTCGACGAGCGCGAGCGCTACATCCTGGTGCATCACTACGGGCTCGACGGACGCTCGGAGCGCACGATGGCCGACATCGGCAAGTCGATCGGGCTGTCCCGCGAGCGGGTCCGTCAGATCGAGGTGGGGGCCCTGCATCGGCTGCGCCACGCGATGTAGACCCGGCCCAGCGCTGTAGCACGCCCTCAGTAGTAGAGGGCGTGTAGCGTCTGCTCGGTGACCACGGCGTGATCGCCGCGGGGGCGGATCTTGACGAGCTGCAGGGTGTCGTCGGAGATGGCCATCACCACGAGGCCCTGATCGGGGATCAGCGTTCCCGGCGAGACCACCAGCTCCCGGCCGTCCGGCAGGCCCAGGATCGCACGCGGCGGCTGGGTGTCCGGGAGCGTCTGCACCAGCCGCACCGGCCAGCCGGTGCCCTCATCCGTCGCGGTGGTCGCGACCGACTGTCGAGGCACGGGCGACAGCGCTGGCGGCGCAGCGACCGTCGCGGGGGTCACCGCGGGCGTCGCTGGCGCGGGGCTCGACGCCGCGACGACTCCTGAAGTTCCTGAAGCTCCTGAATGCTCTGAGCCGGCGTGAAGCTCATCGCTGCTGAGCGTCCACGCTTCATCCTCATCGGCGAAGAAGGGATCGGCCGCCGGCTCCGCGGCCGTCGAGGAGACGGCGATCGGCTCGAAGAGTTGGCCCCAGCCCGCGGACTCGCTCGTCTCGCAGCCCAGGAGCAGGAGCAGGAGCATCGCCGCGCGCATGGTGCCTCCGAGAGTTCGGGCACCCATAACGCCCCGCCACGGCTCCGGTGAGCCGCGTGGGCTACGCTGGCTCGGTGCCCCCCCCTCCAACCGCCCCGCTCCCAGCGGGCTGCCCCATCCACGCTCGCTGCGGTGGCTGCCCCGACCTCGACCGACCCCCTGAGCGCCTGAGCTCCCTCCAGGCGCGCGCAGAGGCGGTGCTGGGACTGCCGGTCGCGCGGGTTGTACCGTCACCGCGGCTCCTGGCCTACCGCGCGCGGGTCACCTTCCGGGTCCACGCCGACGGCCGGCTGGGCTACCACCGACCGCGCAGCCACGACTGGGAGGAGATCCCGGCCTGCGCCCTGGCCCGCCCCGAGCTCTCCGCGGTCCGGGCGCGTCTGCCGCACCTCCCCGGCCTGGAACGGGTGGAGCTCCGCACCGACGGTGACCGCGTGGTGCTGGTGGGCACCGGCCCGGCGCGCATGCGCGGGTTGCTGCGGCGCCTCAAGGTCACCGGGCTGTCCGGCGCAGCGCTGGGGCGGCGGACCGTCTCCGGCGAGACGAACCTGTGCCAGACCGTCGGCGGGATCACCCACACGCTGAGCCCCTCCACGTTCTTCCAGGTCAACCCCGAGGTGAACGCAGCGCTGGTCGACGCCGTGGGCGCGCACGTCCGCGCGCTGCAGCCAGCAGGCCTGCTCGACCTGTACGGAGGGGCTGGAAACCTGTCCTTCCCGCTCGCCTCGGCGGGGGTACCCCTGGTGCTGATCGAGCGCTCACGCGACGCCATCGCCGACGCCCGTCTCACCGCGGAGCGGCACGGATTGACCGTCGATCTCCGCGCGGCAGACGCCGATCGGTTTCGCGCCGGAGATGCCTTCTTCGACGTCGCGCTGCTCGACCCGCCGCGAAGAGGCGCGCCCGGCGTGCTCGAGCAGCTCCTGACGACCCGCCCGCGCGCGGTGCTCTATGTGTCGTGCAGCCCCCACGCGCTGCGGCGCGATCTTCGCCCGGCCCGCAGCGCCGGCTACCGGGTGACCTCCCTGGAGCTGTTCGATATGTTCCCACAGACCGGGCACATGGAGCTGCTCTGCGTCCTCCGGCGAGACTGAGCGCCGTGGTGGCACGCCTGCTGGAACGCCCGGCGTGGACCATCGGGCTGGCGGTGTTTCTGGGCATCCTCGCCCACCTGCCTGGCGTACACGGTGGCTTCGTCGACTACGACACCGGCTGGCTGGTGGCCCGAAACCCAGTCCTCTCCCCGGGCGAGCTCTCTGCTCTCCCGGACATCCTGTGGGGGATGGGCACCGGCACGCGGCTGACGCTGGGCGCCGAGTACCTGCCGATCCGCGACCTGACGGTCCTGCTGGACTTCGCCCTGTTCGGCGACTCCTGGGCGGGGCACCACGCGGTGAACCTCGCCTGGTACCTGGTCGGGTGCGGGCTCATGGCCTGGATCTTCGCGCGGCTTCTGGGACCCGGCCTGCCCGCGACGCTCGCCGCGGCCTGGTTCGCGGTCCATCCCACACATGTCGAGAGCGTGGCGTGGCTGGCGTCGCGCAAGGACGTGGTGTCGCTGGCGTTCTTCGCGCTGTCGGTGGCGCTGTTCCTGCGCCTGCCCGGCCCGCGCGGGGCGGCGGTCGCGGCCCTCACGGGCATCATCGCCTACTGGGCCAAGAACACCGCGATCGTGCTTCCGGTGCTGCTGGTGGTGATCTCGCTGTGGCGAGGGGACGACTGGCGGCGGCCGCGCTGGTGGCTGCAGTGGCTCCCCGCCGCGGCCCTGTTCGGAGCGGCGCTGGCGCTCACCATGCGGATCGGCGCCAGCGTCAGCATGTTCTCCGCGCCCCGCGGCGACGGCCCGTTGCAGATCGCGACGATCAGCGCCCAGGTGCTGTGGCGCTACCTGGGCCAGCTCGCGTGGCCGGCGAACCTGTCGGCGCTCTACCCCGAGCCGGTCGCGGGCTCCGCGCTGTGGCTGCTCGTACCCGCGGGCCTGCTGGCGGGGATCGCGCTCGCCGCGCGGCGGCGGTCCCTGATCTCGCTGGGACTGCTCTGGTTCTTGATCTCTCTCGCACCGGTCAGCCAGATCCTGCCGATCCAGAACCTCCAGGCCGACCGCTACCTGCTGCTCCCGAGCGCCGGGCTGGCCCTGGCCGTCGCCGCGGCGGTTCCCGCACTGCCCTCCAGACTACTGCCCTCCAGACTACTGCCCGTGCTCCTCGCCGGGCTGATCGCGCTGACCTGGACCTCCGCCGAGCGCAGCCGCGTCTGGCGCAGCGGCGAGGCGCTGTGGGGAGACGTGGTCGAGACGTACCCCGAGCTCCCGCGGGCCTGGTCGTCCCTGGCCGGCGCGCAGGCTCCCGAGACAGCGCGGACCACCCTCGATCGGGCGCTCGCGATCCACCCCGATCACCCGCAGCTCCTCCAGAGCCGAGGCACGCTGGCGATGCAGCGCGGCGATCTCGCCGACGCAGAAGAAGACCTCCGGGCCACCCTCGAGCGCGAGCCGGATCGCCGCAAGGCGCGCAACAACCTCGCGGTGCTGCTGATCCGCACCGGCCGCCCAGACGAGGCTATCCGGGAGGGGCAGCACCTCGTACAGACCCACCCGCTGTATGTCGACGGCTGGAACACGCTGGGCACGGCCCACCTGCAGACCCGCGAGCTGGGGCTCGCCGCCGCCGCGCTGGAGCGAGCCCACGCGCTCGCGCCCCTCGACCCGAGGCCGCTGTACAACCTCGGCAGCGTGTCGTGGCTGGTCGGAGATCGCGACGGCGCCCGGCGCTGGTGGCGTCAAACGGTCGCGGTCGCGCCCGCGCATGCGCTCGCCACCGAGGCGCTGGAGCGGACCGCCCCAGCTACTGCTGGTGCGCCGACTGCGCCTGACCCCGTCCCCGACAGACCGCCCTCCGATGGGCAGACCCCCGACAGGTAGAACCGATGAACGCGATCATGCAGTGGCTGGGACGCCTGCTGTCCCGGCCGGCCGCCGCCCGCGCGGTGGTCATCGCCGTGCTGGCCCTGATGGCGCTGGCGCTCTGGAAGGCCAGCGCGCTGGAGAAGGAGGACGACGTCCTGGCCTTCTTGCCGGAAGGCAACCCGCTGATCGCGGAATTCCAGCAGATCGGCGAGGACTTCGGCGGGCTGGACGTGGCCCTGGTCGGCGTCGCGACGACCGACGCCCTCGATCCGGGGTTCCTGGCGAGGCTCCAGAAGGTCACCGAGGAGCTGGAGGACATCCCCGAGGTGAGCCACGTGCTCAGCCTGACCAACGTGCAGGACTTCTCCCCCGATCCCATGGGCGGGATCCGCACCGGCCTGCTGATCGACGCGCTCCCCGAGTCCGACGCCGCGAAGGCGGCCCTGCGAGAGCGCGTGATGTCCCGCGACCTCATCGTCGGCAACCTCATCTCCCCGTCGGGCGAGGCGGCGCTGATCTACTGTTTCGGCGGCTACGGCGTCGACCAGCGCGCGCTGGCCGCACGCATCCAGTCCGTCGTCGAGGTCGGGCTGCCGCAGGCGGCGAGCCGAGGCGACCTGTACTGGGGCGGCGCGCCCTTCATCTCGTCGTACATCTTCGAGACGACCGAGGCCGACATGGATCGCCTGACCCCGTGGGCGGTGGCGGCGATCGTCTTCATCATGCTGCTGGCATTCCGCGACTGGGTGGGCACCGCGCTCGGCCTGCTGACCACCGCGATGGGCATCGCGATCGCCCACGCGGCCATGAGCGTCGCGGGGGTCCCGCTCAACATCGTGCTGGGATCGATGCCGATCATCCTGTTCGCCATCGGCAGCGCCTACGGCATCCACATCCTCGCGCACTACTACAGCTACGCCCGGGAGCTGTCCTGCGAGGACGCCGTGGAGCGCGTGGTCTCGACCACCGGCCCCACCGTCGCCATCGCGGGACTGACCACCGCAGCCGGGCTGGTCTCGTTCGCGCTGATGGACATCCGACCGCTGCGCACTTTCGGGATCTTCACCGCCATCGGGATCCTCTCGACGCTCGCGCTGTCGCTGACGTTCATCCCGGCGGTGATCCGCTTGGTGGGGCTGAAGGGCCGTCCTCCCGGGGTGAGCGGCCTCGCGCGGGGCCTCGTGCGCATCACCGTGTCGATCCACAGAGCGCGGGGTCCGGTCGGGATCGGGCTGGCGCTGGTGGCGGTGGCCGGCCTGGCGATGGCCCTGCGCGTCGACACCCGCATGGACCAGGCGGCGTTCTACAACACAGGCAGCCCACCGCAGCGCGCCGAGGCGTTCCTGGCCGATCACTTCGGCGGGGCGCAGTTCATCCAGATCCGGGTCGATGGAGACCTCTCCGATCCCCACGCGCTGGGGGAGGTCGCCCACATGGCCGACGCCCTCTCGTCGATCGACCACGTCACGAGCGTGCGGCACATCGGCCAACCCGTCGCGCTGCTCAACCAGGCCATGGCCGGGCAGCGGCGTATCCCTGACACCCCCGCCAAGGTCGGTCTGCTGTACGGGCTGCTGACCGGGCAGCCCGGCCTGGACCAGCTCGTCGGCGACGACCACGAGAGTGGTCTGGTGCATGTGCAGATCGACTCCCGTACCCTCGACGAGACCGAGGCGACGCTGGCCGCCGTCGAGCGCTGGGTGGAGGGCGAGGCCCTCACGCGGTTCTCGACGGCGCCGGCCGATGCTGGCCCGGGGGCCGCCGCGGCCCCCCCCCCCCCCAAACAAACCCAAAACCACC
>CAYXGP010000137.1:0-22674 GCA_964464515.1 uncultured Enterobacterales bacterium
GGAACCTGACCTTCATAACCCGTTCTGGAAGGCTCTTATTCTGGGCCGGCCTTACACCGGTGTCTCTCGATCCGGCGAGGCGCTGAGTGAGCAGCGCTTCATGGTCCCTGAGTGGGCCCAGACATCAACCGGCGATGCGCTCGAATGGAACGCTGCAGAAGCGGATCAGGTCTCCGGTCCGCTCCCAGCCGTCGGTCATGGCGCGTTCACCTACTTCGCCATCGGTGCGCTGCGGGGGTGGGCCGACGGAGAGCTGGACGGAACCAAGGACGGGGAGGTCACGGCGAAAGAGGCCCAGATGTATGTGCAGCGTGCGCTCGGGACGCTGCAGAAGGTCACGCAGCAGACGCCAGTGCTGGTCGGTGACAGGCAGACACCTTGGGTTTTGTCCCGCGGCGTGCATGAATCAGGTCCCGAGCTGGACGCTCTCACCGCCGCTGATCTCCGCGCGAACAACGCCAGGTTCAATCGCCCGCTGTTGCTTGGCTCAGGAGCCGCTGGCGTGATCGCTGGAGCGTCTTTCGCCATGGCGCTCTCTGCTCGGCTGGCCTTTGACGATCCCGACACCCCCTATGGTGAACTCGACGCACTGCAGACCAAAGCAAACACCTTTGGTGTGGTCGCCGCGGGCACGGGCGTCGTCGCGCTGGGGCTCGGCACGTCCGCATTTTTCCTATCGACACGGTGGTAAACCCCGATGCGTCTATCCTACATCGTTCTCGGCCTGTCGCTTGTTTCTCTCTCCATGGGTTGTCTGGTGAGCGACGAGCACGCAGATGACCGAGCAGATCGCGACGGGGACGGCGTCGTAGGCACAGAGGACTGTGATGATTCCGACCCGGATGTCGCCATTGAAGAGACCTACTACGCCGACCAGGATGGTGACGGCTACGGTGATCCTGACGCTGCCACCACCTCGTGTCAGCCGCCGACGGGTCACGTCACAGACGCCTCGGACTGCGACGACAGCGATGCCCAGCTCAATCCGGACACCAGCTGGTACGCGGATGGAGACACTGATGGATACGGGAGCTCGTCCGCCGTGGTCCAGCAGTGCGAGCAGCCGGACGGCTTCGTCTCGGTAGATGGAGACTGTAACGACAGCGATGCTGCGATCGCGCCTGGGGTGTCGGAGGTCTGCAACGAGATCGACGATGATTGTGATGGAGAGACCGACGAAGGCGTAAAGCCGGAGAGCTGGTATCCAGACGGCGACGGAGATGGCGTCGGGCTCGAAGAGGGCTCGATCGTCTCCTGTGAACAGCCCGAGGACGGGTACTCTGCGATCGCTGGAGACTGCGATGATGCGGACGCACTGGTTCTACCCGGCGCCGATGAGCTCTGCGACGGGGTGGACAACGACTGTGATGAGGTCATCGATGAGAGCGACGCAGTCGACGCATCGACGTGGCACCCCGACGCGGACAGCGACGGCTACGGCAACGCCACCGGCTCCATCACCGACTGCGAGCAACCCAAGGGTTACATCGAAGATGGCTCTGACTGCGATGACGCCAACCCATCGGTCAGCCCCGCCGGAACGGAGGTCTGCGACGACGGGAAGACTGACGAAGACTGCGACGGACTGGTCGATGACGAAGATCCCAGCGTCACCGAGCAGTCCACATGGGTTCTCGACAGCGACAGCGATGGATACGGCGCTGAAGACGGCTCTACGACGTTGGGCTGCGCCCAACCCTCCGGCTACGCCGCAGATGACACCGACTGCGATGACGCCGACACGACCATCAACCCCGGGATGACCGAGGTCTGCGGAAACGACATCGATGATGACTGCGACGGCGGTGTTGGAGACTGCGGCATTGAAGGAGAACTCGCGCTCACCACCGCCGACGTCATACTGGCCGGAGAAGCGCGTTCAGACAATGCTGGTTGGTCAGTCTCCAGAGGTGGTGATATCAATGCCGATGGCCTCACCGACTTCGTGGTCGGCGCCGACGATGAAGGAACGTCGTATTCCAATGCCGGGGCAGCATACATCGTGTACGGCGGTGCCTCAACATCCGGTGATTTGTCGCTGGCTGATGCCAAACTTCAAGGTGAAGCCAGCGGAGACAGCATTGGCTGGGCTGTGGGTGGTGGAGGAGATGTCGACGGCGATGGCTACGACGATGTTGTCGTATCATCCATCTCGCTCGATTCCGATGCAGGAAGCGTCGGCGGTGCTTACCTTGCCCTGGGTCCTCTGAGCGGTGACATCGGTCTCAGCAGGGCTGAGGCCAAGTTGCTGGGAACAGCAGATGGAGAGCGCGCGGGCTATGCCGTGAGTGTGGTGGGCGATGTAGATAGTGACGGTTATGACGACATCCTGGTGAGCGCGGATCAGTCATCACTGAGTGCCGACACCGCTGGCGCAGCCTATCTATTCCTTGGGCCTATCTCCGGAGATCAAGATCTGTCGGCTGCTAACGCTATCTTCACTGGTGAGGCTGCTGGTGACGAGGCTGGGAAGCGTGTCAGTCACGCCGGGGATCTCGACGCAGATGGGGCGGCGGACTTCCTGATCGTCGCGCCGAACGACAGCTCCAACGATGAGGCTAGCGGGGCGACGTACATCATCACCTCCAATTTTTCGGGGACTTCCGGGCTTGGTGATGCAGACGTCAAGTTGGTCGGCGCCAGCGGCAACGGCTATTCCAGCGCGGCTGCAACAGCCGGAGGAGACATCAACGCGGATGGGTACGACGATCTTATTGTGGGTGCCCCCTATGTCGACACCGCTGCAGAGTATGCCGGCGCAGTCTATGTCTTGCTCGGACCGGTCACAACGTCCGACGATCTCTCCTCCGGTGCTGAGGCCGTCCTCTACGGGGTGGACTCATACGATGTCGCAGGTTCATCCGCGAGTGGGCAACTTGACGTCAATGCCGACGGTCACGATGACATCTTGGTCGGCGCCTACAAGGCAGGTTCGGGTGACTGTGGCATCTCTTATCTGGTCTATGGCCCGGTCAGCGGATCGGCTTCTCTGGCGGACGCCGACGCCCTGTTGGTGGGAGACACGACAGAGTGGTACTCAGGGTGGTCCCTGGCTGGACTGGGAGACACTGATGGAGATGGCTATGGCGATGTTCTCATTGGTAGCTACGAATCCACAATCACCGGGACAACCACCGGGGCGGTCTATCTGATGTTCGGCGGGGAGGGTCTGTGAAAGTGCGTCTTCAAATTCTGTGGCTTCTTTCATGCTCAGGCTGCATCTTCATCAGCGACGAGCATGCAGCCGATCGTCTGGATGTTGATGAAGACGGGGTCGTCCATACCCTGGATTGTGATGACAACGACGCGTCGGTGGGCGAGCCATACCACTGGTATGCAGATCTCGATGGAGACACGTTTGGAGATCCCGAAAACAGCACCCAGAGCTGCGATCCGCCCAGCGGTTACGTTGACGACGCCTCTGACTGTGATGATACCGACGCGTCTGCACATCCTGGCGCTATCTGGTATATCGACGCTGATGGCGACGGCTACGGAGAGGAGCCATCGATCGAGCGATGCGAACGTGTGGAGGGGTTCACCACCGTATCTGGAGACTGTGACGACGGAGATGCGGAGGTTCACCCTGACGCAGAAGAGCGCTGTAATGAGTCCGACGATAATTGTGACGGAGACGTTGACGAGGGTGTGACCCCACCCACTTGGTATGCTGACGCAGATGGAGACGGCTATGGCCTTGACGCCGAGAGTGTCGAGGCGTGCGATCAGCCAGACGGACATGCTGCGGAATCCGGCGATTGCGATGAAGAGGACGTCGCGATCAACCCTGGTGCCGACGAAGTCTGCGATGAGATCGACAACGACTGTGATGCGCTGATCGATGATGAGGACGAATCGTTGGTGGGAGCACCAACCTGGTACACCGACGCGGATGAGGACGGATACGGCGATCCAGACAGCGAAGTCAGCGCCTGCCTGTGGCCGGAGGGACTGATCGAAGACTCATCGGACTGCGACGACAGCGATCCGGATATTTCTCCTGATGCCGCAGAGATCTGCGACGACGATGATGTCGATGAAGACTGTGATGGTCTCGCAGATAACGAAGACTCAGAGGCGTCCGGCGAGAGTACCTGGTACTCGGACGGCGACGGCGACGGCTACGGTGACGTTGAATCGACCACTCAGGCGTGCGACCCCCCTTCGGGCTACACAGAGGATGCGACGGATTGTGACGACGACAGTGCAAGCGTCAGCCCCGCAGAGAGCGAGATTTGTGGTGATGGTCTCGACAACGACTGCGATCAACTGGCGGTGGACTGCGGATTCTATGGGGATATGGAACTCAGCGAAACCGCTATGCTCGAGGGTGTCCAGCAAGCTGATGGCGCTGGGAGTGCAGTCTCAGCAGCTGGAGATGTCGATGGAGACGGACTCGCAGATCTCTGGATAGGGGCGAAGGGCATGAGCGGAGCCTATCTGGTCCTCGGGCCGTTTTCCGGGAGCGTATCTTTGACCACGGTACATGCTACGCTGATCGGGTCTGGCCACGCAGGAACGTCGGTAGCGGGAGGATTCGACGCCAACTCGGATGGTCAATTCGATGTGATCGTTGGGGACTCTTATAACAATGAGGCCTTCCTGTTTTTCGGCCCCATGAGCGGAGTCCTACAGGACACCAGCGCCGATTCTTGGTTGGACGGTGAGATCGTGGCCACCGCTGGGGATATAAACGGGGACGGAGCTGGGGATATCCTGATTGGGATACCCGATGACGACAGTGGGGGCACAGACGCGGGGATCGTCTATGCTTACTATGGAAGCGCAACTGGAGATATCGGTTCGTCAGGTCCGGATGGCGTGTTCACGGGCGCTGCAGGCCATCAAGCAGGTGCGTCCCTGGGCGGAGCCGGGGATGTCAACGCAGATGGACTGGACGATATCATCGTCGGTGCGCCGTATGAAGACACGGCGGGATCATCCGGGGGGGCTGCTTATATTCTCAACGGGCCGGCCTCTGGAGCGCACGACCTATCCGACGCAGACGCTATCCGAGTCTCGGAGAACTCTGAAGATTGGGCTGGCTCCTCGGTGGCAGGTGCGGGAGATGTAAACGACGACGGTTACGATGACGTGATCGTTGGTTGCCCGTACATGGGTATGGGGACAGCCACGACAGAAGGAGCGTACCTGATCCTGGGACCGCTTAGCGGGACCGCTGACTTCTCGACCGCCAGCGCCAGATTGGAGGGTGACGGTAGTGGGAAGGCTGGCGAGTCTGTTTCATCCGCGGGGGACGTCAACGCAGATGGGTTCGATGACCTCCTTGTTGGAGATACAGATATTAATGACGAGGCCGGGGTGACCTATCTGTTGTACGGACCGGTTACCGGGACGCTTTCGCTCGTGGAGGACTCGACAGCACGCTTACTGGGAGAGTCGCAGACCGACTACTCGGGAGGGGCCATCACGACCATCGGCGACAGTGACGGTGACGGCTACGATGATCTCGCCGTCGGGGCCCACGGCCGGGAGGTTCGTGGTTGGGGGAGCACAGGGACGGTTTATGTGATCGCGGGGGGGCCGGGTCTGTGACGGTTGGCGGTGCTGTCGTTAACATCTGCATCCTGCTTTCCTGTTTGGTGTCGGGTATTGCCCACGCCGATGATCCCGTCCTTCTTCCGCTCGCGAAGTCGCTTCACCTCCGGGAGGTTCCAGACACCAACCCAACCGGGTTTATCGGTCGGTTCTTTGAAAATGGCGTTCCGGTGACCAGTGAGCTTGAGGCGATCGCATTGGGTTGCTCGGCTGAGATCGCATGGGAGCGAGTCGAGGTCCCGAGCGTGGTTCATGAAGAGCTGGTCGAAGTGGAAAAGGCGATGGCCTTGCGCCTCGGGTTCGACGCCGTGTCTCTCGGTGTGGGCGCCGAGAAGAAGGACCTCGCGCTCGTGCGCTACACGCTCACGGGTCGATTGGTGGCGCGCTATGACGCCGAGTCGTTGACGAGCTGCTGCGAACAGCGACCGACCGAATGTCGGGGGCGGTTTGTGGGGGAGTATCTGGAGGCGCGTGACGGGGTCATCCAAGCAGCCTCGACCGTCGGGGGGAGTGTGGATGCTTCGGCCATCATTGAGGCTGTACCGGTCTCGATAAAGGCAAAGGGTTCAAAGCAGAGTTCGTCATCTGTCACGTTTGAATCACCCACCTACTTTGCTTTTCGCGAACATTATACTCGGCGCGGCAGCGAACAACGCGCCCAGGTGGCCCGAGAAGTGGAGCTTCAGGACGGGATCGCGGCGGTCGTTCAGCACATTCCACGGCGAGACAGTCGGCGTGATCTCTTTGTAGACTCTCCGAGGTGGAGTGACGGTTGCATCGCAAAACCAGGGGGCAGCTTGATATACAATATGACCATGTCATCTCTTGCCAGTGCGACCTCGCGAAGGAGCTTCTCCCTGCTCGATCAAGCCGATCCGGAGGCGTATACGCTGCGCACAACGCTGTCTCGCGGCCCGACAGATGTCTTTATCCATATGGATCTCAAGAGAACGGAGCGCGGGGCGAGCCTCCCTTTGGGAGGGTACCGCGTGTCATCCAGCTTCGCGGGCATGGACCTGGAGGAGTCGTCTTCCTGTCAGACAGACTCGGCGCTCGGGCTCTCCCTTGGTGAGCGGACCGGGGATGGTCCGCAGGTCGTTGTCTCGATGCCCATCGGCGATGGGCAGCTCTGTGAGGGAGAGCCGGTCTCTGCCTCGGTGTTTGTCGATGCACCCGCCCGGGTTCGGGTATTCAGCGTGACGGCAGAGGGGAGGGGGTTCCTGATTTGGCCACCTCCTGGCGGGAGTGATCGGATCACCAGAGAGGCTTCCCTGGGACAAATGCACCCGGTCATTCATCCCGAGCTGAGTGAGCCCCGGTTATTGGCGGTCGCGATTCCAGGTGAATCCTCATGGGGAGAGATGGAGCGCTGGAACGCGCTGTGTCGAGTACCAGGCGACTTCGGTGATGAATTCTATCCCTCAGGTTCTGGCGTTCACGCGATCTCCTATACCGTCATCCCTGACGATGATAGCCGCTGTGGGAGCGGCTCGTCCGTGGACCCTGTCCCTTTGCTCAACGTGTTGGACAGCGCGCCGATCTGCGGACGCTGAAGCTCACGAATATCCACTCGGAGATGAAAGTGCGTAATACCTTCTCGATGAATCTGCCCCTTCTGTTTCCCGTTCTATCGCTCCTCAGCCTTGGCTGCAGCACCAAGAGCGATGGCGACACCGGCGCCAGTACAACAGGGGGCACGGTCACCAGTCCGGGGACTACTGGAGGAGCGTCAACGACAACAGGAGGCACCACCGGCACCGGGACTGCCACCGGGACGAACGTGGATGGCGACGGGGATGGGTACAGCGAGGCAGATGGTGATTGCGATGACAGTGACGCAGCTCTGAACCTGGACGACGCCGATGGAGACGGTCTGACATCTTGTGATGGTGACTGCGATGATAGCGATGCAGCGCTGAATCTGGATGACGTCGATGGAGACGGGCTCTCTTCCTGCGACGGCGACTGCGATGACGATGATGCTGCGCTGAACCTGGACGACGCCGATGGAGACGGGGTCACCACCTGTGATGGCGACTGTGATGATGGTGATATCGCCTTGAACCTGGATGACGCCGACGGCGATGGACTGACGTCCTGCGATGGTGATTGCGATGATAGTGACGCAGCTCTGAACCTGGACGATGTCGACGGCGATGGGCTCTCTTCCTGTGATGGTGACTGCGATGATAGCGATGCGGCGCTGAACCTGGATGACGTCGATGGAGACGGGCTCTCTTCCTGCGACGGCGACTGCGATGACGATGATGCTGCGCTGAACCTGGACGACGCCGATGGAGACGGGGTCACCACCTGTGATAGCGATTGTGACGACAGTGACGCCAGCATGACCCTCGGCGGTCAGACCTGGTCGGGAAATTACAGCCCTGCGACCGACGCGGATTTGGAGGACTTCTGCCTCTGCTACACAGATATCGAGGGTTCGCTGTCGATCTCGAGCACCAAACTGACCACTTTATCGGGACTCAGTTGCCTCGAGTCCGTGGGGATCGAAGTCAACATCGGATCCAATGCTTCGTTGGTGGAGCTGACCGGGCTGGATAACCTGTCCGAGATCAACAGTAGCCTCACCATCACCGGCAACCCCTCGTTGGGGAGCCTGACTGGGTTGGAGGGCCTCCAGTACGCATGGAGCCTTGTGGAAATCAACGACAACGACTCACTGGTCGACATGAGCGGATTGGACAACGTTGAGTACATCGGGGCCCTTCTGGTCTACTACAACGACTCCCTGGTCGATATGAATGGGTTGGATGGTCTTGCCACTATCTGGGGCGATCTCCAGCTTTACGAAAACGACTCCCTGGTCGATCTGGCAGGCATGGAGAACGTGACGTACATCAACTCAGACATCGACGTCTACTACAACGACTCACTGGTGGACATGACCGGACTCGAGGGCCTCACATTCATCGATGACCTGCTCTTTGCGTACAACGACTCCCTCGTGGACGTGAGCGGGTTGGACAATGTCGCGTCCATGGGTAGCTTGACGATGTATGACAACGACTCACTGGTGAATTTCTCCGGTCTGGACAGCCTCGAGACCACCACGAGTACATTCCAGATCTATGATAATGACGCGCTGGAGAACCTCGCCGGATTGGAGAACCTCACCACCACCGATTATTTCTACATCCACGAGAATGATCTGTTGACGAGTCTGACGGGTCTGCGTGATCTGACCTCCGTCGAGAGCCTCTATGTCTCCGATAACGCAACGCTCGCGGATGTAAACGGGTTGGAGAGCTTACAGTCCATTTCGAGAGAACTCTCAATCAACGAAAACCCTCTCCTCGTGGACCTGAGCGGCTTTGAGAGCTTGGAGACAGTCGGCAGCACTCTGAGGATACAGGACAATATATCGGTTGTGGATCTCGATGGTTTTGGTAGCCTCACTTCCGTCGGAAGCGACTTCAAGATCGAGGACAATGACTCCCTCGAGAACATGGGAGACATGGACAACCTCTCGTCCATCGGAAGAGATCTCCTCATCGACGACAACATCTCCCTGACAGAAGTCAGTGCATTGCACAATGTTGAGTCTCTGGGGGGCGACTTCACGGTAACCGACAACTCAAGTCTCTCGACCTCCGATGCTGAGGCGCTTCGAGATGCCATCGGTGAGTCGAACGTCGGTGGCACTGTGACCATCAGCGGCAACGGGTCGTGATTGCAGGCCCGTTCAGATGCCAGGGTCAGCTCGGCATCCTGGACTGAAAGATCCAGCATCCCCGACCTCGGCTTCGCTCCGCAGGCGGGAGCGGCCATTCATCTCGTCGCGCTCCCTGCCCTGGTGATTCGGTTGCTCTCCCAATGGCCCCTACTCGCCGACCTCGCGCAGCCGGTACTTGAGCCGCTTGATCCCCTGGCCGCGGAGCTGACACGCCCGTGACTCTGAGACGCCGAGCTGCCGACCGATCTCCCGGAGCGTGACGCCTTGGAGGTAGTACATCGTGACGGCGGTGCGCTCGCGGTCGGGCAGGCACCCGACGGCGTGGACGACCTCGCCGCGCAGCTCGCGGTTGCAGATGGCGTCTTCGGCGGAGTCTTCGTCGCGGGGGAGGTTCTCGACCAGGGGCGTATGGCCGTCTTCGGTGGTGGAGACGTCGAGCGAGACCAGCCGGGTGATGCGGGCGTCGCGGGCAAGCGCCTCGTACTCGCGGACGGACGTGCCCAGCCGGTCGGCGACCTCGTCCCGATCGGGCGTGCGGCCGAGGCTGTTGGTGAGCTGGGTGCGGGCCTGCTCGATGCGGTTGAATTTGCGACGGACGCTGCGCGGGACCCAGTCCTCGCTGCGGAGGGAGTCATACATGGCGCCCTGGATGCGAATCTCGGCGTACGCCTTGAAGGGGACGCCGCGCGCCTCCTCGAAGCGATCGATGGCGTCCATCAGGCCCAGGACACCGACGTTGATGAGGTCGTCGATCTCGACCGATGCGGGCAGCCGCCGAGCCATGCGACACGCGATGGTGCGGACGAGCGGGTAGTACTCGAGCACCTTCTGTTGGCGATCATCCCGCTGGCCGTCCTCTGCCGTTGGCTCTGTGGTGAGCGCGCGGGCGGCGCTGCTCTGCCGGAACGAAGGGAATCGAAGCGTGACGCCGGAATTCATGGTGTGGACTCCGTTGCAGGGTGTCTGTAGGACCGTGCAGACTCCTCATGCAGGTTCCGTACCAAGGCTTTCTGCCCTCGCGCTGGCCGAAAGTCGGCCTGGCGCCGTCGGTCGAGGGGTCTCGATGGCGTATCGAAGTGGATACATGTGCCGGGATTGATACGATCCAGAATGGAACGCTCTGCCATCACCCAGACAGCGGGGTCGTTGCGGAGCGCGCCACGGGATAGGGTGCGCGCCACGGATATAGAGCGAGCGCCGGAGCGTCGGGAATGACCACATCGGGGGACCGCGACCCGGCTGCTGCGCGACAGGGGCCGGGGGTCTTCGGTCGCCTCGCGCTCACGGTGATGCGACGGCCGCGGCTGTCGGGTCTGCTGATCACGGCGCTGACCACCGTGGGTCTGCTGATGGGTCTCCGGCTCACGGTCAATCCCAACATCCTCGAGCTGCTCCCTCCTGACGATCCGACGACGCAGGCCATCCAGCAGATCAACCGCGAGGAGGGCGGGGTCAACCTGCTCAGCATCAGCGTCAAGGGTGAAGAGCCGGAGGCGGTTGACGCCTTCATGCGGCAGCTCTCGGCGCGCCTGGAGGCGATGCCCGAGGTCGAGTACGCGCTGTACGACATCCCTCCGGAGCTCGCGTGGCGGCTGGGGCTGCTCCAGCTCACCGTGCCGGAGCTGTCGCTCATCCGCGATCGGCTGCGGGGGGCCGTGGCGATCGGGCCGGCGGTGTCCAACCCCTTCCTGGCGTCGCGGCTGCTCGATCTGGGGCCGCTCACGGAGAAGCTCAACTCGGGCGGGACCAGCACCGCGGCGTTCTCTCCCGATCAGGGGCTGGGCCGCGTGCTCGTGCGCCCCACGGGCAGCCCGTACGATCCCGCCTTCGCCCGGCCGTTCATGGCGGAGATCACCAGGACGCTCGACGCGCTCGATCCCGCGGCGCGCGGTCTGCGCGTAGCTTGGATCGGCGGCGCCTACCGGCACGCCGTCGAGGACGTCGAGGGCATCATCTACGATCTGCGCTGGACAGCGGTCGCCAGCTTCGTGATGGTGCTGACGCTGGTGGGCGGCGCATTCCGCGACCTGCGCGCGGTGCTGCTGATCTTCGGCCCCCTGATCGTCGGCACGCTGTGGACGCTGGGCTTCATGAGCGTTGTGGTGGGTACGCTCAACACGTTCACGTCGTTCTTCGCGGCGGTGCTGGTGGGGCTCGGCGTGGACTTCTCGATCCACCTGTACTCCCGATACCGCGAGGAGCGCGCAGGGGGAGGGGAGCTGCGCGACGCCGTCGCCCGCGCGTGGGACGCCGCGGGGCCCCCGTGCGCGACCGCAGCGATCACCAGCGCGGTGGGTTTCTGCGCGCTGTGGACCGCGGGCTTCCAGGGCTTCCAGCAGCTCGGCACCATCCTCTCGGGTGGGGTGCTGCTCTGCCTCACCGCGGTGCTCACCACCCTTCCGCTGCTCATCCTGTGGCGCGAGAGCCAGCCGCGGGCGGTGCCGCTGCGCAGGATCTCCCCCGCGCCCCGCGGCGCCCCGCCGACGTACCGGCTCGCGCCGCTCGGCTTGATGGGGGCGATCCTGGCGGCGATCGCGGCGTTGTTTCTGCTGCGCAACGTCTCATTCCAGTACGACATGAGCGAGCTGCGCCGCGAGGGGCTGTCGTACGCGGAGCTGGCCGACGAGGAGCGTGAGCTGGCCCGCGACAGCTACGCCCCGGTGGTCGTGAGCTACCCCGATCAGGCCACGCTGGCGGCGGATCACGAGCGGCTGTCCGCGGCCCTGGAGCACGGCGAGATCCCCGTGATCAGCCGGCTGCTGTCCCTGTACTCGATCCTGCCCGCCGACCAGGAGGAGCGACTGACGGTGCTGGAGGAGATCGCCGAGCTGTCCCGCGACGAGAACATGCGGTACCTGCCGGCGCAGGTGCAGCAGAACCTCGCGCGCATATCTGAGACGCCCCTGGCCGCGATCACCGCCGAGGATCTGCCGGGGTCGCTGCGCCATGTGCTGGGCGCGAACGCCGGCAAGCACCGGATGATGATCATCCCCGACGGCAACATGTGGGACTTCCGCGAGAACGTGAAGCTGTTCGACGCGCTGAAGGAGTGGGTGCCCGATCGCCCGGCCGCCGGGGAGTTCCTGGCGACCGCCGTGCTGTACCGACTGGTCCACGGCGACGCCCCCCGGGTGGCGATCATCGCTCTGGTAGGGGTGTTCTTCATCTCCACCCTCGATCTGCGCAGCCCGCTCCGCGCGCTGGGCGCGGTCAGCGCGCTGGTGGTCGGCCTCGCGTGGGCCGGGGCCGGGATGGCGCTGTTCCGCATCAAGCTCTCGATCGTCAACTTCGTGGGGATCCCCATCCTGATGGGGATCGGCGTGGACGTGGTCATCCACCTCCTGCACCGGCTGCGCGAGGAGGGACCCGGGCGCGTGCGCTGGGCGCTCTCCACCACCGGCTGGGCAGCCGGGCTCTCGGCGTCGACTACGGTGCTGTCGTTCGCGTCGCTGACGTTCGCGTCGAGTCAGGGGGTGCAGTCCCTCGGTCAGATGATCGTGCTGGGATTGACCCTCGTGACGGTGGCGGCGTTCGCGGTGGTGCCGCTGGGGTGGATGACGCACTGGAAGATCGCCGGGGAGCTGCCGACCGGGGAGAGCGAGCCGCCCGGATAGGAGAGCTCGTTACGGAGATCGCATCGCAGGTGACCCGTGGACCGCCGCATCCTCCTCGCCCTGAGCTGCACGCTGCTCCTGATGGGAGGGATGGCGGTGGCCACCGGGTTCGCCGTTCGGCACATGCTGGCAGAGGCGCCGGAGCCCGAGCTGGCCCCCGCAGCGCCGGAGCCGGAGGAGCCCGCCCTTGAAGTGGAGGAGACGCCAGAGGTCGCGCCCGAGGAGGCCCCGGAGCCGGCTGGTGACACCGGCGAGACACCAGAGGTGCCCACCACAGGCGAGTCTTCTCCGTTCGTCGCCACCCCCAGGAAGACCAGGCCCCAGACAAGCAAACCCCCGGCAAAGAAGAAGAAAAAGAAACGCTGTCCGAATTACTCCGGCGTCACCAAACACTCACCGACCCGCTACACGCTGAGCAACGGCTTCGTCGAGCGCTACATCCGCGACATGGATCGGGCGTCTCGGCAGGGGAGCGCGAGCTGGGCCACGAGTCGCTCCGGGAAGAAGGTCGGTCTGCGACTCACGCGGGTGGCGTGCGCACCCCGCGCGGCCGGGTTCAAGCGACGCGACGTGGTCTATGAGGTCGACGGTCGCGACATCACATCGCTCACGGCGGCGTGGGCGAGCTACCGCTCGGTCAAGAAGGCCGGCTCGTTCAAGGTGAAGCTGCGGCGCGGCGGCGAGAACATGGTGATTCGGTACTCCGTGAAGAAGTAGACCCGCGCTCTGCGTCACCTACTCTGCGCGGAGATACCCCAGCGCCCGGAGCGCCTCGAGGCTCTCATCAGAGAAATCTGCGACATGCGGAGTCGCGCGGAGCGGGGTGGACGCCTGCCAGTCTGCGAGGGCGGAACGGTAGGCGTCGAGTCGCGCCGGGTCGGCGCTGTGCAGGGCGTCGTGCTCGCCGAGAACGGGGTCGCTCTCCAGAAGACGCTCCCCATCAGCCAGTCGGACGAAGTGGCCGCTGCTGTCTCGGAGCGCTGCGTGCTCACCGCGCACGCTGGAGCTGGAGAAGGCGACCGGGGAGGGCCGCGGGGTCCCGGTCATCATCGGCACCAGGCTCTGCCCGGAAAGACCTGGTGGGGGCTCGACCCCGAGCAGATCGAGCAGGGTGGGGACCACATCGACCGCCCCGGTCGGCTGGGAGAGGGCGGCGTCGGCGGCGGTGCGCAGCAGGGGGTGGGACAGGATGAGCGGCACGCGGAGGAGCACAGGGAGAAGGCGACCGTGCCCGAAGCCGCCGTGCTCCATGAACTGCTCTCCGTGATCGGACGTGATCACCACCAGGGTGCGATCGCGGCGCTCTCCCAGGGCCTCGACCAGCTCCCCCACGCAGTCGTCAGCCGTGCGGATCTCGCCGTCGTACAGGCCGATCAGGGCCTCCAACTCGGCGGGGGTGGGCGGCGGGCCCGGGCTGCGAAACTGCCCGGTGACGGCGCGCTTCGGCAGCGGGCCGGCGGGGGTGAACATCCGATCATTGGGCGGCGGCGGTGAGTAGGGTGCGTGGGTCTGGTAGGTGTGCGCGAACAAAAAGAACGGCGCCTCCTGCGCCTGCATCCAGTCGATCGCCGCCGCGAACCCCTCCGAGCAGGGCGCGGGCTGCTCCGCCCAGGTCTCGAATCCCTGGCGCAGCCCGAGCAGCTCGGTGACGAAGTAGCTCCCGGTGAAGCCTCCGGTTCGCCAGCCCGCCTCCGAGAGCACCTCGGCCAGGGTCGTGACGTCGGGCGACATCCGCGCGGCGTCGGTGGTCACGCCGTGCTCGCTGGGGTGCAGGCCCGAGAGCAGGGTCGCGTGGCTCGGCGCGGTCCAGTGCGAGGCGGCGGTGGCCCCGTCCAGGCGCACCCCGGACGCCGCGAGGGCGTCGATGTTGGGGCTGGTCTCGCGGTGGTATCCGTAGGCGGACAGGTGGTCGGGGCGCAGGGTGTCGAGGCTGATGAGGACCAGGTTGCTGCCGGCCAGGCTGTCGCGGAGCTGCGCGGCGCGCTGCTCGGGGGGAGGGGCGGCGGTCCGGGTGAGCCGGACGCGATCGAGCCGCAGGTTGCGGTCTCCGTCGGCGTCATGGTGGTCGTTTGTGAAGCGGAGGTGCAGGGTGGCGAACGTCGGCCGGGCCATGCCGAAGACCGCCTCGATCCAGCGCGGGCTTCCGGGGGGGACGGAGAGGGAGGCGACCCGCTCGTCGCCGACGTGGGCCTCCAGGACGCCGGGCTCTCCGTTCACGTCCGTAGCCCCCGCGAGCACCGAGAGGGTGTAGAGGCCGGGACCGAGGGCGACGTCCGCCGCGGTCTGTTGGTGGAAGGAGACCACCTCGCCGCCGTGGAGGGTGCCGTCGGGCGTGGTCATGGTGGTCGGGGTGAGGGAGAGGAGCTGCGCGGGGCGAGGCACCGGCGGTTCAACGGTCTGGCAGGCGAGCAGCCACAGGATCATGGGCGCTTTGTATCACCTGTCACTCGGGCGGCGACCCGGGTGAGGGGGCCTGATTTCAGGTCGCGTGTCTCGTTCGGTTTTCGCTGCGGAGCTGTGCTTCCGCTGTGGAGCAGTCGTTCTGGTTGAGCGTTGGAACGACCCTTTCAGTCGCCGCCTGAGTTGCGTCGGCGTGCTCGCGCATTTCGTCCTGAATTCCATTCAAGCACTCATGCGTGAATCGTGTGACGCATTCGTGCGCGAATCAGGGGCAGCATTCATGTGCGAGTCGTTTGAAGGCATTCATGCGTGAGTCGAGTTACAGCATTCATGCGTGAATCCATCAGCTCTGCCTGACCACTTTCCGCACCATCGTACGTGTGAAATTATGACCCTCCAGAAAAACCAGCCGCACGTCACTCCGCGCCGGTCCAACCTCCACCCGACGAACCGTGCCCTGCTCCACCCCGTCAGCCACCGCCCTCACCGGCCGCCGCTCCTGGGCCAGCACCTCGACGGTGATCTCGGCGTCGATCGGCAGCACGATCGGCGACAGACGCGGCAGGTGCGGGCAGATCGGCGTGAGCTGAACGACCTGGGCCAGCGGGTGGCAGGGGACCCCGCCCGCCGAGAACGAGTACGCCGTCGAGCCCAGCGCGGTGGCGACGAGCACGCCGTCGCAGACCAGCCGCTCGACCACCGAGATGCCCTGGATACAGATACGGAGGTGGGCCGCCTGCCCGGTCTGTCGTTCGACGTACAGATCGTTGATCGCGGTCGCCGAGAAGGGCGCGTCGTCGGGCCCGCTCGCGGTCATCCGCAGCCGCGGGAACCGGTGGATCGTCCAGCGACTCTCCGCCAGATCTCGCGCGACGTCCGCGATGTCATCGACGTCGTTGAGCAGGAAGCCCAGATGGCCGCGGTTGAGGCCGAGGAAGGCCGGCCCCTCTTCGGCGTCGCCCAGCTCGTGGATGCACCGGAGCATCCAGCCGTCGCCGCCGATCACCAGACACAGATCGTCGGGGAGGGCGTCCAGATCTACGTGCTGGGCGAGGGATTTCCGCAGCTGCTGGGCGCTGCGGTTACGGGGATCTACACGGAGCACGGGCACCCCCACCGTATTGGCCTCTCAACGAGAGTGGGCCGGTGAACAGGAACATCTGAGCGGGACATGCGACTTATCAAGAGCCACGGTCTCGGCAACGACTACCTCGTGCTGACCACCGGGGAGCCTCTGGACGCCGCGGGGGCCCGTCGGCTCTGCGACCGCCACCGAGGGATCGGTGCAGACGGCGTGTTGGAGCCGGTTATCAGCGAGCGGGCCGACTTCGGGCTGCGCATCTGGAACCCCGACGGCTCGCAGGCCGAGAAGAGCGGCAACGGGCTGCGTATCTTCGCGCGGTTTCTGGTCGATCACCGAGGCGCGCCGCTCGAATTCACGATCGAGGTGCCCAGCGGGGTCTCACGGTGCGCTGTCACCGAGGACGGGATGGTGCGGGTGGAGATGGGGCGGGCGGTCTTCTCGCCTGCCGACGTGCCGTGCACACGCCCGCTGGATCGGGAGCCGGTCCTGGTGGCTGGACGGTCCCTGGAGATCACCGCGGTCGGGATGGGCAATCCGCACTGCGTCGCGTTCTTTCCGGTCGGCATCGACCTCGACGCGCTGCCCTGGCCGACCTGGGGCGCCGCGCTGGAGGTCTCGCCGCTGTTCCCCAACCGCACCAACGTGCAGTTCGCAGTGGTGCTCGATCGGCGGCGGATCGCCCTGCGTATCTTCGAGCGGGGCGCCGGGGTGACCGAGGCCAGCGGGTCGTCGGCGTGTGCGGCAGCGGCGGCGGCGTTTCGTCAGGGGTGGGTGGACGCTCGGGTGAACATGGAGATGCCCGGCGGCACCCTCGAAGTGGGTGTCGGTGAGGACTTCTCGATCTGGCAGCGGGGGCCGGTGGAGGAGATCGCGGAGGTGGTTGTGCGGCGGGCCTGGCTCGACGTTTGAGGGGCTCGTCGCTCTCCCTCGACCTGCTCACTGGTCACTCGAAATCGCACTCACGATTTCGCGACTACGGGATCTCACGATCCGTGATCGCTTTCCAACGGGCTGAAGCCCGATCTCAGCATTGGCGCCCGCCACGCCGAGCATTCAGCTCCACCCCAGAGCGGTGGCTCTGCCTCTTCGAGCAAGCCGGTGTCGTGCAGCGCCAGTCGATGTCGCCACGCCCAACCGTCTGCGTGGATCCGCTGTGTGGTCGAGTCCCAGACCGGCTCGCCGTCTCGGTACGGACCCTTGCGCCGGTTCCAGTACAACGCCTTGACCCGCGACCACGACAGGCGCTCCAGGGGATGGCGTTCGATGTATCGGAGACTCGGTGGATATCCGATGAGGCCCAGCGCTCCGGCCTGGAGCTGAGCGGCCCAGTCGCTATCGGCAAGCGCTGCACGGACCGCCTGCACCAACAGGGACCCGCCCGTGGTGCCATTCGGCCACTCCCAGAGCGCCAGCACCGATGGTTGCGAACGTTCCTCCCAGGACATGTACTGGTAGAAATGTGTGATGTCGCCCGTCACCAGCACTGCACCCAGTTCGCTGGCGTAGGCGAGCACCTCGTGGTCGAGCGCGCCCGGAAGTACGCCGCTGCACGCAGTACACCTCGTGACCACCCGCGGCTACCGTGGCGCGGTCTCGGTAGCCCAGGTTCTCATCGAGGAGGATGATCATCGGATCCCAATCGGGCGCGGAGTCTGGCCGCTGCGCCGAATCTTCTCGTTGATCAGGTCATAGAGCCGTCGTCCCTCTTCCTCGCTGCCGGTCTGGGCGATCAGGCGCGCGAGCTGGTCGCGTTTGCCCTGCTCGATCTTCTCCGATGTGGTTCCGGGGGTTGTCGGGGCTATCTTCGGCTGGCTCATGACGGACTCCTCTCCTTCACTCTACACCTCTTCACCCCAACGGGAGCCACGCCCGCTCCCCAACGGAGGCGAGACCCGACCGGCTCGCCGTCTCGGTACGGACCCTCGCGCCGGTTCCAGTACAGCGCCTTGACCCGCGACCACGACAGGCGCTCCAGGGGATGGCGTTCGAGCGCGTCCAGCGAGCCGGCGGAGTCACCCTCGCGCTCACCGACGAACCAGATGTCGGCGGTGTTCAGACTCTCCGCACAGGTGGGATCGGCGGACAGGAGCGGCTCGGGGATCTGGGGATCGCTGGGTAGCAGGCCGGCTGGCCATTGACGCGATCCCCCCGCTGGGGCAGGTTGATCCGGGACCCCCACAGGTAGGAGAGCCTGACGTGCGCGTGATGCTGATCCGGCCGCCGGCCCGCCACACCGTCGAGAGTGAGGTGCCCGAGGCGGTCGAGGCCGAGAATCTGTCGTACCCGCCGTTGGCGCTGCTCTCGATCGCGCAGTTCCTCGTGGCGCAGTCCGACCATGAGGTCCAGCTCCTCGATGCGCAGCTGGACAACCTCGAGTACTCCGAGGTCGAGCAGCGGGTGCGGGCGTTCGCGCCGGATGTCGTGGGCATCACCGCGTTCACCGTGCAGCTCGTGGACGTCCACAACACCATCGCCGCCGCCAAGCGCGCTGGCGTGGAGCGCGTGGTCCTGGGCGGTCCGCACATCAACGACTTCCCCGCGGAGTCCGTGGGCCTGCCGCATGTCGACGCGGTGGTGAAGGGCGAGGGCCAGCAGCCCATGCTCGATCTGCTGACCGTCTGGGAGCGCGGCGAGGAGGCCAGGGGGCTGCCGGGCATCATGGCGCACCCCGACGATCCCATTCCCACCGACGACGTCTACTTCAGCAACGATCTGGACGACTACCCCATCCTCGATCGCTCCCTCATCGACTACAGCCGCTACTACGACGTGATGGGCGAGGGCGGCGTCTTCACCACCATGATCAGCAGCCGCGGGTGTCCGTACCGCTGCACCTTCTGCAACACGCCACGGCACCGGTACCGCGCGATGAGCCCGTCGCGCGTCTGCGACGAGCTCGACGCCTGCCTGGCGCTCGACATCCGCGAGATCTACTTCGTCGATGACACCTTCAACATCACCAACCGCCGCGTACACGAGCTCTGCGACGAGATCATCAAGCGCGGGCAGAAGTTCTCCTGGACGGTGCGGTTCCGCGTGAAGGGCGTCGATCGACCGCTGCTCGAGAAGATGAAGGCCGCCGGCTGCAGCCGCATCCAGTTCGGCGTCGAGCAGGGCACCGAGGAGGGCCTGCTGCGCCTCAAGAAGGACGTCAACAGCCTGGAGATCGAGCACGCCTTCCGGCTCTGTCGCGAGGTCGGCATCCACACCGTCGCGTACTTCATGATCGGCACGCCCACCGAGCGCGTGCGCGACGACGTCCTCGCCACCATCGACTACAGCATCAAGCTCAAGCCCGACTTCGTGATGTACAACATCCTCACGCCGTTTCCGGGCACCACCCTGTACGACGAGGGGGTGCGCGACGGCGTGCTGGAACTCGACCCCTGGGTCGAGTTCATGCGGTCGCCGAGCGAGGAATTCAAGGCCCAGGTGTGGGACGAGTACTTCACGCGCGAGGAGCTCCGGGAGCTGCTGGGGCTGGCCTATCGGCGCTTCTACTGGCGACCCGCGTTCGTCGCCCGTAATCTCCTGCAGATCCGCAACATCCAGGACTTCCGACGCAAGGCCACCGCGGGTCTGCGCCTGCTGACCGGGTAGCCGCGCTTCCCCGAAGTAGCCCCGCCTGACAGAAGCCCCTACCTGACAGAAGCCCCTACCTGACAGAAGCCCCTACCTGACAGAAGAACGGCATGCTCCAGACCAATTCGACCCCGACCGCCGCCGCTCGGACAGCCGCGCCGACACAGCAGCGCCCATTCCGCGTGGCGCTGATGACGATCTACAGCGTAGAGAATGCGGGGATCCGCTACGTCTCCGCGGCGCTGAAGCGAGCCGGCTTCGAGACGACGATCATCTTCCTCAAGGACTGGGTGAACAACCGCCTGACCATGCCCACCGAGTCGGAGTTCGCGCAGGCGATGCAGATCATCCGCGAGAGCGGCGCCGATCTCATCGGCGTGGGCTTCATGTCGAGCCTGTACCCGATGGCCCTCGAGGCCACCAAGCGGCTCAAGGCGGCCTTCCCCGACACCCCCATCCTGTGGGGCGGCATCCACCCCACCTCGGTGCCCGAGGACTGCATCGCAGACGTCGACTACCTGTGCGTCGGCGAGGGAGAGATGGCCGCGGTCGACCTGTGCCGCGCCATGGCCACCGGCGGCGACACCACGAACATCCCGAACATCTGGGCCAACACGCCCCAGGGCGTCTTCCGCAACGAGCCCCGGCCGCTCATCCAGGATCTCGACTGGCTGCCCTACCCCGACGTCGCCGATGAGAACAAGTTCTATATCGAGGGCGAGACCATCCAGAACATGGAGCCGTGGAAGCGGACGGCGGAGTACCGCATCTACTTCTCGCGCGGCTGCCCCTACAACTGCTCGTACTGCTACGTCTCCATCCTCCGCGACGTCTACGACGAGAAGGGCAAGAAGTTCTACCGCGCGCGCTCCGTCGAGCACATCCTGGGTGAGCTGGAGTTCGTGCAGCGCACCTTCCCGAAGGTCGCGCGCGTGAAGATCGACGACGACACCTCGTTCGCGTTCGGCGACGAGTGGCTCAACGAGTTCATCGAGAAGTACCCCGGGCGCGTCGGCCTGCCGTTCGAGTGCCTGCTGATCCCGCCGATGATGCGCCCCAAAATGCTCGGCCGCCTCAAGGACGTCGGGCTGGTGCGCGTGCAGACGGGCATCGAGTCCGGCTCCAGCAAGGAGAGCAAGGAGCTGCACAACCGCTCGCCTGGCAACGACGCCATCATGCGCTTCGCCGAGGCCAACAAGAAGCTCAAGCTCAACGTCGTCTACGACATCATCGTCGACAACCCGCATGCCACCGAGGAGATGAAGCTGGAGACGGCCGAGTTCCTGCTGGAGCTGCCGCGGCCCTACGACATCTACTTCTACTCGCTCAACTACTTTCCCGGCACCGCCCTCACGAAGAAGGCCCTGGAAGACGGCACCCTGGAGCCCGAGCTGGTGGAGGGCCAGAACACCAAGGCCTGGTACCAGTTCCGGGTCTCCATGGACTGGCCGCGCAGCGACGAGGACCGCTTCTACCTGGCGATCTTCTGCCTGGCCTCCAAGAGCTTCGTGCCCCGTCGCTTCATCCGCAAATTGCTCGACGAGCGCGAGCACTGGAAGCAGAACGTCGAGCCGGTGTACGCGCTCGCCTGGGCCAGCAACTACGCCAAGATGTTCTACGTCGCTCTGCGGTACTTCAAGAACGGCGAGCTGACGTGGTTCAAGATCCGCCAGTACGGATCGCTGACCAAGCTCATCTCCCAGTAGGGGCCCCGAGCAGCGCCGCATGCGTTAAGGTCGCTGCGCTGTTCAACCCCCAAGGCCCCGAGGAAGAATATGGCCTATGTCGTCGCCGAGCCCTGCATCATGTGCAAATTCACGGACTGCGTCGCAGCATGTCCGGTGGACTGCTTTCACGAGGGCGAGAACTTCCTCGTGATCGATCCCGAAGAGTGCATCGACTGCGGCGCCTGCGTGCCCGAGTGTCCGGTGGAGGCCATCTTCGAGGAGAGCGAGGTCCCAGAAGAGTGGGAGGAGTACATCGAGATCAACGCCCGCCTCACGCCGTCCTGGCCGGTCATCGACGAGCAGCAGGATCCGCTGGACTCCGCAGAGGACTACCGCGACGTCGAGAACAAGCGCGAGCTGCTGAGCGAAGCGCCCGTCTCGTAGGTGTCCGAAAAAGAAAGAGCCGTTCGGGCCGAATAATCAAGGGGAGCGCTGCGTCTCGCGGGCACAGCCGTTCCCGCATCGACGGCTGCGGAGGTCCGAATGTTCTCCCTGCTGACGGCCCTGATTCTCAGCTCCGCGCCCGCCGAAGCACGCCGCCCTCCCCCTCGACGGAACCACCCGTCGAAGCGGCAGGTCGCGCGGGTGAAGGTGCGGCACTACGGCCCGTGGTCGCCCCACTACACCCCCACGCCGCGCGCCGGCTACGTGTGGGTCTCCGGGCGCTACCGCGGCGCCGTGTGGGTGCCCGGCTACTGGCGGCCGCTCTCTCCCGCGCGCGCTGGCGTGGTCTTCGTGGTCGGCCACTGGTCTGGCGACACCTGGGTCGACGGCTACTACCGCGACGACTACCGCGACGGGTACGTCTGGGTGGAGGGCCACTACGACGCCTACGACCAGTGGGTCGACGGCTACTGGGGCCCGGCTGGCGAGGCTCCGGCCGAGCCGGTCTCCGAGACCGGGCCTGACTACGAGACCGGGCCTGACTATGAGACCGGGCCTGACTACGAGACGGCTCCCGACGCTGGCATGATCATCATCCACGACCCGGGTCCGATGCCCGAGGATGAT